>VGRX01000487.1 GCA_016875215.1 Deltaproteobacteria bacterium
CACCGTGGGCGACGACCTGACCGTGTTCAAGGGGAACACCCCGTTCCCGGAGCGGGACCTCTTCTACGCAGGCGGTCTGGATGCTGCCCTGGTTTTCGAGCCGATCTCCATCTACGGGGAAGGGGCGGTCAACGACCTCGGGGCGCCGGCCGGCCTGCTCCGGGCCGTGTCCGAAGTGGGGGACTTCGTCCTGGAGGCGAACGCCCGGTACTACTCGAAGGACTATGACAACCCCCATGCCAAGGCCTACAACATGTCGGACCTGTACGACGGCAGCCGGCTCAAGGGCGAGATGGGTGGCATGCTCTCGGTCCGCTACAAGCCGTTCCGCTGGTTCTCGGCCCGCGTGGACCAGGACATCTGGACCTCCCCTGCATGGAAGGACAAGGAGACGCAGGAGGAGCTGGCCCACCCCTGGCGGGCGGAGACCTACGCCAAGCTCGACTTCATCCCGATCGACAAGCTGCGGGTCGGGGTCTTCGGCGTCTGGGCCGACAAGGACATCGAGCAGCAGGGGAGCATGGAGGACGACTACTATGGCGTCTCGGGCGAGCTTCCCCAGGGGGGCAAGTACCAGGCCGGCGCCCAGCTCTCGACCCGGCTGATCCCGTTCGTTGGCATCTGGACCTACTACAAGACGTCGTTCTACGACGTGAAGAGCGGGGCCGACGAGGGGAAGGACGATTTCAAGCGCGAGCACTACGGCGTGTTCAAGCTGTCCGTGAATCCGCTCGGGTTCATCCCACGGAGATTCTTCAGGGCCCAACTGGATGCCCGAGCGAAGTACTTCGAGGGCGGCATGCTCGGTGAGGACATGGAATCCATCGAGCGCGAGCGCTACTTCGAAGTCTACCAGCAGGCCGGCTGTACCATCATGGATAGGGTGACTCTTTCCGTCCGGGGGGCCATGCGAGACTACTTCGAGAAGCAGAACTCGCAAGGGGAGAAGAGCGAGAAGCCTGTGGAGTACTTCTGGAAGGCGATGGCGGAGTACAGGTTCTAGCGAGAAGAAGGGCCGGGGGCCAGGGGGCAAGGGAAAGACAACTGCTTTCACGTTTCGCAGGTCGGAGTTTGCCCCGGTGGGTGGCTGGACAGGCGCACGTGCCGCATCGGTCGATGCAGGGGAGGGCGGTCTTGCGGGAGAAAGCGAAACCGGTGGCTCGAGCATGGGGGATCCTGACCGTCGGATTGTGCCTGGTGGTCACTGCCGATGTGGCGGGTGACGAGCCGAAGCCGGCAGCGGGGACGGGCACGGCGACTGCGGCGGGCACGGGCACGACACCTGCAGCGGGCACGGCAACGGCGACGGCGACGCCTACGGCTACGGCGACGGCGACGGCGACTGGAACGGCAACTGGAACGGCCGAGATACCTCCCAAGCCGGACTGTCACGGGCCGCTGTACTACAAGCTGATGAACCAGGACAAGGAGCAGCGGAAGGTCGAGTCGGCTCGGGACGAGGTCGCCCGGTTCGCCAACGCGAACGGCGAGAAGCTGGTCAAGGCCCGCTACGCTCAGGCCGCGGCGTTGATGGCGCAAAGGAAGGAGGAGTGGCTGGCCTGTCTGAAGCAGACCCGGAGGCCTTCGGTGCTCTGCCAGGCGGTGGTCCTGGGGGACGAGAAGCGGTGCATGACGCTGGTGTCGCCCGAGCGGCGGGAGCCCTGCCTCCTGCTCGCCCGAGTGTCCGCAGCGGTCGTGGGCGGTCGTCCGGAGCTGTGCGCCGCGGTGGCCGAGGGGCCGGAGCGCAAGCTGTGCGAGTTCGCGTCCGGTGGCCAGTGGGCCTGCGATCAGCTTCCCGACGGGCCGCCGGCGCGGGTATGCGCGGCTGTTGCCGGAGGAGCCCCCGGCGGAGTGCTGCCTGCGGGGCTGAGCCCGGAGGAGCAGGCCGCAGCGGCCTGGCTGCGCGCGATCGTGACTCGCGATTCGACGACGTGCAATCTGCTACCCGACGACGGGGAGAAGGGAGCCTGCCGGGCGGCAGCGGCCCGGCACGAGAACGTCTGCCCGCCGGCCCGCGAGACCATCGAGCACCTCGACGAGGACTATTCCTGTCGCAACCTGGTGTTGTCGTGGCGCGCCCATGCGCTCACGGCGGGGACCGAGGTGGTCGTCCTGCTGGGGGGGGATTTCCCCGGCAAGGCGGCGTGCGAGGTCAAGGCCCGGATGGCGGCCGGAGGCACGGGCGCAGAGGGCACGGCCCCCCGGGACCGCACGATCGGCTCCGTCTTTCCCGGCAAGGGGCTCGACTTCACCGAGATCCGGGCCCGCCTGGAAGGCCCGGTGGAGGCTGTCGAGGCCGTCTGCCGCTGGGATCTGGTGTCCAGCCGGTTCATCCTGAAAGAGAGCGATGCCGGCGTCTGGTAGAGGGGGGCGGGGCGGCCCTCTGCATCGTACTTGCGCGCCAACAGGCTTTCTGCTATACATCGGCGGAACTGCCGGCTGTGCCATCGGGATTCGCAGGGGCGGCAAGGAGCTGACGCACGGTGCTGAACTGGTTCTACAGCCTATTCTCCAACGACCTGGCAATCGACCTGGGGACCGCGAACACCAAGGTCTATGTGAAGGGCCGCGGGATCGTGTCCTGTGAGCCGTCGGTCGTCGCGGTCCAGAAGGACAACCGGGGCATGCGCGTCCTGGCCGTCGGCCGGGATGCCAAGGAGATGCTGGGCAAGACGCCGGGCAGCATCGTTGCGATCCGGCCGATGAAGGACGGGGTGATCGCGGACTTCGCGGTCACCGAGGCCATGCTCCGCTATTTCATCAACCGGGCGCACAACCGGCGGACGCTGGTGCGCCCCCGCATCATCATCTGTGTCCCGTTCGGAGTGACCGAGGTCGAGAAGCGCGCAGTGAAGGAATCCGCGGAATCGGCCGGGGCCCGCGAGGTCTACCTCATCGAGGAGCCGATGGCAGCGGCCATCGGTGCGGGGTTGCCGATCACCGAGCCGTCGGGCAACATGGTGGTGGACATCGGCGGCGGCACCACCGAGGTCGCGGTCATCTCGCTGTCCGGAATCGTCTTCTCCCGCTCCGTCAAGGTGGGCGGAGACAAGATGGATGACGCGATCATCCAGCACATGAAACGCAAGTACAACCTGCTGGTCGGCGAACGCACCGCGGAGCGGATCAAGTGCGAGGTCGGTACCGCCTTCCCCACCGAGCAGGTGTTGACCATGGAGGTCAAGGGGCGGGACCTGCTCCAGGGGGTGCCAAAGCCCGTCGTGGTCAACTCGGACGAGATCCGAGACGCGCTGGCCGACCCGGTCGGTGCGATCGTCGAGGCGATACGGAGCGCGCTGGAAGGCACTCCGCCGGAGCTCTCCGCCGACATCGTGGACAAGGGCATCGTCATGACCGGCGGCGGCTCGCTGCTGAAGAACCTGGACAAGCTGATCCGGGAGGAGACGGGATTGCCGGTATCGCTGAGCGACGATCCCATCTCCGCAGTCGTGCTCGGTGCGGGCAAGGCCCTCGACGAGCTCGATCTCCT
Organism: Deltaproteobacteria bacterium; assembly: GCA_016875215.1. Taxonomy (GTDB): domain Bacteria; phylum Myxococcota_A; class UBA9042; order CAIXZC01; family CAIXZC01; genus CAITUV01. Next base: position 3,491 of record VGRX01000487.1, read on the forward strand.
GCGGGAAGTCAGTATCCCGGCTTGAAACTCGAAAA
>VGRX01000488.1 GCA_016875215.1 Deltaproteobacteria bacterium
AACCAGAGCATCCAGGGCTGCAAGTGCACGGCCGAAGGAACCTCCGAGATCTGCTACGAGGGAGATCCCGGAACCGTCGGTCTCGGCGACTGCCAGCTAGGCCTGCGCTACTGCCAGGGCGGGTTCTGGAGCGACTGCGTGGGCCAGATCGTGCCGGCCCCGGAAGAGTGCGACGGCAAGGACAATGACTGCGACGGCAGCACCGACGAGGGCGTCCTCTCCCCCTGCGGCAACTGCGACCCGTTCTGCGATACCATGGAGGTCGGCCCGAACTCCGAAACACCGTTCGACCCCAACACGGACAACGCGGAAGGCGTCGGCCTCAACGTGGACGGCTACCTCATCCTCGACTCGTCCCAGATCGACCTCTCCTTCATCTGGATTGCCAACTCCGGTGAAGGCACCGTGTCCAAGCTGAACACCAAGACCGGCCAGGAGCTCGGCCGCTACAAGGTCTGCAACGACCCGTCCCGCACCGCGGTCGACCTCGTCGGCAACGTCTGGGTCGGCTGCCGGGCCGACGGCGGCGTAGCCAAGATCGCAATCGATGAGGCCATCTGCGTCGACAAGAACAACAACGGCGTCATCGACACCTCCCACGACAAGAACGTGCTTCCCAAGGGCACCGATGAATGCGTCCTGTTCATCACCTACCCCGGCGGAAGCTGCGCCCGCGCCCTGGGCGTAGACAAGGACAACAATGCATGGGTCGGCGACTGGAGCGGCCAGACCGTCAAGCGGCTCAAGTCCGAGGATGGCGCCGTGCTCCAGAGCATCGGCATCAGTTGCAGCCCGTACGGCCTGGTCATCGACGGCTCGGGCATCATCTGGATCTCCGGCCGAGGCTGCGACAAGCTGATCCGCGTCGACCCTGCGAACAACCAGGTCCAGCACATCCCGCCGCCCACCGGCAACCTCTACGGAATCACCGTCGACGCCAAGGGACGGGTCTGGATGGGCCACTACAGCAGCGCCGGCGTGTCGCGCTACGACCCCGCCACGGGCCAGTTCGTCTGGGCCACTTCGAACCTCAGCGGACGCTGCCCCCGAGGCATGGCCGGCTCCGTCGACGGCTGGATGTACTCGGGCCTCGGCTGCGGCGGTGAACACCACGTCGCCAAGATCCCGATCGACGAGCCGAACAATGTCAAGATCATCGACATCGGCGGCGGCAGCAAGACCTCCGTCGGCGTGGCGCTCGATTCCGACGGATACCTCTGGGCCGTGAACTACAGCTCGTCCTCCGCCACCAAGATCGATGTCAAGGCCGAGGCCGCCGTCGGCGACTACCCGGTCGGCGCCAACCCCTACACCTACTCGGACATGACCGGGTACGCACTCCACAACTTCACCGCACCGCAGGGCAACTACTCCACGGTGTTCGGCGGCTTCGAGGAATTCCGCGTCAAGTGGACCGCCCTTTACGTCGAGGCCGACATCCCGGATACCGCCTACCTCAAGGTCGAGGTCCGCACGGCCTACACCGAGGAGGAGCTCCCGTCCACGCCGTGGCAGGGACTCTACGGTCCCTACCCGCCCGAGATGTTCCCGCTCGACCTCACCACCGTCCCCAAGATGGACGGCAAGATCCTCCAGGTCCGGGTCTGGCTCTTCTCCAAGGACAAGATGTCCACCCCGGTCGTGAAGTCGATCCAGGCCAAGTTCGCGACCGAGTAGTCCGTTTCCCGAACACCACCCGTTGAGCGGTCTTCTGCCTGTGCAGATCTGCACAGCCTCCCGGCGCTGTGTGACGCCTTGTCTCAGGCTGGGCCTGTTCCCTCACGCCGCTGGCGCACCCCACCCACGGGTCGGCCAAACCCTGACGGCCCGTGGGCTTCGCCCCGATCCCTGGGCAGAAGGGGCCGTTCGTCCTATTGGGGGCGGCGGCGTCCTATTCGTCCTATTTGTCCTATACGTCCTATTTGTCCTATTGCCGTTCTGCCCCGCCGCCCCGATCCAACAGTGATCCTTCGCTGACGTTCATCAGTAGTGTCTGACTCCACCGTGCCTCGACAGGCTCACAGCCCAGCGCAGGGCCAGCAGCGCAAGGAGGCTGAAAACAGCAGCGAAGCCGGCCAGCACCATCATCTCGAAGGTCACGGCCTCGTAGCCCGCCCCCTGGAGGAGGATCTTGCGGCATGCCTCGACCGCGTACGTCACCGGGAGCACGGCCGCCACGGTCTGCAGCCAGTCCGGAAGGACGGAGATCGGGTAGAGCGCGCCGCAGAGCAGGAACGACAGCGCACCGAGGAACGCGGCCACCGGATCGCCCTTCTTCACCACCAGCGTCACCGAGGCCGAAATGAGCCCGAGTCCTGCAAACGCCGCAAGCGCGAGCACAAGCACCGGCAGCACCCGTGCGAGCTCGATCGCACCGAATCCCGCCCCCGCAAGCGCCCCAACGGCGAGCACGGCCAGCATCCTCAACCCGTAGAACAACAACGGGTAGAGACCGGAGCAGAACACGACCGTTCCAAGCCCCGTCCGCGTCGCGGCCATCGCCTCCAGCGTCCCCACCACCTGGTCGTACCTTACCTGCTGCGAGAAGCTCGTCAGGCAGCCCCAGAGCCCTTCGGCCACGGCGAAACCCACCACGGCGAAAGCGAAGTAGCCCTCGCTCCCGGCCGCGGGCCCCCGTGCAAACGCGCTCGACAGGAAGAAAAGGATCCCCACGTAGAACAGCAGCGATGCCCCTTGCCACAGGAACGCTATGCGATAGCTCGCGGCCTGCAGCAGGTCCCGCTTGATGAACGCAGCGGCCAGCCGCAGCGGTCCGACGGAAGAGTGCCTAATCATGCCTCCCCCCGTCGCCTCCCGCCTCCGGCTCCCCCTCGGCCCCTGTCCGCACGATCCTCCCCTGTCTCAACGTCACGGTCCGGTCGCACGTCCTGGCCAGCTCATCCTCGTCGTGGCTGGCCACCAGGACCGCCCCGCCGCCACGCCGCAAGCGCACGATCTCCTCGTGGAGCCGCCCCTTCGACTCGCCGTCAAGATCCCGCCCCGGCTCGTCGAGCATCCAGATCCCCGCCCCCGACAGCAGCAGCCGCGCCAGCGCGACCCGCTGCATCTGCCCCGAAGACAACGTGTAGAACCGTTCGTCGAGGAACGGCGTGACTGCGAAGGCCTCGGCCGCGCAGTCGACCTCCCGCGCACGCTCCCGCCCGAAGTGCCCCTGGAGAGCAGCAAAGAACTCCAGGTTGCGTCGGCAGGTCAGCCGCCAGTAGAAACTGCGCGACTCCGCCACCGCCATCGCCACCCTGCCCCGCAGCAACGCTCCGTCCCCGGAGAGCGGCATCCCGTCGACGAGAATCCTCCCCCCCGTCGGCAGCAACACGCCGCAGAGCACCTTGAGCAGCGTCGTCTTCCCCGCTCCGTTCTCTCCGCACAGCCCCACCCCTTCGCCCGCGGCGAGGTGAAGCTCCACCCCGGAAAGAACCTCCCGGCGGCGAGGCCGAAGGAATCCCCAGAAGCCGGTCCAGAGCCGGTATTCCTTGCAGAC
>VGRX01000489.1 GCA_016875215.1 Deltaproteobacteria bacterium
TGTGACGACAGAAACCCGTGCACGCTCGATTCGTGCGATACGGACGTGGGGTGTGTTCATGAGAAGAAGGCGAACTGCCGCCCGGGTGGCCGCTGAGGAGCTCGACTTCGACGGCCTGGTCCGGGGGCTGGAGTCCGCATATCGGGAGTTCCGCGAACCGGTCGTCACCGCGATGACCCGCACGGAGCGGAACCCGTTCAAGGTGCTGGTGGCCACCCTCCTCTCCCTGCGGACACGGGACGAGCAGACCGGGCCGGCAGCGGAGCGGCTCTTCGCACTGGCCCAGACGCCGCAGACGATGGTCCTGCTGCCCGCGGCGGACATCGAGCAGGCCATCTACCCGGTGGGCTTCTACCGGGTCAAGGCATTGCGGGTGATCGAGGTGTGCCGGGTTCTGCTCGAGGAGCACGGCGGGCAGGTTCCTTCGGGCATGGAGGAGCTGCTGCAGTTGCCCGGGGTCGGGCGCAAGACCGCCAACCTCGTGCTGACCCGGGGTTTCGGTCTGCCGGGCATCTGCGTGGACACGCACGTCCATCGCATTTCGAACCGGCTGGGGCTGGTCAGGACGAGGGCGCCCGACGAGACGGAGACGGCGCTGCGCAAGCTGCTGCCGGAGCAGTTCTGGATTCCGTGGAACGATCTGCTGGTTGCTTTCGGGCAGAACCTGTGCAAGCCTCTGTCTCCGCATTGCTCCCGCTGTCCCGTGCGGTCGATGTGTGCGCGGGAGGGAGTCGAGAGGAGTAGATAGAGAATGAAGAACCCCACTCTCTTCCCCCCGTCCGGCAATCCGGCAACCGAGGTGCGTCCCCTGGCGGACCGCATGCGGCCCGAGACACTCGACGAGGTGGTGGGGCAGGAGCAGGTAACGGGCGATGGGGGCGTTCTCCGCAAGCTGACCGCTGCGGGTCGGAATGCCTCGATGGTCCTCTGGGGGCCGCCGGGGACGGGCAAGACCACCCTGGCGCACGTGGTGGCCCGGGCGACCGGGGCCCGGTTCGTGCCCTTCTCGGCCGTGCTGGGCGGGGTCCCCGAGATCCGGAAGATCGTGGCGGAGGCGGAGGAGCACCTGCGGCGGACGGGGCGCAACACGGTGCTGTTCGTGGACGAGATCCACCGGTTCTCGAAGTCCCAGCAGGATGCATTCCTTCCGCACGTGGAGAAGGGGACCATCGTGCTCATCGGTGCGACCACCGAGAACCCCTCGTTCGAGGTCAATGCCGCGTTGCTGTCCCGGATGACGGTGGTGAGGCTGATGCCGTTGTCCGAGGAGGCGGTGGCGAGGCTGCTGCTCCGGGCTTCGGAATCTCCCAGAGGGCTCGGCGGGCAGGTACGGATCGACGAAGACGCGGTGCGGCTGATGGCTTCGGTCGCGGACGGCGATGCCCGGCGGGGGCTCAACCTGCTGGAGCAGGCAGCGTGGGTGGCCGAATCCCAGGGGACCGCGCTGACCGCCGCTCTGGTCAGCGAGGTGTTCCGGAAGCAGCCGCTGCGGCACGACAAGGGGGGGGATGCTCACCATGACGTGGTCTCCGCATTCATCAAGAGCCTGCGTGGAAGCGATCCGGATGCAGCGCTGTACTGGATGCTGCGGATGCTGGAGGCAGGGGAGGATCCGCTCTTCGTGGTGCGGCGGATGGTGATCTTCGCGGCCGAGGACATCGGGAACGCCGACCCGAGGGCGCTCCAGGTGGCAGTGAGCTGCCTGGACGCGGTGCGTTTCGTCGGATTGCCCGAAGGGCGGATCCCGATGGCCCAGGCGGTGACCTACCTGGCAACGGCCCCGAAGAGCAACGCGTCCTACCTGGCACTGCACGCGGCGGTGGAGGCCGTGCAGGAGCGCGGGAGCGAGCCCGTTCCGATGCACCTGCGCAACGCACCTACGAAGCTGATGGCCGAAATCGGGGCGGGCAAAGGGTATCGCTACCCGCACGACTTCCCGTGCGGATTCGTGGACGAGCGCTATCTGCCCGACGGCATGGACGGAGGCTACTACCGGCCGAAGGAATCCGGCTACGAGAAGCAGATCCGCAAGATCATGGAGTGGCGGGAGGAGCTTCGGGAGGAGGAGCGCAAAGGCGGGAAAGAGGGCGGGAAAAAGCGTTGACACGTCCCGCACCCCTCTGCTACCGTTTTTTGAGACAACGTAGCGCGTAGTACGGAGATTGAGAACACGACAGGTGATGCAGATGTCGAGAACCGTGGCATTCCTCGTGAGCGTTGCAGTGGCCGTCCTGATGGCGGCGCCGACGGCTCGGGCCGACAAGTACGACCTGAAGCTGAGCCGCCTGCTGTGGGGCCAGAGCGGGGGACAGGCGGCCCAGGACCAGGCCGACAAGGCATTCGAGAACCTGATGTGGGACATGGGGACCGCACTGAGCCCGCGCTTCCTCGGGCCGGGGGCGTCGCTGGGCTCGCTCGGGTTCCAGATCGCGTTCAACTACACGCTGTCGAACATCCCCGAGAACTCGGACCACTGGATCGACATCATGAGCCCGACGGGACTAGACGAAGACCCGGCCGTGGGGACGGCGACGGGGGCGGACAGCTTCCTCCAGACCATCCAGTTCAGCTTCCGCAAGGGGTTGCCGTTCTCGATCGAGGCGGGCGGGTCCGTGACCAAGCTCCTCCAGAGCAACCTGTGGGGGGTCGGGCTCGAGCTGAAGTATGCAGCGTTCGAGGGCTTCACTTTTGCTCCCGAGCTTGCCTTCCGCGGAGGGGTGAGCACGTTCCTCGGCTCCCGTGACTACGCCATGCTCGTGGCCTCCGGTGATGCCATCCTCTCGAAGAAGCTGGGCATTGCCGGGCTGTTCAAGCTGGCCCCCTACCTCGGCTACAACCTCCAGTACGTGCACGGTGCATCCAACGTCATCCCGGTGTCGTTCCTGCACCAGGGCGGCACCAAGGTGGACGACCAGGCGGTGTTCGCTGCCGCCAACGTCTTCAGGCACTACATGACGCTCGGCTTCCAGGTCATCGCGACGGTCGTCGACACGGGCTTCGAGGTCGGCTTCGACGTGCAGAGCCCGGATCACCAATCCTACTCCTTCAGATTGGGCGTCGAATTTTAATCACGCCGCTGGCGCGCCGCACCCACGGTTCGGACGAGGCGACACGGCCGGTGAGCTTCGCTCCGATCCGCAGACGCGGACTGCCACCATCACGCCGCTGGCGCACCGCCGGGCAGGCCCGGCGCCATCACGCCGGTGGCGCGCCGCACCCACAGTTCGGACGAGGTGACACAGCCGGTGAGCTTCGCTCCGATCCGCAGGCCGGGATGGGTGGGGGTGTCTGGGTTCTATCCATAGGCCGGCTGGTGGTCGTGTTCGTCGACGTCAACGACAACGTCAACGAGCGCATGGCCCAGGCAGTCCCGTATGGACAGAACTCAGGGCGTGTGCGTGGGGCTTTCTTTGCGATCACAGACTGGGGTATACTCTGGGACCGGGAGGTGACTCAGGATGCTGCGCCTGCCGATTCTGGGGGTTCTGCTTTT
>VGRX01000490.1 GCA_016875215.1 Deltaproteobacteria bacterium
CCCCCCGGTCCACGTCGGTCGCTCCGGCCAGCAGGTGCAGCACCTCCCTCGTGCCCGTGCTTCCCGAGTTCGCAGCCCAGCGCAGGCTCTCGCCCACCGCATCCCCCGGGGTGACCCAGAAGAGCACTACCGAGAGCGCCTGGAGCACCAGGGCGACCAGCACTCCAATCCGCGGCGCCGGGGCTCGGGGAAGCAGCGCAGGCCGCAATGAGAGAACCAGGAGGAACGCCGTATGCAGCGACAGCCAGGTGAACACCCCCACGGTCACGTGCTGACTGGAGTAGAGCCCGGGGAGCTGCGTCACATCCAGGGCGAACAGGACCAGCGACAGCAGGCACAGCCCGCCCGCAACACACATCGAGCGCACGGGCCTTCCGCTGCTCCGCACCAACGACAGGCGCAGCAATCCGCCCAAGGCGGCAGCTCCCGCAACCAGTACCGCCAGGAACCAGACCTTGTTGCCGCTGAACCTCTGGTTGAGCAGCCAGGTGCAGAACGCCAGTGACATGGCGGCTCCGGCGATTCCAACCCATTGGCAGCGGGCGCGCTCGGAGGCCTCCCCGGCGAGGGCGAGGACGAGGGCGGCGGGAAGGAAGAGCGACAGCGCTCCTCCCAGCGTGACGAGGAGGAACTGCAACGACGTCGCATTCGACGCAAACACCCCCGGACGCACCGCATGCAGGGCCACGGAATCCAGCACGCACAGCGCCAGTGCGGCCAGCGCCGCCGCCGCCATGTTGACAGAGATCCTCTCCTTCATCCGTCCTCCTCGGCCGCAAGCTCGTCGAGAGCGGTCTGCATCCTCCCGGTGACCTCGTCGTAGAGGTGCCGGAGCACCGCGGGATCGTCGGCGTCGTCGGGCGACCAGGCATCCAGCGGGATGGGCGCAAGGACCCGGACCCGACAGCGCACCGGCAGAGGAAGATGGAACAGGGGACCCAAGCCGATTCCCCATGGAAGACCGAGGAAGAGCGGAAACGTGTCCAGCCGGAACCTGCGGTGGAGCCCGAGCGCCTCGACGATGAATCGGCCGTCGTTGATCACGTAGAACGTCTCGTGCCCTCCGATGAACACCGCGGGCACTATGGGGGCCCGGTGCCGCAGCGCGACCCGCAGGAAGCCGGTGCGACCCGAAAAGCGGATCCGATGGCGGTCGCGGTAGGGGCGGAACGCCTCGAGGTTGCCCCCGGGCGCAACCAGGATCTTCCGTCCGCGCTCCAGGACGCGATTTCCGTTCTCGCGGCAGGCGCGTATGCCTCCCCCGTGCATCAGGAAGTTCTTCAGGTAGGGGATCCTGAGCATGGCGTCGTGGGCCAGCCCGTGCAGAATGTCGTCGTAGCCTCGCTCCAGGTACCAGCGGGCGCCAAAGCCGAGCAGCTCGCCAAAGGAAACACCGGCATTGTGGTTGATGACCACCAGCGCGGGGCCATCCGGGACGCCGGACAGCCCCTCGACGTCGAGACGGTAGTAGACCCGGCCAAACAGGTCGATGAGCGGCACGATGTCCGCCAGGAGCTCCTTGTCCACGGCATCCAGGTCGTCGGGGGGCACCGACTCGAGGAATGCCCTCTTCAGAGACTTGAGCCGGCGTTGCAGGTCCGCGTCGATTCGCATGAGGGGCTCCTTCACCTCCGCAGGCGGCACGCCATTCTAGCGCGTCAGCGAGGCAGTGTCGATGCGCGTCGCCGTCACTCTTGAACTGCGTATGTGGATTAACTAGAATAGCAGAGGACTTTTGGAAGGAGGTTCCCCCATGAGGACACTGTGCGCGGCCGCGGCGATACTGCTCCTGTCGGCCTTTGCCTGCTCCACCGGCAGCTCCACGACCGGCGGCGAGGTTGGCGTTGACTCGATGGAAGTCCAGGGCGAGGTCGGCGCCGGCGAGGGGACGATCGATCCTGAGACGTTTGTCGAGGTCAAGCCCGAGGCTACGCCCGAGGAAGTCGTTCCGGACGTTCCGGAGCTGGTCCCCGAAGTCGCTCCGGCCAAGGGGCAGTTCGGAGACGAGTGCGAAACCGACGAGGATTGCGAGCAGGGGATCTGCATCCTCTGGGCGGACGGCCTGAAGTGCACGGTCCCGTGCGACGGGGACTGTCCGGCTGGAACCACCTGCCTGGACATCGCTGCGGCGGCCGAGCCTTTCTTCGTGTGTGCCCCCCTCGGGGTGGCCCTGTGCGCCCCCTGCATGGCGAACGCAGAGTGCGTCGGACCGCACGGGGAAGACGAGGCGGGGGTCGCCTGCATGAAGTACGGGAGCGAGGGGAGCTTCTGTGCAACGCTGTGTGAGAAGGACGAGGACTGCCCGGCGTACTTTGCGTGCGAATCGTGGTTCGACGTGGATGGGAAGCCGGCAACCGGGTGCATCCGGAAGGCCGGCTCGTGCGAGTGCGGCCCCTACGCCCTCTCGGTCGGGGCCAAGACGTCGTGCCAGGTGGGAAACGAGTTCGGTGCCTGCACCGGGATGCGGGAGTGCACGGAAGTAGGGCTGACCGACTGTGTCGGTCCGATGCCGGAGCAGGAGACGTGCAACGGCGAGGACGACGACTGCGACGGGCAGGTGGACGAGAAGCTCTCCCTGGGGGGGTGTGAGATCACCAACGATTTCGGCACGTGCTACGGGTACGACGTCTGCCAGGACGGGGCGGTCCTGTGCGATGCGGATACTCCGGCCGAAGAAACCTGCGACAAGGTGGACAACAACTGCGACGGGACCGTGGACGAGGGGTTCCCGGACCTCAACGACAATGGCATCGCGGATTGCCTGGAGCAGGATACCGATCAGGACGGGTACCCCGACTTCGACGACAACTGCATCACGGTGGCCAACCCCGATCAGGCCGATCTGGACACGGACGGCCAGGGGGATGCGTGCGACGATGACGATGACGGTGACGGCAGTCCGGACGATCTCGATTGCGCTCCGTTCGACCCTGCAGTGGCTCCTGCCAAGAAGGAGAAGTGCAACGGGATCGACGACAACTGCAACGGCGAGACGGACGAGGGCTTCCCGGACAGCAACGGGGATGGCGTCATGGACTGCCTGGAGACCGATACCGACCTGGACGCGGTCTTCGACTACGAGGACAACTGCATCGAGGTGCCCAACCCGGGCCAGGAGAACGCGGACGGCGACGAGCTCGGCGATGCCTGCGACACCGATGACGACAACGACGGTTCGCTCGACGACGCGGACTGTGCGCCGTTCGATCCTGCCGTTTCGCCGGCCAGCCAGGAACTGTGCAACGGCGTGGACGACAACTGTGACGGGCAGGTGGACGAGGGGTTCGCGGACGTCAACGGCAATGGGATCGCAGACTGCCTCGAACCGGCAGACGAGGACGGTGACGGCGTGCCGGATGCTTCGGACAACTGCTTCGAGGTGGCCAACCCCCTCCAGGAGGATCTCGATCAGGACGGCATCGGGGATGCGTGCGACCCGGACGTCGACGGTGACGGCGTGGGCAATGAAACGGACAACTGCCCGCT
>VGRX01000491.1 GCA_016875215.1 Deltaproteobacteria bacterium
CGCCGCTGGTGAGCATCGTGGGTGAAGCGCTGCACGTGTTCGGCACAAAGGAGCAGAAGGAGAAGCACCTTTCCCGGCTGGTGGGGGGAACGGCGTTCCCGGCCGAGGCGCTCACCGAGCCGAGGGGAGGCTCCGACTTCTTCGGCGCTACCGCTCGTGCGGTTCCGGACGGGGACCACTTCGTCCTGAACGGCCAGAAGCGGTTCGTGGTCGGGGCCGAAGGGGCGGACGTGTTCCTGGTCTACGCAAAGACGGCAGACGACAAACCGCACAAGTCGCTGACCGCGTTCCTCGTCGAGCGGGGGCCCGGACTGCACGTGCACTACCTGTACGGGCTGCTCGGTACCCGTGGCGGCGGGGCCGGACGCATCGAATTCAAGGATGTGCGCGTGCCGATGGAAAACGTCGTGCACCAGGTGAACCGGGGGGCCGACGTGTTCTACCAGATGATGATCCCGGAACGGCTGACCACAGCGGCGGGGTCGCTGGGCACGGCCCGGGCCGCGCTCGAGCTTGCAACCCGCTACACGGACAAGCGCAAGGCATTCGGCCAGAAGATCCGCGAGTTCCAGGGAGTCAGCTTCCAGGTGGCCGACTCGATCATGAAGCTCGACGCCGCCCGGGCGATGGTGCAGCAGACCGCGGCCGCGGTGGACCGGTTCTCGAGCACGGGCTACACCCGGCGGCTGGTATCCGAGGCCAAGCGGTTCGCCACGGAGTCAGCCTGGGAGATCATCAACCACTCGATGCAGGTGCTCGGCGGCATCGGCTACACCAACGTCTTCCCGGTGGAGAAGATGCTTCGTGATGCCCGGATCATGTCGATCTGGACGGGCACCAGCGAGATCATGAACCTCATCATCCAGCACGAGTACTACCGCGAGCTGCTCGAGAAGCCTTGCGATGCCCGTGATGTCGAGGCCGATGCGGCGGAAGCCGATGCTGCGGAGAAGATCTACGAGTAGGGTCTACTTCGCCGTTGCTTCCACGCGGGTCTGGCGGATGACCGCGACCTTGATGCGGCCGGGGTAGGTAAGATCCTGCTCGATCTTGGCCGCGATGTCGTGGGCAAGCACGGAGAGCTCTTCATCGGAGACCTGGTCGGGCCTGACCAGGACGCGGATCTCGCGGCCGGCCTGGAATGCGTAGGCCTCGTCGACCCCCTTGAACGAGCGGGACAGCGCCTCGAGGTCATCGAGCCGCTTGACGTAGGTCTCGAGGAGCTCGCGGCGGGCGCCGGGACGGGCGCCGGAGATGGCGTCGGCCGCGATGAGGATGTGGTCGAGGATCGTCTCGGGCTGTTCGTGGTGGGCTCGGATGGCCTGTACCACCTGGGCCGACTCGCCGAACTTCTTGGCGAGGTTGCAGCCGACGATGTGGTGCGGTCCTTCCGATTCCTGGTCGGCGGCCTTGCCGATGTCGTGGAGCAGGCCGGCGCGGCGGGCGATCTTGACGTTCTGGTTCAGCTCGCCGGCGAGCAACCCTGAGACGAAGCCGACTTCGATGGAGTGGGCCAGCACGTTCTGGCCGTAGCTGGTCCGGTAGCGGAGCCGTCCCAGGTACTTGACCAGCTCGGCATGGAGTCCGTAGACGTTGAGCTCCATCGAGGCTTTCTCGCCGGCCTGCTTGATGAGCGCCTCGACCTCAGCCTCGCACTTCTTGACGATCTCCTCGATGCGGGAGGGGTGGATGCGGCCGTCGTGGATGAGCTTCTCGAGCGAGAGTCGGGCGACCTCGCGGCGCACGGAGGAGAAGCCGGAGATGACCACGGCATCGGGCGTGTCGTCGATGATGAGGTCGACTCCGGTGGCAGCTTCGAAAGCACGGATGTTGCGTCCTTCCCGGCCGATGATGCGCCCTTTCATCTCCTCATTGGGGAGGTTGACGACGGTCACGACCTGTTCAGCGACGAAGTCGCCGGCGTACCGGCTGACTGCGGATGCGATGATGTTCTTGGCATTGGCCTCGGCGCGGTCGCGGGCCTCGTCTTCGATGGACTTGACATCACGGGCGGCCTGCAGACGTGCCTCGGCGACCATCTCGCCGACGAGGGCCTGCTTGGCCTCCTCTGCGGACATGCCGGCGACGCGTTCGAGCTCCTTGCGTCCCTGGTCCACGAGGCGCTCGTAGTTCTCGACCATGGTCTGGGCGGACTTCTCCTTCTCGGTGATCTTCTTCTCCCGGGACTGGAGCTCCCCCTCCTTGGAGGCGAGGAGGTCCCCCTTGCGCTCGATGCTCTCCTCCCGTTTCAGGAGGCGCTGCTCGACCTGCTGGAGCTCGATGCGTCGCTGGCGGGTCTCGTTCTCGTGCTCGTGGGCCCGATTCTCGACCTCACGGGCCTCCATGTGCGCGTCCTTTCGGAGTTCCTCGGCCTTCTTCTCGGCCTCGGCAACGATGCCGTCCGCCGACGAACGGGCGGTGAGAAGCTCCTGGGTCTGACGCTTCCTCAGGACGAAGAAGTAGAATGCCGCTGCACCGACTCCCAGCACGAATCCGGATAGAATGTATGCCGCCACCATGGGGACAACCTCTGGCAAACAAGGTCAGAAAGCAGACGTCTCGAGCCAGGGTCCGGTGGGACGACTGAGAAGCATGCAGGGCGGCAGGCCGCGGGGCGGCAGACGCGATCTCACTCTCCGAGTGGTATGGCGTTCTTTCTCCACGCGACCAGGGACAGGACATATCGAGCCTGTCCTCTAGGGCCGACACGGTTATCTCGAGCGACATCCGCAAATGCCCGTGTGGGCTGTAGCATCGCCTGCAACCTCACGCGCCGTGGCGCATATGTCATCCTCCGTGACGGAGGCTCAGTCAGCAAAGATACCTGCTCTCGCCGACTTTTTCCAGAAGAAAATTCGACTTGGCGCGAATGGTCTCTTTGAGCTCGCGGACGCGCTGCTGCTCTTTGAAGAAGTCGTCCGCCGTATTGAGGAGGGCGAGGATGGCGAGGGTCATCTCGGGCAGGTGACGGTCGGGGTCGATCTCGTCCATCTTCCCCTGGAGGTAGGCCACGAGATCCCGGATGTGTTCCTCCGAATCCTCGGTCCGGATGGGGATCTTGCGAGAAAGCAGTTCGACGACGATGCTGGTCATGGGCCGGTCCTCCAATTCCAAATCACGAGGTCATTCTAGTAGCCCCTCGTCGCGTGTCAAGAAACGCGCCGCTCACGCGTGCTTGTCGATGACGGCCTGGTACTGTGCCCTGGGACGTGCCCCAACGATGCTGTCCACCAGGCGGCCTCCCTTGAAGAAGAGGACTGTCGGGATGGAGGTGATGCGGTAGCTGGACGCGACCTGTCGGCTCGTATCCACGTTCAGCTTCGCCACCAGCAGCTTGTCCGGGTTGGACGCGGCCAGCCCTTCGAGCGTGGGTCCGAGGGCCAGGCACGGCCCGCACCAGGTGGCCCAGAAGTCGACCATGACGAGCTTGTCGCTCTTGATGACGACGGAATCGAAGTCCTGATCCGTCACGGCAACGACG
>VGRX01000492.1 GCA_016875215.1 Deltaproteobacteria bacterium
AAAAGGGCGGATAGGACGGATAGGACGGATAGGACGGATAGGACGGATAGGACGGATAGGACGGATAGGACGGATAGGACGGATAGGACGGATAGGACGGATAGGACGGATGGAAGACATGGGTCGCGGGGAGGAACGAGAAGGGGCTTCTGACTAATGGCCGAGGGTGCTACTCGGCTGTTCATGCTAGACACCCACCTCCGCGATGGCGGCCTTCCGTCCTATCCGGCGGCGGATCCTATTCGTCCTATGTCTTTCCCCGCCGCCCCGTGGTAGATCATGCAGGACTTCTGATTGGAGGGTGCCCGTGGACGAGATTCCCAGGTCAGTGGTGCAGGCGCTGTTGAACGGTCCGGCCGGGGCGCAGTGGCGGAAGTTCGGCGTGGCCCGCAGGGCCGGGATTTGCGTTCCGCTCTTCTCGCTGCGGAGCGAGCGGGGGCTGGGAATCGGTGATGCAGCGGATCTGCATGCCCTGGTGGACTGGTGCGCCCGGATCGGCGTTTCAGTGGTCCAGATTCTGCCGATCAACGACATGGGGCTTGATGCCGTACCCTATGCCGCACTGTCTGCGTACGCACTGGACCCGGTGTTCCTTGCGGTGGACAGGCTCCCGTCCGTCGTGGCGGACTCGAGGCTCATGGAGCGGGTCCGGACAACTGCCGCTGAGCTCAACGCCTCGGGCCCGGTGGAGCACCAGCGGGTCCGGCGGGAGAAGATGGCCCTGTTCGAGGAGGCATTTCGACAGGAAGACGGGCCGGCTCTGGAGGCCGAGCTTGCGGGATTCCGCGATGCGAACCCCTGGCTCGAGGACTACCTCCCCTACCGGGTGATCAAGGAGGTCGAGGGCTTCCAGTCCTGGGAAGTCTGGGCCTCCCGCTACGCCCATCCGGACTCGCTGCGTCGTTTCTGCGTGGAGAACTCACGGCGCATCCGGTTCCACCTGTACCTCCAGTTCCACCTCGACAGGCAGTTCCGGGAGGTGCGGCAGTACGCCTCGGCCCACGGCGTTCTGCTCAAGGGGGACATCCCGCTCCTGGTCGCCCGGGACAGTGCGGACGTGTGGCGCCACCCGGAGTATTTCCACCTCGACACCGCGGCCGGGGCCCCTCCCGACATGTACTCGGAAGAGGGCCAGTACTGGGGCTTCCCGACGTACGACTGGGACCGCCTGGCCGCGGATGACTACGGCTGGTGGCGGGCACGGCTGCGCCAGGCCGAGCGCTACTTCGACCTCTACCGCATCGACCACGTGGTCGGCTTCTTCCGCATCTGGACCATCCGCCTGGGCGAAAAGACCGGGAAGAACGGCTGGTTCGTCCCGGACGACGAGTCGACCTGGGGCGACCACGGCCGTCGCCTGCTTACCATGATGATCGAGAGCTGCGGCATGCTCCCGCTGGCCGAAGACCTGGGCACAATCCCCCATGTCTGCCGCAACACGCTCGCAGACCTGGGAATCTGCGGCCTCAAGGTGCAGCGCTGGGAGAAGCGCTGGGAACAGGACCGCCGCTTCATCCCTCCGGAGGACTACCCCGCACTGTCCGTGGCGACGCTGTCGACTCACGACTCCGGGGTCCTGTCCGAATGGTGGGAGCTGTACCCGCAGGAGACCGAGGAGCTGTGCGAGCTCCTGGGCCTGCCCGCCCCGGAACCCGGGCGGCTCGATCCGGAGACCCACAAGACGACCCTGGCCCGCATGGCCCGCTCCGGTTCCCTGTTCGCGATCTTCATGCTCCAGGAGCTGCTGGAGCCGTTCGGTCTGCTCCGGGGCACGTCCACGGACAACCGGATCAACGTCCCGGGCAAGGTCCTTCCCACCAACTGGGTGTGGCGCATGCCGGTGACGCTCGAATCGCTGCTGGAGGACGACGCTACCTCTTCTCAGCTTCGGGAGTTGCTGGCAAGGGAGTAGCGGGGGCGGTCGTCTCGGACTCGACGGAGAGCGTGAAGCTCTCGAATTGTCTCTTGGGGAAGGTGAAGGAATGGTCCTTCCCGAAGCAGCGGAATGGATGCGTTGAGGTCCTCGGTTCTCTCTCGTTCTGGACAGAGAGGGGGAAGTAGGGGCCCTGCCGGAGGGAAAGCCTACCGCTTCTTCCGGAGCACCGCGGCGAAGAATCCGTCAGTGCCATGCACGTGCGGGAACAGCTTGAGGTAGTAGCCCGTCGGGTCGCACAGCGGGGTCGCGAAGTCCTTGCCCCAGATCTCGGTGATGCGAACCGGCTCCAGCGAGGAATCTGCGGCCAGGAGCCGCTCGACCACGGCCTCGTTCTCTTCGCAGAACAGCGTGCACGTGGCATAGACCAGCCGGCCTCCCGGGCCGAGCAGCGAGATTCCCCGTCTTGCGATGGCCTCCTGGAGCGGCGGGAGCTGGCCGAGCTCTTCTTCTTTCAGGCGCCAACGGGTCTCCGGGTTGCGCCGCATGGCCCCCAGGCCGCTGCACGGCACGTCGACCAGCACCCGGGCTATGCGGCCGGTCATGGCCTCGACCGGTGCAGGGAAGACATCCGGAGGAATCTGCATCGACTTCACGTTGGAAGTCCCCGCACGCCGGGCCCGGCGAACCAGCTCCTTGAGTCGGTCGGAGTGCACGTCGAGAGCGAGCACGCGCCCCTTGTTCCTGAGCTGCGCCGCAATGGACAGCGTCTTTCCGCCGGCGCCGGCACAAAGATCCACAACCACGGATCCCGGCGGCGGAGCGACCAGCAAGGATGCGAGTTGGCTGGCCTCGTCCTGGACCTCGAACAGCCCCTCCCGGAAGGACTTCAGTGCAAACGCGTTGATGTGGCTTGCGAAATGGAGGCCGTCCGGCGCATGTCGCGTGGGCGTGGTCTCCACCCCTTCATCCAGGAGCCGTGAGGCCAACTCGTCCCGGCTCACCTTGAGCGTGTTCGCCCGGACCGTCAGCGGGGCCCGCTGGTTGAGGGCCGCAGCGAGGGCCTCGGCCCCGTCGCCGAGTTGGTCAATCAGCTTGGCCGCCAGCCAGTCGGGCAGCGAATGGCGCAGGCCGAATCGAGTCACCGGGTCCCCCACGGCCTCGATGCGGGCATCGAGACGGGACACGGCCGCCCAGTCCGGTCCGGGGAAACTCTCCGCCGCACCTTCGGGAGACACGAGCCCGCTCGTCACGCAATGGGCCATGTACAGGGCGAAATCCCGGAGTTCGTCGCTCTGCCCCTCCTGCAGGAACCTCCCGAGCGCCCAGGTCAGCCGTCTCCAGTTGCGCAGCATGGAGTAGAGCGTCTCGGCCGCTTCCCGCCGGTCGTGACTGCCGAGCTGCCGGTTCCGGCGGAATTCCTGCGAGATCAGGTCGGTCGCGAACCCCTGGCTCACAACGGCTCTTCGCCACAGGTGAAGGATCGCGTTTCGGACGTGCGGGCGGTGCGGCTGGCGTGGGGTGGGCGCATTCATGGCGCCCATGATGGGGCAGGGGACACTGTCCGTCAAGTTGCAGTGCGCAGGCCGAGTTCCGGCGGACCCC
>VGRX01000493.1 GCA_016875215.1 Deltaproteobacteria bacterium
CACGCGGTGTTCGCGATACCGGTCACGCTCGAGTGGGGGGTTGGGCCGGTGCATTTCCTGGGCGAGTTCGTCGCGCTTTTCGGGCACACGCGTGAGATCAGCGAAGGGATGGCCGCGCTCCGGGAATCGGATGAGGCCAAGCGGGTGGTGTACGACCAGGAGATCCAGGCTTACGCTGCGCGGGCGATCCTGGACGTGGAGATGGGCCCGGTGACGGGCACGCTGGAGTTCGACTATGCCACCGGCGACGCCGACCCTCGTGACGAGACCCCGCTGACCACGTTCAACTGGGCCCGGGATGCCAATCTCGGCCTTCTCCTCTTCGAGCACGTCCTGGCGTTCGAGACGGCCCGCTCTGCAGCGGTCGGCTACGAGAACCTCAAGCACGTCGGGTCCAAGTCGTTCCCGCTGACTGAGCTGGCGAGCGACGGGCGGGTCCAGAACACGATCTGTGCGTTTCCGCAGATCCTGTATCGGCCGTGGAAGCCTCTGGGCATCCGCGCCGGGGCGTTGTTTGCCTGGGCCGACGAGCCGGTCACCGACCCGATCATGACACTGCTGGCGGAGGACGGCGTGGAGATCTCGGATGACGCGGTGAACTACAACGGCGGCAAACCGGCCCGCTACTACGGAACCGAGCTCGATCTCCAGGTCGAGTGGGCCTTCAAGGAGTACTTCCTCTGGACTGTCGAGGGTGCGGTGCTCTTCCCCGGGGACGCGCTGCGGGACGAGTCAGGCGACGCGGTCAACAGCTTCCTTGTCGAGAACCGGTTCACGTTCGTGTTCTAGACATTTTCGCCATGTTTGATCGTCGCTTGACACGCTACGGGGTCGGGGCGACGGGATTCCTCGGTTCGTCGTTCTGCCCCAGCTTCGGCTTGCCGAGGATTCGGTAGTAGCAGAACCCGCTCAGGCCGATGGCCAGGCTCCAGCCCAGCACAAGGAATATCCAGCCTCCGACGGTCATTGCACCCTCCTCTTCCAGGCAACGGAAACGGTGATCGCCACGCCGACGATGAGCAGGAGGATCGAACCTCGGGCGATCCACTGGAACATGGCCGCATCCCCCTCGACGCCCCGCATCAGGATCACGGAGCTGTTGCTCGAGAGGTCCTCCCAGACCCAGCCGATCAGCAGGAATGAGAGGATGAGCGGCAACCCGAACTTGATCAGGAGGAAGAAGAACCTCGGGATGCGGATGTCCGCGGCCCGGTTCATCTCCTCCCAGCCTGCCTCGCCCGCGTGTTTGAACCACGCCGCCAAGCGGTTCCTGGTCGTGCTTCGGTCCACCAGGCTGCTGCTGAACGGGAACACGAAGATCAGCGTCTCGATGAGCGAGAACACCACGAGCAGAACGGTACCGATCCAGAAGTCATACTGGTCCATGTAGCCGTACTGCAGCAGGAGCAGAATCGGCAGTCCGAATCCGAACAGCACGATCCCGCACACGACGACCGCGGCCTCCCTGGAGAGGCCGAGGTTCTCCTTGAGAAACGCCACGAACGGCGACAGGAGCGCAACCGAAGACGTGATCCCGGCGAAGAACAGGAGAGAGAACCAGAGCGCACCGAAGATGGCCCCGAGCGGGAGTTTCTGGAAGATCACCGGCATGGCCACGAAGCCCAGGTCGAAGCTGCCCTGCGCCGCGATGGCCCGGGTTGCCTCCATCCCGAAGAACGCCACCGCGATGGGAATTGCAATGCTGCCGCCCAATACCACCTCGACGAACTCGTTGGTGGAGCTCGTTGCCAGCCCGGTCAGCGCACAGTCGTCGTTCTTCTTGAGATAGGACGCGTAGGTCTGAATCGCCCCGCTGCCGATCGACAGCGTGAAGAAGATCTGCCCGGCAGCGGCACAGTCGTCGTTCTTCTTGAGATAGGACGCGTAGGTCTGAATCGCCCCGCTGCCGATCGACAGCGTGAAGAAGATCTGCCCGGCAGCGGCGAGCCAGACCGGGAAGCTCCCCAACATCGAGAAGTCCGGGTTCCAGACGTAGCCGAAGCCCTCGGAGACGTTGCGCTCCGGAAACGCGGGATCGGGAGTGCCCAGAGAGATGACGCGCACCACCAGGACGACGGCGAAAATCACCAGGATGGGCATCGCAATCTTCGCCAGCTTCTCGATTCCTCCGGAGATCCCCCGGTACAGCACGGTCAGGTTCAGAACCAGGGTGAGGAACCAGAAACCCAGGGCGATGAGCACGGTCGGGAACGGTCCCCCTCCGGCCACTCCCTGGTAGCTCCGGAGAAACTGGTTCATGGAATCCAGCTCGGTGCTGCCGAAGTACGTCTTCCCAATGGAGAAGAACGTGTAGGCCAGGGTCCACGATTCGATGTAGCAGTAGTAGATCGTGATGAGCAGCGGGATCGAGATGCCCAGCGAGCCGACGATCTTGGCCCACTTGCTCCGCCACATCCGATCGAACTGGCCGGCAGTCGTCGACTGGCCGAACTGGCCGCCGTACCGACCGATGGACCACTCGACCCACATGAGCGGAATGCCGAGTGCAAGGAATGCGACGAAGTAGGGGATCAGGAAGGCCCCGCCTCCGTTGAGTGCCGCCTGCCTGGGAAACCTGAGGAAATTCCCCAGCCCCACGGCGTTTCCGGCCATGGCGAGAACCAGCCCGATCCTGCTGGCCCATGCTTCGCGGTTCGACATGAACGTTCCCCCCCTGTCTGCCTCAGGCACACCTCGCGACCTTAGCAGACCGGATCTTTCATTGCAACCGCCGTTGCGCTCCGTGCCCCCCCGACACACCGCCAGTTTCGGCTGGAAACGCGGTGGGGGTCGGTGCTACCATGATGGCCGGTTGCAAACGTGGCAGCACGATCCCCGGAGGGAAGTTCAATGTCCCGTGCACCGATCGCCCTCGTCCTGCTTCTGGCCGCATGTACCTACAATCCACCTCCGGACGTAACGCTGGTGGCAGCCAAGGGCAAGTACTTCGAGGTGGGAGATCCCATCTACCTGATTTTCAGTGAGGCGGTGGCCGAGGATTCGCTTTCGATCCGCATCTGGCCCGGCGAGGAGAAGTACTACACCCTGGAAGGTGAGCGGTTGCCGGAGGTGAAGCCGGTTGTCGACTCGTGCTCGGTCGGACAGAGCTCGTGTGCGGGCGGGACCCAGGTCTCGCTGGACGCCGAGCGGACGGAGGCGACGCTGGTCATTCCGGCTGACAAGCTCGGGATCCTGGACCGCCCGTTGGTGCTCGAGGTCGAGGGCCGGCTGGCCGACGATTCGGGCCACAGTCGCAAGGTGTCGGTGTTCTTCGACTTCCAGATCGTCGCCGAGATCTGGGATCCGTATGCGGACGTCGTCGAGACCGCGTCGCAGGATGTTCCCGGTGAGCTCGACGCTGATGTCGCCCGGCCCGAGCCGATGGGGATCCACGTCGGGCCGTACCTCTTCTTCGCCGAGTTCACCAGCCCGATCAAGCTGCCGCAGCAGTTCTGGTCCGGGG
>VGRX01000494.1 GCA_016875215.1 Deltaproteobacteria bacterium
AAAAAACGCGGAAGCTAGCAGCGAGCACAACGGGAGAACAAATGCTCGTCTCGTCCCCGGCTGCCTTCGAGATCCTGAGCTACGTTTCTGGCCGCCAGTTGAAGGCAGTGCAGCGAAGAACGCTGCTGGATACCCTCAGGGAACATCTCACCGATACCGAGCCTGGTCCCCCTAAGGCTGGGCCGCTCCTCGGCATCACTCCAGGGGCAGAAAATCGACGTACTCACCAAGTCCGATGCCCTGCAGCAGGGTCGCGAGCTTCTCGTCGGTGGTACAGAGGACTCTGGAGTGGGCGATGGCCGTCGCCACGGTCAGAAGGTCCCCCTCCGAAATGGTGACCGCCGGTGTGCGGGCCTGAGCCTGTGCGTAGATCTCAACGGCGACATCCCAGCCCTTGCCCCCGTTTGCGTCGAGGCCGAATGCCGTGACTTCCTGGAGGAAGAGGGAGGTCCGAGCGAGGCGTTTCTGGCCTTCGCCACGCAGCTCAAGGCATCTCAGGCCACGTCGAAGCTCGTAGCTCGTAACCACCGAGACGCAGGCACCGTGCTCCCGAATGATGTTCTCGATCCGTCCGACAAGCTCTGGAAAACGCTGACGGGCGTCCCTCCTCAGGAAGTTCGAGATAGTGCAAGCATCCAGCAGGCAGGGGGCACTCATCTCAGGCCATGCACCCGGGCGCTGGCGAGCACTTCCAGTGCTTCGTCAGACAAGCTGCCGCGTGCGAACTCAGAGTACCGCAAGATGCGACGAGTGCGCTGCTCGGAGGTTTCGCCTCGAAATGGGTCGAGCCTTATGCCCTCTCTGGCAAGGGCATTCAACGCCGAAGAGGCTTCCATGAAGGCCATGACCGCAAGCTCCTCAGCTCGCCCTGAGTCCATCTTGCCGGCGGCCCCCTCCAAGATGGCCATCAAGAGCACTTGGGTCCTGAAGATGCAGCCAGGGCCATCCTCGGTCAGGGTTCTCTCCAGTTCCCGTTCGTCGAACGCGGGAAGCCCTTCCATCACCTCATTCGCGGCTACAGACAGGAAGAAGTCGAAGAAAGCGGACAATGAGCGGAAGGCCCACTCGGCGGCATCGGCAACCGCCGGGTCAACGACGGCCGACCTCAGCAGGAGCACCTTCTCCTGCCACGCTGCCGACAGCTCGGCTCGCAGCACCTCGGGGGCACGCAGGAATTCCATCAGCAACGGCCAGCAGCGGTGGAAGGACCGAAACACCTCCAACCCCACTTCAGCGACTGCCATGCGGGACAGCGGTTCACGGTGAAGTTGCAGAAGAGCCTTCCGCACGGCCTCAGGTGACCAGATCAGAGCAGCACGTTGCTTTGCCGGAAGCCTAGCCACAAGTCGCTCCAAGTCCGCCAGGAGAATTGGAACGGCCTCGATTCGTTTCTTGGATAGCGAAGCGAACATCTCACCTCCATCCCGGCCTAATGATACTGCCAACGGCGAGGATCTTCAACGGTGCCGTTGTCCTCTCGCCATTCTCCTGCAAGGTGCGTCGCATTCACGTGGACCACAACTGCGTGCACACGGTACTCTGGACCGACGCCAACAAGCCAATGTTCCCGCCTGAGAACCGGGCGGGCACAGAGCGGCTCCACTGCATTCCCGACCACATTGGCTCGAACCAGAAACCGCCGTGTGCCTCAATGCCGCGCCAGTAGGTCCACGTGGACCTTGACCAGCACGGCCGTGTCCAGCCGGTCGGGCATCCCGCCGGTCTGCGGGTCGGGGGCGACGCGGAGGTCCATTCGGACAGCGGGCTCGATGTCTTCGGTCAGCAGCGAGGTCACGCGCTGCATGTCCTCCCGGGATGCGGCGGCGACCCTTGCCATGAGTTGCCCGTCGTCGATCTTCAGTTCCTCGACCAGGAACAGCACGTCGCCGTCCGGAAGGTGGAAGACGCACGGTACCTCGCCCGCGAACGAATCGATGATGGACTCGGCCCCGGCTTGGCTGACTGCCCTCCCGCCGAAGTACTGGTTCGGGTGGTCGATGGGCGTCAGCGACAGGGCTGCGGCCAACGCTGGGTCATAGTTCTGGTCGGTCATGATTCCCTCCATCTTGTGGCTTCATCATGCCACGAACGGCCCCCGCTGATCCAACTTCTGGTGGCCGGCGATGAGCCCCCCGTCGGGTGGCCCCAGGCTGACGACAATCAGAATGTCAACCGGCAGGCCGACCTGTCGACGTTGTCTGTTGCTGCTGGGCGGGGTGACCGGTCTGGCCGAAGGTGCGGTTCCAGTTCCGCGGCTGGAGTTCATCGAGCTGGGATGACCGGTTGGTCTGGACACAGGGTGGGACATCCCCACCCCTTATCCAAGGATCACCCTTCCCTCTTCCGCCCCCGTTCCACCCCGTTCCCGTCTCCGGCCCCCACCGGCCACTCCTCGTCGGTCCTGGTGGCATTCTGGAGATCGAGGCCCTTACCATGGCTGCGTGGTGAGGAACGACCAAACGGCGTGGTGCTGGGGCGCCAACAACGACGGGGAACTTGGAGGTGGTACGGATTCCGACGGACCAAGCCCGGTCCAGGTCAAGGATCTGCAGGGGGTTGTCCAGGTCGCGGCGGGAGATGCCTTCTCCTGCGCTCGGATGGAGGACGGAACGGTGCATTGCTGGGGCAGCAACTGGCATGGACAACTCGGCGCAGGATTTCCGGGGGCCGAGAACATGGCTCCCGTGCCCGTTGTGGGAGTGGATGACGCCATCGCCGTGGTGGCGGGAGAAACGCATGCCTGCATTGCGAGGCAGGACGGCACGGTCTGGTGTTGGGGGGACAACGAGCACGGGAAGCTCGCACTGGACAGCGGGCTGATCGTGATGAAGGACGCTCCCGTGCAGATCCCCGGGCTTTCCGACATCGTTGCGCTTGATGCCGCCGACGACCGGACCAGTGCGGTGGATTCGGCCGGGTTCGTCTGGTGTTGGGGGGACGAGTGGCCTCCGATTCCGGGGGACGATGCGTTCGATTCCTGGAGCGTGGACGGCCCCTATCCCGACTATCTGCCCACAGCGGTGGAAGGGCTGGCTGACGTTGTTGCGGTGGCTGTCGGGGGTGCACATGCCTGTGCGTTGGCCTTTGGCGGACAAGTGACCTGTTGGGGCGACAACGACTACGGGGAACTTGGAAGTGGCGTCCGTTGGTCCACCGCGCCGGTGAAGGTTGTGGGGTTGGGGCCGGTCATGTAGGGCGGGCTGTGGTTGTCAAGTCCCCGTGATCCGCGAGACCGCGTCCGGCCGCGTCATGGCTGTCCTATGCAAAAACGAAATCGGGGTCTCGCCCGACTTAGACAGTTGGGGGGTCGTTCCGGGCACATGCGGAAACGTGACCCCTAGGAAAATGGCGGGTTTGCGGCGTTCGGTATGGCTCGGTGCTCCAGTTTCGCCCCCCAGCCCGTCCCCCGTCCCTCCCCGTGCTCCCCCCCCTTCGTCACAAGATCAGCTCAC
>VGRX01000495.1 GCA_016875215.1 Deltaproteobacteria bacterium
GTTTGCAAGAAGCTGAAGAAGCTCTTTGCTCCGGTGCCTCAGGACCAACAGCCTGGCCAATCCAAGAAGATCCCGCCCGACCAACCTGGCCAGGGGTCCGGAGGCGGCTCATCCCCCAAAGCAGATGCCACTGCGGCAGGCGGGACGGACGGGGCGAGTGGAGGGACTCCGTCCTCCCCCGAAAACGGTGCAACAGTGGGTACTCTCCCCCCGACGGGACCGCCGCCGATACCTTCCGGGCAGGTGCCTCCGCCCGGGAGAGCGGACAAGCCGGACATCAAGACCGACACCGAAAGCGGACGTAACGAGATCGCGGACCCCGGGGCCCCGCCACCGGCGAAGCCTGCCGAAGGAACCGATGCGAAGGGTGCGGAAAATCCAGCGGGACCGAATCCAACAGGCTCTTCGAAGTAGGTCGCGCCCATGCATTACGCCTGCCCGAAATGCCACGAACCGTGCGAACATGACTCGCAGTTCTGCGTGGTCTGCGGCACCAAGCAGCCGTTCCGCCCTCGGGGCAGTTGCGAGGGGCGTCTTCTCGGCAACCGCTACGAAGTTGGGCACTTCGTCGGCAAGGGGGGCATGGGAGAGGTCTACAAGGGCCGCGACCTCTTCTCCGACCAGTCCGTGGCAGTGAAGGTTCTTCTGCCGGAGTTCAAGGCCAATCGCGACCTGGTGAGCCGCTTCTCGTGGGAAGGGGAAAGCCTTTTCAACGTTCATCATCCCAACATCGTCAAGTTCCGGGCCTTCTGGCAGGACGAAGAAGGCGATCCGTTCCTCATCATGGAGTTCCTCTCCGGGGAACCACTCAGTGCCCTGGTCGAGAGGCAGCAGCGACTTCCCGCACAGCTGTGCGTGGATGTTGCAAGGCCGGTGCTGGACGGATTGCACCACCTCCACACGCTTCCCCGCCCGCTGGTCCATCGGGATGTCAAGGACGACAACATCTGGCTTCTCCCAAATCGGCAAGTGAAGCTAATGGACATGGGGATAGCCAAGGAGGTGACCGGAAAGCGCAAGACGCAGGCCGGAAGACAGATCGGCACACCGGAGTACATGTCGCCCGAGCAGTGCCGGGGCGATCCGCAGCTCACTCCGGCATCGGACCAGTACTCGATGGGAATCACGCTGTTTGCGATGGCCTGTGGCAGCGTGCCGTTTCCAAGGAAGACTGACGGCGCGTTTGAAGTCTACGATGGGCATGTCAAGTACTCCCCGCCGCCTCCTCGCACCTGGTGCCCCGACATCCCGCCCTTCCTCGAGGCGGCGATTCTTAGGAGCTTGGCCAAGGATCCGGCACAGCGTTTCGACTCGTGCTTCCGGATGCGCCGATTCCTGGAGACGGGCGGGAGGGAAGGCTGGTGAGCATGTCAGAGTTCGTCGAGATCTGGAACGGTCTTCGCACCTGGGAACAAGCCTTCCTCGTGGCAATCGGCTCTGGAATCGCATTCCTCGCACTCGCCCTGTTGT
Source organism: Deltaproteobacteria bacterium (assembly GCA_016875215.1). Taxonomy (GTDB): domain Bacteria; phylum Myxococcota_A; class UBA9042; order CAIXZC01; family CAIXZC01; genus CAITUV01. The sequence continues at coordinate 1,471 of VGRX01000495.1, forward strand.
TCTCTGGCAGAGGCCGACGGCGCAAAGAGCAGATCACGGAACAATTCAGCGAGGAGGAGACTGCTCAGTTGCTGGAGAATGACAGGAGCCACGGCCTTTTGCACGGCCCGCCGCCACCGGACGATGTTTCTGTCACATGCGACGCCTGCGGAGCCCAGGGAGATGCCGAGGACGCATTCTGCCAGCGATGCGGCAGCAGCTTCCACGTAACGCACATGCGACAGCAGCTCTCCTGGGATGGAGGGGAACTTGTTCTGACGTTGGGACGGGCCCCGGAATCGGATATCCGTCTGTTCGAAGGAAAGGCATCCTGGAATCATGCGCGGCTGATCTTCCGAAAGGGAAGTCTGCTCATCGAGGATTTGGATTCCACGAACAGAACGAGGCTCGGGAGTAACCCGACGCCCATACCGTCCCACAGGCCCATACTGCTGGCATCGGACGACAGGGTGCAGTTTGGCGACGATGTCCGCACCTATGATGCTCTCGTCTCAAGCCTGGCAGACGCGATCCAGAAGCGTTCAGGCCGCGGCTGATCTCCCAGGTCGCAGCGACGCTGCCTGCCGCATTGCGCCGTAGGTGCGCTTGCCAAAGGAAGAACCACCGGGCCGCTTCCCGGGACAGCTTGTCGAGGTCTGGGGGCAGCTTCGCAGCGAGCTGGTAGAGATAGTCCACCGTCGGGCCGTCAGACCGGAGACTTGCCCCCTTCTGCCGTGCATACTCGGCCCACGTTTCCTCTCCCAGCCGCTCTTCTTCCTCCAGCGACATCTTCCCGGCTTGATGATCGATTCGTCCGCTTGCCGAGCCAGCGCCCTGGCCTGGTTGGTCTTCTTCTCATGCTTCGAGCAGTCTTCCTTCTTCTTGGCGTACGGGCTACGCGTCGGACCGCTCCGAGTCGTCCGGTGCGGGCCCGGGACTGGCCGGCTGCCCGCCTGAGACGACTGGTTCGCTCCCGCTCCCGCAGGAACCGCCGCTCGCCCCCCCCGCCTCGCCGACCCTCTTGCACAGAGCGGTCCAGGGTCCAAGGGTTCAATGACCAAGGGTCCACTATATAGACCTCCAAGGACGAAAACCGAGGTAGCAGTCGCGGCCGGCCGGGCCGACCCAGTCCCGGTCCGCCGCGCGCAACCACCCGGCACCGAGGCCCCAACTGCCCCCGCGGAGCACGCGGGCGGAGCCCGCACCTGGCCCAGCCGGATCCGTAACCTTGCATGAGGGGTACTCCCCATACCAGTCCCACACCCATTCCCATACGTTGCCCAGCATGTCGCATAGGCCCCACGCGTTCGGCAGCTTCTCTCCGCAACAGTGAGGACGGCCTTTCGAGTTGCCTCCGTACCACCCGATTTCCCCGGTATCCCCGTACCGTGCGGCGGGCGACCCGGCACGGCACGCGTACTCCCATTCCGCCTCCGTCGGCAGGCGATATCCCTCCGCCGACCGGTTCCACTCCACGGAAACGTCGCCAAAGAACGACTTCTGGATTTCGTAGCATGGCATCAATCTGTCCCTTGCCGACAGCCGGTTGCAGAACTCGACCGCATCGAACCACGACACGTTGTTCACCGGGCTGTCGTCTCCCACCTCCTGGTGGGCAGAAGGGTTGTTCCCCATGATCGCACTCCACTGCACTTGCGTGACCGGCGTCCGGCACATCAGAAATGCCCCTGATAGCGCCACCTCGTGCAGCGTCTCGTCCGATGACCTCCCTTCTTCATCCTTGGGCGAACCCATGATGAACGTGCCCGAGGGAATCTCGACCATACCCAACGACGGCAGCGACCGGCTTGGCACTACTCTGGTCACTGGCGCCACACGACCGCCAGCAACTGCCGGACTGCGGTCCCCGGCCCGGACGAATTCGGGGCTCCGTCCTGCAGGCACCACCCCAGCGGCCTCCTTCCCCCCCAGCGCTCTCAGCATCGCCCCGGCATCTGCATACCGCTCCCC
>VGRX01000496.1 GCA_016875215.1 Deltaproteobacteria bacterium
CGACGACAACGCGCTCTTCCGGCAGGAGGCCGTGGCCGCGATGCAGGACGTCGGCGAGGAGGAGCCCTCGGAAGTGGAAGCCGACAAGGCGAAGCTCACCTACATCCGGCTGGACGGGAACATCGGCTGCCTCGTGAACGGGGCCGGGCTTGCCATGGCCACCATGGACATCATCAAGGAGTGCGGGGGAGAGCCGGCCAACTTCCTGGACGTGGGGGGAACCGCGACAGCCGAGAACGTGGCCAAGAGCTTCGAGATCATGCTGCGCGACCAGGTTGCCGGGATCTTCGTCAACGTATTCGGAGGCATCGTGCGCTGCGACGTGGTGGCGCAGGGGCTCGTGGATGCGCTGTCGAAGGTGCGGCTCGAGATCCCGCTGGTGGTGCGGTTGGAAGGGAACCGGAAGGCCGAGGCGGTGGCGATCCTGGCCGGCTCGGGGTTGCCGCTGATCACGGCGTCGGATATGCTGGACGGAGCCAGGAAGATCGTTGCAGCCTGCAGTCGGGGCTGACGCATGGCGAGGGTGCTAAGGAACTTGATAAGAGGGAGAAGATAGAGATGCCGATTCTCCTATCAGGCGAAACCAGGGTCGTGGTGCAGGGAATCACCGGTGGCGCCGGCAAGTTCCACACCGGACTGATGCGACAATACGGGACGCAGGTGGTAGCGGGTGTCACCCCGGGGAAGGGGGGCTCGCTTGCCGAGGGAGTCCCGGTGTTCGACACCGTGCTCCAGGCCCGGGAGGCGACCGGTGCCAATGCGAGCATCGTGTTCGTGCCGGCGCGGTTCGCGGCAGATTCGGTCATCGAGGCCGCGGATGCGGGAATGGACCTCGTGGTCTGCATCACCGAGGGGATCCCGGCTCTGGACATGGCCCGCGTCAAGAACCTGCTGGCAGGGAAGAAGACCGTCCTGGTCGGGCCGAACACGCCGGGTCTCATCGCTCCGGGCCTGCGCTGCAAGCTTGGGATCATGCCGGACATGGTATTCTCTCCAGGCCGCATCGGCGTGATCTCCCGCAGCGGCACGCTGACATACGAGGCGGTGGACCAGCTCACCCGGCTCGGGCTGGGGCAGAGCACCTGCATCGGCATCGGCGGCGACCCGGTGGTCGGGATGGCCTTCCTCGAGCTGCTGGAGAGGTTCGAGGCCGATTCCGAGACCGACGGCGTGTTGCTCATCGGAGAGATCGGGGGCAACCAGGAAGAGCGGGCTGCCCGGTTCATCGCTGAGAAGATGACCAAGCCGGTTGCCGCGTTCATTGCCGGCAAGACCGCTCCCCCGGGCCGTCGCATGGGGCACGCAGGGGCCATCATTTCCGGAGGGAAGGGGACGGCCGCCGACAAGGTGGCCGCGCTCTCCGCAGCAGGAATCGTGGTCGCACCGACCCCGGCCGACATCGGGGTCGCGATGAAGAAGGCCCTCGAGGGAAGGCGCCAATGATCGGGAACGGGCCGGGGCACGGGACCAACATGGGAGGAGAACGGATGGAGAGCGGACAGCCGAACGAAGTCGGGCCGAGCGAGAACACGCTGGCAATCATCAAGCCGAACGCGGTGAAGAAGAACGTCGCAGGCAGGATCATCTCCATGTGGGAGGAGGCCGGCTTCTACATCCAGGCCATCAAGAAGGTCTGGCTCATGCCGCACCAGGCCCGCGGGTTCTACCGGGAGCACGAGGGGAAGCCGTTCTTCGACGGGCTCGTCGAGTTCATGACCTCCGGACCGGTCTTTCTGCTCGTCCTCGCCGGCCCTGACGCGGTGCAGCGCAACCGCGATCTCATGGGAGCAACCGACCCGGCCAAGGCCGTCCCGGGGACGATCCGGAACCTCTACGGCGACTCCCTGACCATGAACTCGGTCCACGGCTCCGACAGCCTCAAGAGCGCGGAACGCGAGGTGGCGTTCTTCTTCAACACGTTCGAGATTCCGTAGCCGCCGGGGCTTAGGGCCGGGGAAGAAGACGGGGATGGTCGATGGCGGGGGAGACGAAACACCTTTCCGGCCTGTTGCCTGCGGAGCTCGAGGATCTCACGGTCCGACTCGGCGAGAAGCCGTACCGCGGTCGGCAGCTCTTCGAGCAGATCCACGCCCGGCTGGCCACGTCGCTGGATGACGTCTCCGTCCTGCCCGCAGCGCTTCGACAGCATCTGTCCGCCCAGGGCTTCTCCGCGCACGGGCTCACGATCTCGAAGATCCAGGAGAGCAGCGACACCACGGTGAAGATGGGGCTGTCCACCTCGGACGGCCTGGTCGTCGAGAGCGTGCTCATCCCCATGGAGACCGGCGCGTTCACCCAGTGCATGTCGAGCCAGGCAGGCTGTGCCCTGGGCTGTGCCTTCTGCATGACCGGGATGCTCGGCTGGACCCGCAACCTGACCGCAGCGGAGATCGTGGACCAGCACCTGCTGGCCCTGGCCGGATTCCCCGAGCGGCCGGTGAAGAACCTGGTGTTCATGGGCATGGGGGAGCCGCTGCTCAATGTCGACGAGGTCGTCAAGGCCATACGCCTGCTCCAGCACGAGCGGGGGCGGAACCTCTCCCCCCGCCGGATCACCGTGTCCACCGCAGGCATCGTGCCGGGCATCCGGAGACTGGGCCAGGAGGTGGATTGCCTGTTGGCCGTGTCGCTCAATGCCCCGACGCAGGAGCTGAGGGCCGAGTTGATGCCCGTTTCCCGCCGCTACCCGCTCGACGAGCTGATGGCCGCGCTCAAGGGGTTTCCCCTTCCGCCCCGTCGTCGCATCACGTTCGAGTACGTGCTGCTGCCCGGGGTCAACGACTCGCCGGCCCACGCCCGTGACCTGGTCCGCCTGCTCTCCCACATCCGCTGCAAGGTGAACCTCATCCCGTTCAATCCGTTCCCCGGGAGCCGCTTCGCCCGCCCCTCGGACGAATCAGTGGACCGCTTCCTGGAGCTGCTCGCTGCCAAGCAGATGGTCGCGACCATCCGGCGCAGCCGCGGCTCGGACATCCTGGCCGCATGCGGGCAACTGGCTGGGACGAAGGACGACGCGTAGCTCGGCCTCGCTGCGGCAAGAACGGCGAAACACGAGTCGGAGCGCAGGGTATCGACTTGCAAGGCCGGTGCGTTGCGAATGCCGTGGTGGGACACGTCGGACGGCGCCGGTCGGACGAACGGCCGCTGGTGTGTGCGGGGATGAAGACGTACCGTGGGTGCGGGCAACCTGACGGCCGATGCGGTAGGACGGACCGTGGGTGCGGGGGGCCCCTCGCCACATCCGACTTCGCACTCGGCACGTCATCCTGACGCCCCCGACGCACGGCCCGCTCCCCTGGCTGTGCCTTTCTGGAGGAGGCGGAAGGACCTCGGCCTGGGCCCCTGCACGGCCGCAGGTCCAGCGGCAGTTCGAACACATCCGGAGGTCCTTCACTCCCGGCAGCAGGGCGGATCCG
>VGRX01000497.1 GCA_016875215.1 Deltaproteobacteria bacterium
GGGAAGCACGGCGGCAAGTCGGAAACGACGGCAGTGACCAGCTACTCGACCCATGCCGAGGAGTTTGTCGGCAAGCAGCCTGAAGCCGCGGTCAAGGCCCCGCAACTGGACTGGTGAAGGAGGGCTCGCCATGCGCATCGTGCTTTCGACCTTGATAGCCCTGGCACTCACTGCGTGCTCCGGCGGCACCGATTCGAGTGATTCCTCCGCACCGGACACGACCGGCGACGCGTTGACTCAAGACGCGCTGCCCGATTCAGCAGGAGTCGACTTGAGCGAAACCTCCGCAGAGCCGGACTCGCAATCCGATACTGCGGTGGACCTCCCCCCGCCCCCGCCGCCCGGAACGATCCGCCTGATCCACTTCTCCGATGTGCATTACACGGGCAATCCGGCCAATCCGGGACCGGACAACATCCTGGACGGTGTGAACGAGCTCAACTCCCTGGACTTTGCCGCGGACCTGGCCGTCATCACCGGCGACCTCATCGATGCCATGCCGGCCGGCTTTGACGAGCCCGGAGTCGAAGGTCCGCTCCACCTCTTCAAGCAGCACATCTCGGTGCTCGATGTCCCCTGGCAGGCCACCCCGGGCAACCACGACTACTACATCTCCATGTACCCCACCATGTCGCAGGTGACCGACAAGCCGGCCCGCGAGGCCACCATCAAGAGCGCGCTGGGCCATGACCCGCTCTACTACTCGGTGGACCTCAACGGGATCCGCCTCGTGATGCTGAACTCGATGGACGGAGAGCTCTGGGACCAGAACAGCGGCCTCGTCGGCAGCTTCTCCGATGCGCAGATCGACTGGCTCGACGAGCAGCTCTCCGCAGGCATGCCGTCGCTCCTGTTCCTTCACCACCCGCCGGGAACCACTTCCTCGGTGGAAGGTCAGCCCACGCTCTGCGACCTCATCCAGGCACATCCGGGCACAGTCAAGGGAGTATTCTCCGGTCATCTCCACGGCTTCCAGAAGGGCGAGTACTGCGGAGTTCCTTCCTACATCGTTGCGTGGTTTCACCCGCCGGATCCTTTCTACTACCTCATCGAGTACGACGGTCCTTCCGATACCCTGACCATCGTCAACGAGGACGAGATCCCGTTTGCGACCATCCCGACGTTCGAGTGCACACCGGGCAAAGAAGTCCTCGACCCGACTCCGCTGGTCGGGAAGGTGCACCAGCTTGTCCCCGCGAACATGACGACCGATGCTTCCGAGGTGGCGCAGTATGCGGGCGACGTGTTCGAGGCGATACCCTTCATGGTGAGCTTCGACCAGGTCGACGGCAGCAAGCTCTCCGCCCGCATGACCCTCGGTGCCGACTTCGGGGGCGTGGAGGGGTTCATCGACTATGTGGCCGGGGCCCCCTGCCTCGACTTCCCGTTCGAGTACAACGATCCCTGCTTCGTGGCCGGCCCGGTCAACTTCTCCGTCGACGGCTCCCTCTTCCTCGGCCTCCTCCTGGGGGACCCGAACGCATTTCCGTGGGAGCTGGAGATTCCGATCGAGAACTTCTGGCTGGAAGGGCGGATGGGGAACGCCGGAGCAAGTCCGGCCATCGTGGAGGGAATCCTGCACGCACGACTCATCGGCTCGAGCATGGTCAACGACATGAAGGCCATCTTCGCCAACGAGTATTGTGCCGGACACATGGAAGGGTGTGTGCCCGGGGCCTCTGATGACATGCCGGAGTGCCCGAATCCACAACCGGGAATGAAGTTCTACCCCAACGTCCCGGCCACGTGCGATCTGTCCGTCGCAGGCTACTCGTTCCGGATGGTGCTGACCATGGCCGAGGCGTTCGGGTTCGGGGACATGGAAGCCATTGGCGAGCTGACCTCCAAGCCGGTCTCGCTGTCTGCGGAACCCCATGCCGGAAGCGCCAGCGACAAGCTGTTCGACAGCTCGGACGGGATGAACTGCGGGAAGTAGGGTACCTTCCGCCTGCCCCGTGTCGTCTGCCAGTGCCTACGCTCTCCGGAGTGCGTCGAAGTGCAGCCAGCGGACGTAATTGTTGAGGATGCCCGGGTACTTTCCTTCCTCGGCGCGGGCGATCTCCAGGAGGAAGCCCTTGCCGCCAGTCCGAAGATCCCTCCCTTTCGAGATGACCCGACAGCGACAGGCCACCTGTGCGCCCCCGCCCTTGACCGGGATATCGAACCTGACCTGCGTTTCCTGGCCCGGCTCTATCTCCCTGTTCTTCGTCTCGATGAACATGTGCTGGTTGCCAAGTGACGAGATTCGGACCGTGAGCCAGCTCTTCTTGACCTGCACGCGGGCTTCCAGGTCTGCGGGGGCGTTGGTCCCGACGTTCGAGATCTGCGTGGTGAGAGGGCCCGCCCCACCGATCGGAGGAGGGCTCTTCTCGGCCGGCGCCGCGACCACATCTTCGGGCATCGTGTCTTCCAACTCCTCGGTACGTTCGAACGTGCGCCCGCCGACCGCGGGCGGGACGTATTCCTCCTCCGCCTCGACCAGCGCCCCGTCGAGCTGCTCCGGGGCCAGCGGGAACTCGAACACGGCCTGTACGATGCCGCTTGCCCCGTACGGCTTCACTTCGATGCTCCTGGGTTCCACCTTCAGCACACCCCGCAGAAAGCCAGTCAGCACTTCTCGGGTTGCCGGCGTGGATGCCCGTTCCCAGCGGACGCCCACGCCAGCGACCGGCTTGACCTGCCGACGCATGACGCGGCCGACGAGGAAGATCGGACGATCCCCCTTGTCGAGCTGCGTCCGAAACACCATCGCTACTTCGGTACCGGGAAGAATCAGCCGGCTCGTCTCGAAGAACATGCCGCCGGAGCTGATATCCGCAGACCTTGCATCGAAGCGTGCCCCTTCAATGTAGCAGTAGACCCCTTCCTCCAGCTTCCAACGTTCGAATCTACGACGTTCCGCACCCATCGCGCACCTCGCAGTCAGAAGACCCCCGAATCCCGACTACGCACGCCACTCTACCACCATCGGATCCGATGAGCAATTCGAACCGCAAGACCCCCGATCGGACGAGCTGGGGGAGCCCCGCTCTTCCTTCAGGGGCACAGCTGTCCGTCACAAATATAGGCCTCGAAGTCGGCACTGTCCTGTCTCAGCCCGACAGCGACTCCGAGGATACCGTCGACAGGGTCGACGATCATCCAGACCGTCGCCAGGCTGCCGGCTGCAAACACGTACACCTTCCAGTCACCCGGCGGGTCCGTGTACGCTCCCTGCTCCAGCTTCAAGGAGAACGCGTTGGGAAGCGCACCGCATCGCTCCTGCGACACGAGCCAATCCTGCGTCTCGAACACACCCGGAATCCGGTAGTAGAAGAAGCTCTTGTCCTGGCTTCCAGGAAGGCTGCCTCTCGCAACCCAGCGGACTCCCGTCGTCCACACGCCCACGACCGCGTGCATCCCGTCCGTTTCACC
>VGRX01000498.1 GCA_016875215.1 Deltaproteobacteria bacterium
TTTTCCGTCGCATCCGTCCCATTCGCCCCATCGCCCCCCATCTCCGAGGGAGCGCCAATCACCTACGATCCAGCCGCCTGCGATGCATCCACGCCCTGGCCTGATGGCCCTCCCGACCTGACGGGATGCACCGGGTTGGCGCTGCCCCTCGTGTCGCGGGACCGTGCGTTTGGCGTGATGCATGTGTTCATCCGCGACCTTCCGCACGTCGAGGGTGTATCGGCGGACCGACGCTTCGATGAGGTCCGCGACGTCCTCACGAGCTTCTCGCTTCAAGCCGCCGCAGCGCTGGCCAACGCTCGAATGCACGAGGAACTGCAGCACACGGCCGACGTGCTGGAGGAGCGCGTTCGGGAGCGCACTGTCGAGCTCGAGGCGGCGAACAAGGAACTGGAGGCGTTCTCCTACTCGGTCTCCCATGACCTTCGGGCTCCGCTCCGCGCAGTGGACGGCTTCACGCGGATCGCGCTCATGCAGTACGGTGATGAGATGAACGACGACTGTAGGAAGCTGCTGGAATCGGTCCGGTGCGGCGCGGCAGAGATGAACGCGCTGATTACGAGCCTCCTCACCTTCTCGCGGTCCGCCAGGCAGCACCTGCACGTGCGGCCCGTTGTCACGAACGACATCGTCGCCTCCGTTCTCGATGGCCTCCAGCACGAGATGCAGGATCGCGAGATCGAGGTCGTTGTTGGCGACCTGCCGGACTGCCAAGCGGACCCCGTCCTGCTCAAACAGGTCTATGCCAACCTGCTGTCGAATGCCCTCAAGTTCACGGCCAAGCGAAGCCCTGCCAGTGTCGAGGTCGGGTCGTGCCAAGAAGGGGCCGCAACGGTGTACCATGTACGGGACAATGGCGCCGGCTTCGACCCCAGTCGCGCCGACCGCCTGTTCGGTGTCTTCCAGCGCCTGCACCGTGCTGAGGAGTACCCTGGCAACGGGGTCGGCTTGGCCACCGTCCAGCGCATCGTCGTGCGCCATGGCGGCCGCATATGGTGCGAAGCCGCGCCGGAACAGGGAGCGACGTTCTACTTCACGCTCGGGAGCTGCGCCGATGCCAGTCCGGAAGGTCCTAACGCCGGCGTCTCGCCGGCCAACTGATCGGAAGCACGTAGCGCCGGCGTCTCGCCGGCAACGGCGAAACCCCCAGACGACGGGGTCGCCAGGTCACGAAGTCACGGCCGTCACACCACCCGTGACCGTTGGGACCGCCGAGGCCGGAGCGCCCAGATGACGGGGGCCTCCGCACATCCACCGAGGCAGAGAGCCCTCGACATTCAGACCCCCTTGCGCGTTCTCGTCGTCGAGGACCGCCCCGCCGACGCCGAGCTCATGATGGCCGAGCTTCGCCGCACCGGGTTCGACGTGGACGGGACCCGGGTGGATACGCAGGCCGACTTCGTCAGGGAGCTGAAGGCGAGGCCCGACGTGGTGCTTGCCGACTACTCCCTGCCCGAGTTCGATGCCATTCGCGCGCTCGGCGTCCTATGGGAAAGCGACGTCACGGCGCCTCTGATCGTCGTCACAGGTCAGCTCGGCGACGAGGCCGCAGCCGAGTGCATGAAACTGGGAGCGTGCGATTACGTCCTCAAGGACCGCTTGGCCCGGCTTGGCCCCGCAGTCGAAATCGCCCTGCAGCAGCGCCGACTTGAGCTGGAGACCCGGCAGGCCGAAGCCGCCCTCAAGGACAGTGAGGAGCGCCTCAAGCTAGTCCTTGAAGGAAGCCGCAACAGCTTCTGGGACCGCGATCTGCGAACCGGCGCAGTCGAGCTGAGCCCGCAGTTGGCCCTGATGCTCGGCTACGGCGAGACCGAACAGCCACGAATCGCTTCCGAGTGGACCGACTTCGTCCATCCCGACGACCGGTCCCAGGCCGCCGCGACGCTGCAGGCCCATCTCGAGGGCAAGACCCCCGACTACGAGGCCGAGTACCGGCTCCGGTGCAAGAGCGGCACATGGCTCTGGGTCCTGGATCGCGGGCGCGTTGTGGCCCGAGACGACGATGGGCGCCCCGTTCGTGTGGCGGGAACCCACCGCGACATCACCGAAGCCAAGGCTGTGCGGGAGCGATTGACCGAGTCGCTGCAGCAACTGCGAGCCCTCGCCCGGCGCCTGCAGACCGTACGTGAGGAGGAACGTGCGGGCATCGCGCGCGAAGTCCACGACGTGCTCAGGCAGGAGATGACGGGGCTGAAGATGGATGTGGCGTGGCTATCGGGGCGATTGGCGAAGGCTGCAGGCCCCGACGACATCGCTCCGCTGTTGGAGAAGCTCGAAGCCATGTCGGGCCACATAGACCTCACCATCCAGAACATACGCCGGATTTCGACCGAGCTCCGGCCTGCCGTACTCGACGCCCTCGGCCTCGTCGCAGCGCTCGAGTGGCAGGCGCGCGATTTCGCCAAGCGGACCGGTGTGGCTTGCGCATTCGTCAGCGAGCTAGAAGACATTGATCTCGACACCGAGCGTGCCACCGCCGTGTTCAGGATATTCCAGGAGTCGCTAACAAACGTCACGCGTCATGCGAAGGCCTCTCAGGTAACCGCGCGGGTCGCGGTCCGGCCCGCCGCCGGCTCCGACCAACGGCAGTCATCGAGAATGCTTGCAGGTATCCTCCACCTGAGCGTCGAAGATGATGGAGTGGGCATGCCGAAAAGTCGGACCGGCGCCCAGCGTTCGCTCGGGCTGCTCGGAATGCAGGAGCGAGCCATGATCTTCGGCGGACATGTGACGGTCGAAGGCGAACCGGGATTCGGCACGACGGTGTCTCTCACCATGCCGCTGGGGTAGGTCGGCTACTTGCTGCGGACCACGCCCTGGGCGGCGAGCCGCCAACCCGACGTCGCGTGTGTGCCTATCCCCTCTCCCCGCTTGCGGGGAGAGGGACAGGGTGAGGGGCTACATGTTGCCTATCCCTCTCCCCGCTTGCGGGGAGAGGGACCGGGTGAGGGGCTACGTGTTTCCTATCCCCTCTCCCCGCTTGCGGGGAGAGGGACCGGGTGAGGGGCTACGTGTTTCCTATCCCCTCTCCCCGCTTGCGGGGAGAGGGACAGGGTGAGGGGCTACGTGTTTCCTATCCCCTCTCCCCGCTTGCGGGAAGAGGGCCAGGGTGAGGGGCTACGTGTTTCCTATCCCCTCTCCCCGCTTGCGGGGAGAGGGCCAGGGTGAGGGGCTACGTGTTTCCTATCCCCTCTCCCCGCTTGCGGGGAGAGGGCCAGGGTGAGGGGACACGTGTTTCCTATCCCCTCTCCCCGCTTGCGGGGAGAGGGCCAGGGTGAGGGGCTACGTGTTTCCTATCCCCTCTCCCCGCTTGCGGGGAGAGGGCCAGGGTGAGGGGCTACGTGTTTCCTATCCCCTCTCCCCGCTTGCGGGGAGAGGGCCAGGGTGAGGGGCTACGTGTTTCCTATCCCC
>VGRX01000499.1 GCA_016875215.1 Deltaproteobacteria bacterium
TGGCGGTTGATTCGCCGGCACCTCCGCTCCGGCAGCGTGGCCCTGTTGTCCGCCGCATTGATTGGCACTGGAGTGGCGATCGGCTCTCTGGCACCTGTCATCGTCGGCCTGGTGGCGGTGTTTCTGAGCGGATTGCTCTTTCGAGACGAGTGGATCGCCGAACCGCTATTGGCTGAGCAACGGTCCTTCGAGCGAACCGCCGGAAGGCCTCAGGTGCAGGTCGAGCAGAGCCCTCAGCAGATTTGCGACAACAGCTTCGAGTGCACCGTCTGGGTTCAGCCAACCGCACCGGACCTGGCCGTGCGGGTCACCTTGACTGTCGAGGAGCGCGTCCCAGGGGCAAGCGACACTCCCGACGAAGTGAGCTACCTCTTCGTTCATACCGAGTCCTTGCGGTTTCACGCCCCGGGTTGCTATCGAGGCACGGTTCCCCTCCCCTCAGCCCACCGAGTCCCCGCATCTCTCCAGATCTCTGGCAGCAGCATCGACTGGAAGCTCACAGCGGGGCTACGCTTGCCGCGCCGGGAGTGGGAATACCAGGTCGGAACTCGGCTGGTCGTGCGGGTAGCAAAGCCATAGCCTGCCCCTACCCCGCCTGTACTCATGCCCGGTTGGTCTTCGACAATGGAGGTGGCGTCCAGGACACTTCCAGAATCTCGAGATTCTCGTATTCGCCGTCGGGACGGGCGATGACGCCGACGTCAGCGGCCTTCTTCCCCAGGAGAGCCCGCCCTACCGGAGCATCGACGTTGACGTGGCTGGCTGAGGAGCTGACCTCGTCCCTTCCTACCAGTCGGTATACCCGTGTCTGACCATCCTCGTCTTCGACGGTCACCCACGCTCCGAAGTAGGCACGCTGTTCGCCCGGTCTGGGCGGCACGACGGACATGAGCGGCAGCAGGCGGCGGAGAAAGAGCAGCCTGCGCTCCCCCTGCGCGTCCAGGGACCCTGCGCCACGCTCCAGCATTTCCAGCTCGCTCCGATACCTCTCGAACCCCTCGGGCGTGACCAACCTGGGCTCTTCCCCCAGCGGCTCCTCCCACCGTACCTCGCTGTCGATGTCGTCTTCCTTGATGAACGCCTTGTTCATGCCCTCTCCGAACGACTTGTACCTCGCTCCTGCGAATGGAGAACGGCCGGGAGATAGAACGCATCGAGTCATGACGCTGGTCTCCGGCTGTTCCCGGTTCATGCTACTCTGCCGGTGCAGGGACGGCAAGTTGCCCGACGCGGATGCTATTCTCCTTGACCCCCGGGGGCCTGCTCTCCAATACTCGGTTCGGTCGGTTAGAACGCGGGTGGCGGATTCCACCCATCCTGAGAAAGGGAGGGCAACAGTGAGAAACACCGGCTTCAGGACGCTGATGTCGGTCGCAGCGTGTGTCGCAACGGGGTTGGTCCTGGCTGCCCATGGTTGCAGCCAGAACCAGGAATCCGGCAACCAGGATGCCTGGGAGCGGGGCGACGACATCGGCGGCGACCGTGGTGAGGACAACCCGATCACGAGCCCGCACGGTCTCGGTCTGGCTCTCCCCGGAGAGGGGCAGCTCTACCATGGCGTCTTTCCGGGCACGGGCGAGTCCGGCATGGAGGACAGCATCACCAAGGACCTCGTGGACGCATACGAAAACGCGGTGGGAAAACCCGTCGCCTGGGTCTACTTCTCCCACGACTGGTTCAACGGAGAAGAGTTCCCTTGGGACAAGGTATCCTGGATCAAGGAGCGTGGTGCAGTTCCGTTCATCCGGCTGTTCCCGGTCAGCAGCGAGGAGCAGAACACGGCGGAACCCCACTACACTCTGGAAGCCATCGCTGCGGGGGATTTCGACGACGTGCTGATCGCCTGGGCGCAGGAGGCAATCAAGTTTGACTCCCCGCTCATCGTCGAGTTCGGGACCGAGGTCAATGGGGAGTGGTTCACTTGGAACGGCGTCTGGCACGGCGGGGAAGACGGTCCAGCGGTTTTCCGCGCCGCCTACCGCCACATCGTCCGTGTGACGTCCGACGAGGGCGCATCTCAGATCACCTGGGTGTTCCACGTCAACAACGACTCGGTCCCCAACGAGGACTGGAACTCCATTGCGGAGTACTACCCCGGCGACGACGCCGTGGATTGGGTCGGCACCTCTGCGTATGGCGCTCAGACCCCGATGGCCGACGAGTGGCCGGTTTTCGCACAGATGGTCGACTCGGTCTCCCTCGTCCTGGCCGAGGTCGCACCGGGCAAACCGCAGTTCGTTTTCGAGTTCGGCGTGACCAGCAACAACCCGCTGGGCAACCCCGTGCAATGGGCCGACGAGGCGCTGGCCCCCCTGATCGGCGGACGCTGGCCGGAGATCAAGGGCTTCTCCTGGTGGAACGAGGCATGGGAGAACGACGAGGATCCGGCCCACGACACCGACATGCGCGTCCAGTCGGTCCCCGGCATGGCGAAGGTCTTCCATGATCGCCTCGGTTCGGACGCTGTGATCGGGCGCCCTCTGCTCGACGAGTGAGTGCGTCGACGAGCCCCCTCGACTGAAAGCGGCAGACGGGATGAGCCGCAGGAGGAAGAAATGATCTCACTGTTGCTTCTGTCCGGTTTGGTGCTTCCGGTGAATGGGTAGAACTCAGTGCATTTGTCACCCGCTGGCACGCGGTGCTATGCTGTGGTCCGGTCGGAGGGAGCCGCCGTCTTGTCTCCCGCAAAGCGACCAGGGAGGTCGGCGATGCATCAGGACAGATCGGATCGGTCCAGGGTCGGGCTGGGGCCTGGTTGGCCCGTTGTCGTTGCCGCGCTTGCGCTGGCTGTCGCTCAGCAGGCGTGCTCGAACGGTGGGGGCGGTGATCCGCCGAAGCCCGATGTGGATGTCGGTCGATCGGATGCAGGTTTCTCGGACGCCGACCAGGTCGATGAGAATCGCGGCAAGTCGGATACGGCACCCGACGGGGACTCGATGCAGCGGGGTAGCACCATCGGTCCGGAGGGTGGACAGATACCGCTCCCGGGCGGCGGGCTGCTTTCCGTCCCGCCAGGGGCCCTGGCAGAGCCGGTCGAGATCGTCATTTCCGAGGTGGCTGCACCCGCCCCGGAGTCGTTCCAGGCGGTCGGTCCGTTTCATTCCTTTGCACCGTCGGGTCTGGTCTTTGCCGTGCCGGCGACGCTGACGGTGCCCTTCGACCTCGAAGGCCTGCAGGCTGTCCCGGAGGACGTTTCGGTCGTGTGGTCCACGGACGGGGGCACGTACGAGCCTCTTCCCTCTGACGTCGATGCTGCCGACAGCTCTGTGTCCGCCGAAGTGAGCCACTTCTCGGATGGCGGGCCGGCCGTATTCCCGGAGGCGATGGCGGTATGCTGCGTGGACGGCGTTGCCGGTGCGTTTGCGGGATTCCTGTCCCTCGAGGATTGTACAGCCCAGGGCCCC
>VGRX01000500.1 GCA_016875215.1 Deltaproteobacteria bacterium
GGGTTGGGTCCCACACTGTCCCGCGGGTTGCCTTCTCCCGTTCCATATACTCGGTCCGGATTCTGCGCAGGGCCTCGCGGAGCTGGTCCGCACGCTTCTTCTCGCGGCCGACCAGGTTGCGGGTCTCGAAGGGATCCGAGGTGAGGTCGTAGAGCTCCAGCGTGGTGTTCTCCGGGCCGGAAAGCCAGGCGGGAGTCCGCGCATCATCCTTGGGGTGGTGCAGGATGAATTTCCAGCCGTCGATCCGGACTGCGCTGGCGAGACGGGACTCGACGTAGATCTCCTCGTCCGGTGCCGGCTGTCCGAGGAGGTCGGGGATCAGCGAACGTCCGAGGGCGCGGGGCTGCTCCGGCAGCCCCATCAGGGCAAGCAGCGTGGGCAGCACGTCAAGATGGGAGACGACGTTCTCTCGATTCCCCGGAACCAGCTCCTTGAGGAACGGGATGCTCCAGACCAGGGGCACGTGGATCTCCTCGTCGTAGAGGGTGAGCCCGTGCGAATTGTGGCAGATGGTCTTGAACAGCTCGGAGTTGCACGAATGACTGCCGTGCATCGTCTCGCCATGGTCCGCTGTGACCAGCACGACGGTCCTGTCATCGATGCCTGCGTCCTTCAGCGCAGCGAGGAAGCGGCCGAGCTCGGCGTCCGCATAGTGGAGCTCGCCGAGGTAGTCGGTTCGGGCCGGGAGCTTCTTCGGGTCGGTGGAGGCGAGGATCTGGTCCACCGCTGACTGGTGCTGCTCGGGCGGCTTGTAAGGCTGGTGCGTCGGAGAGATGTTGATCTCGAGAAGGAACTTCCGGTCCTTGTTCTCGGCCACGAACGCGTTGGCGCGGTCGATGATGTGGACCGTGTCCTCGACGGCCCGGCGGTTGTCCCAGACCATGTCGAACCCGGGGTCGAGCCCCATCCGGGTGGTGCCGTACTGGAAGTGGTTCCGGCCGATGCTGGCGGTGAAGTAGCCGGCCAGCCGGGCCATGAGCGGGAGGAGGGGAGGCCGGGACTCGTAGTACGCTGCGATGACTTCGGGACGGAGGTTCCACCAGCGGGCGTGGAAGCCGCCGACGGTCGGATGTTGCCCCTGGAGAAGGCCCGTGATCGATGGACGCGTCTGGTTGGAGATGGAGAATGCGTTGACGAACCCGACCCCTTTCTCCGCCAGGCGGTCCAGGTTGGGGGTCACCGAGGGGAAGGTCCGGTTGCCCGGGCCGGTGCAGTCGCCACGGCCGGCATCGATGATGAAGATGACGACGTTCGGTCCGGCCGAGCGCCCCGCCACCTGGGGAGCGGTGTGCGCCCCCCCCGGGGCCAGCAGCGCCACGTTGGCCAGGGCCAGCCCCTGCCGGGGCTTGTCCGGCCCCTGCGTGGAGGCCACTTCGAAGCTCAGCCGGCGTGCCTCACCCTGCCCTGCCGGAACCGGGACGGAGACCTCGGTCCAGCGGGTGCAGCCGCCCCCTTCCTGGACATCGATTGCGCTGGAAAAGAGCGACGCTGCGGTCTCGGCCTTCCCCAGCGAAACGGACAGCGAGAGGCGCCGGCTCTTCTCCCCCTGGAACGCCTTGCCGACGACGCAGTACGAGAACGTGAGGACCGCGTCCGGAGCATCCGGAACCAGGATGGTCAGCGTGGCCGGCGGGGGCAGGATCACGGCGTCCCGCATGTCGAAGTTCTGCGTCTCGTACTCGGACGTGATGACTCTCTGGACCAGCGGTTCCAGGGCTCCCGTTCCCTTATAGAAAGGATGAAGGTACGCGTTCTCGACAAGGTCATCGGTCCTCAGCCGCCCCTGTCTCGGCGTATCGAGCGTCGCTACGTCCCCCTGCTCGAAGAGATTCCAGGCCACAACCCTGCCCTGGAGAGCGGGGAGGTCGAGCGCCACGGGCGGCGGCTGCGCCTCCCCTGCGGCAGCCCCGGAGCCTGCTGCGAGCTTGTCCGCTGCCGGCTCGGTCCTACGGTCCGGAGCTTCGCTGCCCTGCTCAACGCCCGCCTCGGCGGCTGCGGCCTCACCCGGCGAGGCAATCCCGGTCAGTCCCGATGGGGAGACCGGTCGGTCCTGGGCCGCTGCACCTTCCGCAGCGGCAGCCACCGGGAAGGGAATCCACCTCTCCGCGGCCGCAGCAGTCCGCCCGGCCCGTTCCGGGTCTGTGCACCCGCAAAGCAGCAGGAAGACCAGAATCGCCCTCATCTCGGCCTCGCCCAGGAACCTCGTCCGGCCCGCTTCCCCGAAAAGGCCGCTGAGGGGCCGGACCCGGGTCGCATCCTACTCCGAGGCGACTGCCAAATCCATTGATTTGTCCGGGGGCATTGCCTAGACTGTGCCGAGTGCAGCAGGTGACAACCCCGAGAAAAAGAGGTCGAGGATGATGCATCGGGTACTCCCAGGAATGGTGTTGCTGCTGGTCCTGTGTGTGGGCGGACCGGCGCTGGCGCAACGGGCCGAGAACAAGAAGATCCCCCCGCAGCTTCCCATGCCCCTGCTCAAGCAGGCGGTGGAAACGCTGCAGAAGGCGGAGGGAATGGTCTCTGCAGACCCCAAGCTGGGGAAGAAGGAACGCAAGCGCCTCCTGCGCGAGCTCGGTGATGCCCGATCCAACGTCGAGGCGTTCCTGGAGCAGGCGGCCAGCCAGAAGGGGATGCTCCCCGCCTGGGACTGCTGCCCGTGCCGGGAGAACCAGGGGCGGGACGGCAAGGTCGAGGTGACGGTGAACATCCAGGGAGTCCCGGGCCCCGGGCCGGTCGAGCCGCCCATGCCGGTCGAAGAGGTGATCAAGGTGGCACCGATGACGCAGTCCCAGCTCGACGGGCTCGTGGCAGCCATGAACGAGCAGAGTTTTTCGGATGACAAGATCGCCGTGCTGACCGAGGCCATGAAGGAGGCCTACGCCACCGTGGCCCAGGTCCGCAAGCTGCTCGACCAGCTCTCCTTCCCCGATGACAAGCTCCAGGCGCTGCGCCTGCTCAAGGGGCGCATCGTCGACCCCGAAAACAAGTTCCAGCTCTATGGGGCGTTCGTCCACTCGTCGGACAAGGACGAAGCGAAGAAGATCCTGGACGGGAACTAGGACTGAGGATTCGATGGCTCAGATACTGCTGAAGAACATCCGGACGCTGGCCACGGTGGACGAGAACGACACGGTCCTGTCCAACGTGAGCGTCCGCATCCGTGCGAACGTGATCGCTCAGGTCGGTGCGAACCTCGTGCCCGAAGAGGGGGAGCGGGTCATCGACTGCTCCCGCCACGTGGTGTATCCGGGGTTCGTGAACACGCACCACCACCTGTACCAGACGCTGCAGCGGTGCGTGCCGAAGGTGGCCAGTGCCAAGTTGTTCGACTGGCTGGTCGGGCTGTACGAGATCTGGCGGCACCTGACGCCGGAGACGGTCTACGTGTCCGCGCTGG
>VGRX01000501.1 GCA_016875215.1 Deltaproteobacteria bacterium
TCGCGGGTTTCGATCTGGGAGAGCAGGCGGGTGCGAGAGCGCAGGCGCTGCGGCGGGCAATAGCTCAGAGGCAGGCTGCGGAATCGCTGGTGCAGCGTGTCACCGAGCTGCTGGGGAGCCAGGAGTACTTCCAGGCGCTGCGGGAGCTGTCGGCAGCGGGAGGGGGGCATGAATCCTCGGCCCCTCCCACTTCCAAGGGGCCGGGGCCCGCCTCCTCGGAGGCTGTCACCCGTGGGGATGACCCTTCGGCATCGGCCTTGCGGGCCGAGAGGACCGCAGCTCTTGCGGACCTGTTCTCGAGGGCCCGGGCGGGCGTGGCGGAGAAGTATCCGCTCGTGGTCAACGCATTGCCGTTGCCCGGGCTGGAGCCCCGCTCGGAGTACCGGTCCGGAAAGGACGGGATTTCGGGCTTCACGGCAGGGGCCTCCCTGGCGATCAACACGTCGCCCGATTCCGGGGCGGTCTTCATCCTGTCGGGGAGAAGCCTGCTTTGCCTGGACGTACAGGAGCTGCGGGCCGTCGGGACGGCCGAGCTGCCCCCCGCAGCGGAGCTTGCCGGCAAGAACGGGTTTGTTCTATACGACCTGCTGCCCGGGGACCGCAACGCGCTCCTGTTCTTCAATTTCGACGATGACTACCTCCTGCAGATCGAACACCGCCGGGGTCGCATGGAAGTGGCGAATGTAATGCCGCTGGCGCGAAGCCTGAGGACGACGCGGCAGCAGGTGCGGCGCTGGTTCGTTCCTGCCGGCCGGGAGGAGAAGTTGCTGGTATGTCAGTCGGCCCCCGGAGCCGGGGGCGGGACTGCGTTCTATGGAATATCCCTGCACGACGGGCGGCTGCTTCACGAGGAGGAGTTCGGCTACACGCTCACCAACCTGCGGCGTCTGCCCGGGCGGGAGGGGGAATACCTGGTGCACCGGCACCCGGAGCCGAGCCAGATGCGCCGGCCCGGTTACTTCTCGTTCGCCCTGGTCGATTCGCGGATGCGGGTCCTCGAGCGTTTCCACGTACCGCCGCAGGAGCTGGACGGATCGTTCATCGAGTCGTGCCGCTGGCTGCGTTTCGGGAAGAGCGGGTGGTATGCGCTGGCCCGATGCTTCGACATGTACAGCGGCCAGCTCATCCGGCGGCCGCTTGCGTTCCTTGCGATGGGGAAGGACAAGCGGCTGCGCTATGCGGCGGTCGATTCGTCGCAGCTCCTGCAGAAGTCGGCGGATCTGGAGCCGCTCGGGGAGCTGATCGCAGGGCCTTCGGGTGAGGACTGGTGGGTCGTCTCCGGGCGCAGGGGACCGGTCCAGACTCTCTTCGTCATCGACCTCGACTCATTCAAGGTCGTGCGGAAGACCACGGTTCCGGAGGGGGAAGCGGTGGTCGCGATTGCTGCCGGTTCGAAACCGGGCGAGTACGTGACGGTGTCGCTGCTGGGCGAAGCGGGCGAGGTGGTGGTGAGAAGAAGCAGTGGGCGGTAGGCCACACAGCCCCGACCACGCGGGAGGGGCCCTTGTGGCGCCGGCACATGCAGTGGGCAGTAGGCCACACAGCCCCGACCACGCGGGAGGGGCCCTTGTGGCGCCGGCACATGCCGTGGGCAGCAGGCCACACAGCCCCGACCACGCGGGAGGGGCCCTTGTGGCGTCGGCACATGCAGTGGGCAGTCAGGGGGGGGCTGTCTTGGATTTCGCGAATCTGTTGGCACAGGCTGGCGCTGTCATGCGTTCGGGAGGGACCCGCGACGCGAAGCTGCAGTCGCTCTGCGACCTGCTCCGTTCGGGGGTTCCCCACTACCATTGGGTGGGCTTCTACATGGCGGACGAGGCGGAGCGGGTGCTGCGTCTGGGCCCCTTTGCGGGGGCGCCGACCGAGCACGCGGTCATTCCGTACGGGCGTGGGATCTGCGGGCAGGTCGCGGTCGATCCCCGGACATTCGTGGTTCCGGACGTGAGCGAGCAGGGCAACTACCTCTCGTGCAGCATCGACGTGCGCTCGGAAATCGTCGTGCCGGTGATGGTGGCGGGTCGCTTCGTGGGCCAGCTCGACATCGACTCGCACGAGCTTTCCCCGTTCACCGGGGAAGACCGGCTCTTCCTCGATGCGCTGTGTGACGAAGTGGCTCTGGCGTGGGGGGAGTGAACGTGTCTGGCGAAGCGATGGACAGCGTGCGGACGACCGCTTCGGGAGGCGATTTGCCGGTCACTCCCAAGAAGGACAAGTACGCCTCGGACGGGGGGCGTTTCCACGCCATGGCACCGATCCTGGCCCTGGTGGTGCTTGCAGCAGCGATCCTCATGCAGAGCCTCGGGGGCTACTCGGATCCGGATCAGTCCGGGCATGCGTGGGGCACGGACGACTCGTACATTGCGTACCGCTACGCCCTCAACCTGGCGGAGGGCGAGGGGCTGGTCTTCAATCCGGGGGAGCGGGTGGAAGGGTACTCGAACCTGCTCTACGTGTTGATCCTGGCCGCGGTGGCCGGAGCTCACGGCCCGGATGCCACGTATCCCGTCTCTGCGATGCTCAATCTCGTGCTCGCCTCTTGTGCGTTCATTGCGTTCTACGTGCTCTGCAGGCGTCGGCTGGGGCCGAGCGGAGTTACCGCAGCGACCTGGCTCTTTGCCCTGGCTCCTGCGATCTGGGCATGGTCGGCGGCGGGGCTCGAGACGATGCTCGTGCTGGCGCTGGCGCTTGCGGTGTGGCTGGAAGCCGACGCCGTGCTGCGCGACATGGGGAGGCGGCACCTGGTCTTGCTTGGCTGTGCGGTGGTTCTGTCGGTGCTCTCCAGGGCCGACGGGTTTCTCGTGCCGCTGTTTGCAGCGATCTGGCTTGCAATGCGGAGGCGGTGGGCGGCCGCAGGCTGGGCTGGCGGGGTGCTCGTCGTCTCGCAGGGATTGCTGACCGTGTGGCGGCTGTTCTACTACGGCTGGCCGCTGCCGAACACCTACTATGCCAAGGTCTCGGGGCCGCTGGCGGACCGGATCGTCGATGCCGGCGCCCAGTTGGTGGACCTGGCGATCCACCAGCGGCTGGCGCTGCCGCTGCTCGTCCTGGCGCTGGTGGCCGGCCGTTGCCTGGTGCGGCTGCTGAGCGGGCGGGAGTCTCTGCGGGCGGGGCTTCAGTTCGAGTTGGTGTGGGCCTCGGGCCTGCTGGCCTACTGGTTCTACGTCGGGGGGGACGTGTTCATGGAGCGGGGGCTTGTCCCCCTGTTCCCGATGGCGGCACTTGCCGGACTCGAGTACGCGGCGCGATTCCAGGTGAAATCGCTCGTGGCTCTGGCCGCCACGCTGGCGGCCTTGGTGCAGCTCAGCGTGGTCTCCACGGATCGTCGGTTCGACTACGTTCCCCCGTCCAAGAAGTACGACCGCTGGATCCGTCTCGGGAACTTCCTCGGAGG
>VGRX01000502.1 GCA_016875215.1 Deltaproteobacteria bacterium
AAAATACATACCCCCCTCCGCTTTGAAACTCCCGCTTCCGCCGGCCTGTGTGGGGAATCCCTGGCCACCCGATTGGTGCCAGATGCAGTCGAGGGAAGAAGGCGCGACCGAGCCAGCCTCAAGGCCCTATTGACATGTTTCCGCCTTCCTGGGAATCTCGGAATCGGTGGACTGCGAGGTGCTGCCCATGTATCGAACGACAGCGTGTCTGCTTCCCGCACTCGCCCTCCTGGCCCTGGGCTGCGGAGGAGGAGCCGTCGGGAAGGGGATTCCGGAGGCCGACTCGGGCATCTCCGATGCTCCGGGAGCCGAGGGGGTGCGGCTTCCGGATCTCGGTCTGGAATTCGGCGGGGATACCGGGGGGCTCGACATCCCCGGGGGCGATACGGACGGCCGGGTCGACTTCGGCGAGTGGGGCAAGCCCTGCGCATCCAACGCCGATTGCGAGAGCGGCTACTGCATCGAGGTCGACGAGAACGAGTCGGTCTGCACCATCACCTGTGCCGAGGAGTGCCCCAAGGACTGGCTGTGCAAGGGGGTCGAGACCCCGCCGGACTGGACGTTCATCTGCGTGCCCCCCAGCAAGGGGATCTGCAAGCCGTGTGGAGAGGACGACCCCTGCCTCTACAAAGGTGACCTGTGCCTCGCAATCGGATTCGCCGGGACGTTCTGCGGCAGCGACTGCTCCACGGGGCAGAAGTGCCCCGCTCACTACAAGTGCACTGACGTGACCGACGGTGCGGGGAATCCCCTCGGCAGCCAGTGCATCCCCGAAACCGGAAGCTGCATCTGCACCTTCGAGCTCAACGGGACCAGCCGCGATTGCTCGATCCAGAACGAGTTCGGCAAGTGCTTCGGCGAGGAGGTGTGCAGCGGCCCGGCCGGTTGGACCGGGTGCACTGCCAACACCCCGTCCTACGAGGAGTGCGACGGCAAGGACCAGGACTGTGACGGCGAGGCGGACGAAGGGCTCGAACCCTCGGACTGTATCAACCAGAACGACTTCGGGGTGTGCGCGGGGACGAAGAAGTGCTTCGGCAAGGACGGCTGGATCTGCGACGCTGCCGAGCCCCTGCCCGAGTCCTGCGACCTCAACGACAACGACTGCGACGGCGAAACCGACGAGGACTTCGCTGACTTCAACGAGCAGTGCAACGGACTCGACGACAACTGCAATGGCCTCGTGGACGAGGGATATCCCGACCCGGACAACGACAAGATCGCGGATTGCATCGACCAGGACGACGACGGCGACGGTGATCCGGACGAGACCGATTGCGCCCCCTACGACCCCACGATCCACAAGGGGGCCGTCGAATCGTGCGACGGCAAGGACAACGATTGCGACGGCATGGGAGACGAAGACTGCTCGGCCGTGGCCTGGTCGCTGCGGCAGGTGGGGGGAACCGGCTCCGGCGCTGGAGCCAAGGGGAAATGGCGGGCCAGCGTGGTCGCAACCCCGGCCGGGACCGGCCTGTCCGGACCGGGCGGGTACAAGCTCCGCTGGGGCTGGTAGTCGTGCCGGCGGGGCCCATGCAGACCGTGCCTCCGAGCCGGCAACAGCGGGGTGCGCCGTTTCATGCTGTGGTGTTCGAGCGGAGAAATGATTCCCTGAGTGGGAACGGAAGCCATTCGGAGGTCCAGATGAGAATGAACGGTGGTTCGCAGTGGATGGCGATGTCGGCAATGCTCGTGGTGTTCCTGGCCGTTGGTCCTGCATGGGCGGCCTGGGGGCCCGGCTACGTCTCGGTCGAGGGGACGCTCGTCAACCTCGCAGACGAGCCGCTTGCCGGCCCCGTCGATCTCGAGTTCTTCCTCTATCCCGGCCCGGATGACCCGCAGATCGTCTGGAACGAGATCCACCTGGATGTCGCGCTCGACGGCGGTCGGTTCGGCGTCCTGCTCGGTGAGACGCTCCCCCTCGACGACCCGCCGCTGTTCGAGACCTACGACGACCTCTGGATCGCCGTGTCCGTCGACGGCGACCCGGAGCTTCCGCGGGTCCCGCTCAGCGCCGTGGGGTACTCCATGCAGGCCCGGCACGCTCAGCAGGCCGACTTCCTGACCATGGCGTACGGCTGCCAGCCTGGCGAGATCCTGCACGTGGCGGAAGACGGAAAGGCCTGGACGTGCGCGACCGACGCCGTCCTCGACGAGGCCCAGGTCGATGCCTTTGTCAGCGACAACGGCTATGCCATCGCAGCCGATCTTGCCGACGTCTGCTGGACCGGCAGCATCTCCGACCTCGAGGACGTGCCTGCCGTGCTCGCCATGCTCAGCATGGCCGGAAACGGGACCTTGCGCTATGCCGGCCACGAAGTGATCGATACCAACGGCAAGTGGGTGGGAGACCCGACCGGTCTCGCCGGTCCCCAGGGACCCAAGGGAGACCCCGGACCTTCCGGCCCAAAGGGCGATGCCGGACCGCAGGGAATCCAGGGACCCAAGGGTGAGGCCGGTGCTCAGGGGCCGGCCGGACCGCAGGGAGCCACAGGACTGCAGGGAGCCACAGGACTGCAGGGAGCCACAGGGCCGCAGGGAGCCACGGGACCGGCAGGCCCGCAGGGGCCCAAGGGCGATACCGGTGCGCAGGGACCGCAGGGAATCCAGGGGCCCAAGGGGGATACCGGTGCGCAGGGACCGCAGGGAATCCAGGGGGGCAAGGGGGATACCGGTGCGCAGGGGGCCGCCGGGCCGGCCGGCCCGCAAGGGCCCGCAGGACCTCAGGGGCCACCCGGGGATCCTCGCAGCACCTACTCCCTGTGGGGTACCACCACCTGTGCCACGGGACACGTGAAGCTCTATGACGGCAGGGTCGCAACCGTGGTCGGCACAGGCGGGGCCTCTACTCCTTTCTGTCTCTCCAACGCGGTCACGAACGCCGGGTGGGTCAACTGGGACGGTGGCATGGTCTGGCGCGCCAACGCGACGACCGGGAGCAACCGGGGGCAGTACGCCAACGGAGCCAACGACGTCCAGTGCGCGGTCTGCCAGGGGACCATCTATGTCCACTGGGGTGAGCAGATCTGCGCCGCAGGTTGGACCAAGCTCCACAACGGTTACATCGGCTCGTTCTCGGGAGGGTGGGGCAACGGCTGGTCCGCTGCCGGTCCGATCTGCCTGCACACGTCCGCAGGCGCGAACTGGACCTACTGGACCGATTCGATGATCATGAAGGCCGTGGGCTCCTCCGGGAGCAACCGCGTCCAGTACCAGAACTCCGAGGACATGGTGTGTGCGGTGTGCTATTGAGGCGGGGTCCCTGGAGATCGGCAGTCGGCGGTCGACAGAGGACACAGGTGAGGGGATGAAACGAGGATACCTGTCCGTGACGATTGCCTCCTCGTGGCTGGTCCTGGCGGCTTGCTCGGGGGGGAACGTCAAAA
>VGRX01000503.1 GCA_016875215.1 Deltaproteobacteria bacterium
GGGGACGAGGCTGCCGGGACCCTGGTCTTCCTCGTGGGGAGCGGCGGCGATCTCGAGATCAGCGAGGTTTGCGGCAATGCAGCGGCCCGGCTGGGTGTCTCAGCGGGGGCACCGGTTCTCTGCCTGCTGCGCTGAGCACCTCTTCGGATCCCGTCGCCATCGCCGCAGCCGAGCGGTACCGGCGCGGGCGCAACCCCACCATTGTTGAATACCCGAAACTGAGTTACCATGATTGTGGTGGTTGACTGCCGGGGCTCGGCCCCGCACAGCATTCGAGGCGCACGGATGGGGACTGAGGACAACATTCAGCGCACGCTGCGCCGCGGCGGGGTGCAGGCTGTCAGCACGTTCACCGTGATGGTGGCGTCTCCTGACGGAGCGTTGCAGGCCGAGGTGAACTCCTACCTCGCTCCTTTCGGCTACGGCGTCACCGGCGTGACCGATTCCATGAGTGCGTTGGAGCGGATCCGAACGGAGAGGCCCGACCTTGTCGTGGCCGACGTGGACCTTCCTCCCTTGACCGGGTTCGAGCTGGGGCAATCGCTGAAGCAGGATCCTGCGCTTCACGTCATTCCGCTCATCCTC
Source organism: Deltaproteobacteria bacterium (assembly GCA_016875215.1). Taxonomy (GTDB): domain Bacteria; phylum Myxococcota_A; class UBA9042; order CAIXZC01; family CAIXZC01; genus CAITUV01. The sequence goes on from VGRX01000503.1 coordinate 586, forward strand.
GTTGCCGGTACGGCGACCGATGACCTTCGCGTGCGCGCCCTGGCCGTCGGAGCGGACGACCTGCTCTCGAGGCCCGTGCACGGACTGGTGCTGCGTGCGCGAGTGAGGGCATCGCTCAAGGCAAAGGCCTACCTGCAGCAGGTACTGCGCGACCGGGGGCGCCTCGAGGAGCTGGTCAAGGAGCGCATCAAGGACATCGAGCGGGTGACCCTGGGGCTGGTGGCCGCGCTGGAGCGGACGAACCGTTTCAACGACACCGACACGGGCCTGCACATTCGCCGCGTATCCGCATACAGTGAGCTGCTGGCCCGCGGTCTTGAGCTCGAACCATCCCTCACGAGCCGCATCGCCCGGTACGCCTCCCTTCACGACGTGGGCAAGGTCGGGCTTCCCGATTCGATCCTCAAGAAGCACGGGAAGCTGACCGCCGAGGAATTCGAAGCCATGAAGGTCCACACCACCATCGGGAACGAGATCCTGATGGATTCCGGAGCGGACCCGACGGCCTGCACGATTGCCTATTGTCACCACGAGCGGTTCAACGGCGGCGGATACCCCCGCAGCCTGTCCGGCAACGCCATTCCGATCGAGGCGAGGGTCGTGGCCCTGGCCGACGTTTTCGATGCGCTGACCACGCGCCGCTGCTACAAGTCCGCGATCCAGCCCGAGGAGGCGCTCCGGGTGGTTCGTGAGGAATCGGGCAAGCACTTCGATCCGGGAATCGTCCGCGTGCTGTTGCGGAACGAGGCGGTTTTCCTGCAGGTTCTCGACGCGCACAAGGACTGAGCGGACGACGCGACGGCCTCAGCAGGCGAAGAGCGAGTCTGAACGGTTGTTCAGCCGGATCTCCGGAAGGCGCATCACTCCACGACGGGGCTCACCGGCATCGACAGGTGGCAGTTGTCGCGGCCGTCGGAGAGGACTCGCCACAGGGCCCCCCCCATTCTCCGGGCAAGGAGCGAGCCTACCACGTGTTGCACGTGAGCGGCGTCGAACATCGCCCCCGGAAGCTGGATCGGCTCCTCTTCCATGGGAAGAGAGAAGGATACGACGTGCCAGCCGTCGCCGGTGGCGAAGCCGTCCTTTCGTCCCGACATCGTGTGTCCGACACGGAGGGTACCCAACCGGGAAGGATCGCCGCCGGTCAACGAGCGGACGATCGAAGCGACTGCAGCCCGCAGCAGGCCGGCATCGCATTCGACCGGCGGCATGACCGCCATCTCGGCGGGGAACGGCGCAGGCCCACGGCCCATCGCTTCCGCAATGGCGTCGAGCGTCACGCTCGCGACATCCACCGTCGCCCCGGACCGTTCCGCGGATGAGGCCACCGCCAGCCACGAGACCGTGTCCAGCACGGTGCTGAGCTGGGCAAGGACCCCCTCGATCCGGAGTCTGCGGTCCTCTTCCACAGCGGGGGATAGGGGCAGCTCTCCGGAGCCTTCTTCACCCAGGGGTGTGGGCATGTCGACCATCAGGTAGCTCAGCACGCCTGCGAGCTGCACCAGGATCTCGTTGAAGTCCGTCAGCATCTCCCGGTAGAGCCGGTTCCTCTCGGACATGCGCAGCTGCCTGGCCTCCCCCTGCTTCTGCTCTTTCATCAGGTGGGTGATGTCGAGCCCCACCTCGACGACGAGCTTGTCTCCGCTGTCGCTCACCAGCGGTACGGTGAGCACCTCGAAGGTGCGGCCGCTGCGCGGGTCCGCGGTGGTGTAGCGGACCGAGTCCATGCCTTCTTCCCAGATCTGGCGGATGGGGCAGGGGTTGCACGGCTCGGCCCGCCCCTTGAAGGCCTCGTAGCACTTCCGGCCCACGACGTTTCCGAACGTCTTCCGCATCATGGGGTTCACGTAGCGGACGATGCACGAGATGTCCTCGATGGTGATGCCGATGCCCGGATTCTCGAGGATCGCCGCCAGCTCCGCGGCCACGGCGCCGGAGTGCTTGCGAGCCTGGTCCATCTCCTGGCGCCCTTGCAGCAGCCGCCGCTCCAGCGCTTCGGCCCGGACCAGGAAATGCCGCGAGCGGGCCTGTTCGGCAGCCAGCTCCGAACGATGGGAGAAGGCCTGCGTCAGCCGGTCGGTGAAGCCGCAGACGGCCCGGCGGAACAGGGTCGTCAAGGCGGCAGTCTGCGCGGCAGTTGGAAGCCGGTCCAGGAGGATGGCATGCAGCTCGGCAGCGGTCGTCTCCGGCAGGTCGAGGACATAGGCCAGCTCCTGGGCAGGGACGATCCTCGTCGCATCGAGGTCCAGCATGGCAACGGAGCCGTGGCAGGAGAGCGCTCCTTCGACCAGGATCCCGAACGGTTCCGCCAGGATTCCGGCCCCGGACGAGAACAGCTTCTCGGACACGGGCTTGCGACTGTCGAACGCGGCAGCAGCTCCGCGTTCGAGCATCGCGACGAGCGCGCCCTCCGCGGCCGGAAGCGACTGCTGGAGCTGGTGCAGCCAGGGGGGGGCCACCGTGTCGGAGAACTCGATCGGGGCAGGTCCCTCCCGGGCGGATTCAGTCGATTCTCCTCTCGCCACGCCGACCAGGAACGGCAGCGGAGTCATTGACGAAGCGGCGCCAAGCAGGTTCAGCAGATCCTGGGGGTCGGCCAGGAGTGCGAGTGACGCCCTGTCCAGGCTGGCGGGGCGGTACTCGTAGACGTCGCTCTCGCCGGGAAGGAAGTACCAGCGTTGATTCCGGAATACCCAGCGCCCCTGTTTCCCTTTTTCTTCTGCTTCCAACCGTGTGCCTCTGGTACCCAAGGTCGGGCACAGTTCCCC
>VGRX01000504.1 GCA_016875215.1 Deltaproteobacteria bacterium
GGATCGTGTCGACCTCGGGGCACACGTGCCGGGCACCGAGGAGCTGGCAGGTGATCTCGTTCTTCACCACGTCGGCGCCGACGAGCTTGCCTGCAAGGTGGCGGCCGCTTCCCGTGGTCCCGACGCCCAGCACGTGCAGGCGCTCCCCTACCCTCGAACGGAGGATTGCCAGCCCTTCGGCGATGACAGCGATCGGATTGCCGCGCGTCGGCAGGTAGATCCCATCCAGCACGTCTCCGTCGGTTCCAAGCAGCGCGAAGTCGGTCGAGACCGACCCCACGTCGATGCCCAGCCACGCCTCGACCAGCCCCTCGGGACAGATCTCGGGCTCGGGCAGCGTCTCGCCTGCGGGAACCGCCAACGGAGCCGCCCCCTCCCCGCCGCCGGAGCCCCGCTGAACGCCGGCAGTCGCCGGTACCAGGCTCGACAGCTCCACGGTCCTGGCCTGCGCCAAGGCAGCCAGAGCCGCCCCGTGAGCGGCAAGGAACTGCGGCCGATCCGCGCGGCGAAGCTGGTTCGGTGTGACGGAGAAGACCTCGCAGAAGGCCCGGTACAGGCCGTCGTTCAGCGCCCCGCCGCCGCAGAGCAGCGCCGGGTGCACCAGCGCGGTCCCGCGCAGGAGCACGGCCTGGAAGTTCCGGGCCAGAGCGACGCAAAGCCCGTACGCGATCTCGTCGGGCGGAATCCCCTTCTGCTGCAGGTGGATCATGTCGGACTTGGCAAACACCGAGCAACGTCCCGCAATGCTGGCCCCCTGCCGGGCTGCCGACGCTATCCGACCGAACTCGGCCACCCCCATGCGCAGGCGCCCCGCCTGCTGCTCCAGGAAGGCCCCGGCGCCGGCAGCGCACTGATCGTTGAACGCAAACGACTCGATGTCGCCGGAGCCCGCCAGGCGGATCCACTTCGACTGGTGGCCCCCCACCTCGATGATTAGCAACACGTCGGGGCTCGTCAGCCGCACCGCGAACGCGGTCGAGACGAGGTCGCTGCACTCCACCACGCCCGGGATGCCTTGCAGGAGTGTGCGCCCCCCGCCCGTCACACCGACCTTCAGCGGTCCCGGGATTCCCTCCAGCAACTGGCCGAGCAACTGGTTGAGCCGATCGGCCGGGTTGCCCGCAGCGGTCCGCTGGACCCTCCGCAGCACCTCTCCGTCACAGCCCAGGAGAATCCCCTTCAGGGCCACTGAGCCCAGGTCCAGACCAACGACGTGCTCCTGCATGTCCCATCTCCCTGGCTACTTGCGGAACCACTCCTCGATTTCCGCAGAGCGCCGGCTGTACGTGTGGCAATAGCCGAGGTAGGTCGAGGAGAACGACCGGATGAACTCGGCATCCTCCTCCCCAAGCTGCTTCTTCACCACGGCCGGCACGCCGACGACGAGCGACCTCGGCGGAATGCGCATCCCTTCCCGGACCACGGCGCCGGCCGCGACGATGCTCTCGGCGCCGACCACGGCCCCGGTGAGGATCTTGGCCCCCATGCCGATGAGGCAGCGGTCTTCCACAGTGCACGCGTGGATGATCGCACAATGCCCGACCGTCACGTCGTCTCCCACGATCACCTCGTGCCTGCCGTAGAACCCGTGGCACAGGCTGAGGTCCTGGATGTTCGTCCGCTTTCCGACGCGGATCGGCATCACGTCCCCGCGCAGCACGCAGTTGAACCAGATGCTCGCCTCTTCTTCGATCCGCACGTCGCCGAGCAGCACCGCGGTCGGAGCGACGTAGGCGGTCGGATGCACCTGGGGGCGGCAATCCAGCAGCAGCTTCTCCTTCTCCATCCATGTCCTCCCTGGGATGCTTCCCGGAATATCCCTGCCGCAGCGAGCGTAATCGTCCGTAGCGGCCCACAGCGTGTAGCACATCCAGCGTTCCGGTTGCAAGCCGGCACGACGGAGGCTACACTCTGTCCGGCTCGGGCGGTAGGTGGAATGACGATGCGGATCACGCAGGCGGAGTTGGCGGCCATCGCGGCAAGTGCCAGGCAGTTCCCCGAGAAGGGGCTCCCGGAGATCGCGTTTGCAGGTCGCTCCAACGTGGGAAAGTCGACCCTGATCAACGCGCTGGTCGGACGCCGCCAGCTCGCATACACCAGCGGCACCCCGGGCAAGACCCGGCAGATCATCTTCTTCCGGGTGAACGGGGCATTCTATTTCGTCGACCTGCCCGGCTATGGGTACGCCAAGGTCTCGCAGGCGGAGAGGCGGCAGTTCAAGACGCTGGTGGAGGGCTACTTCAACGCCGGACGCCGCCTGGTCGGCTGTGTGCTCCTGCTCGACCCCCGGCGTCCGGTCGGGGAAGAAGAAATCGGTTTCGTGCACTACCTGCGCGACCTCGGGATCCGACCGGTCGTGGTGTTCACGAAGTGGGATCGCGTGAAGTCCGCACAACGCAGTGCGCTCCTCAAGCAACGGCAGGCCGAGTTCGCCGGTGCGGTGAAGAAGCCGCTGTACGTGGGAGCACGTACGTCGGAGGGGCTCGAGCTCCTGTGGAAGGAGCTCGACAAGCTGCTTGCCGTCGAGGAGGGAAGCCCATGAGAGTGCGCTGCCTGTGCCTGGTGCTGCTTCTGACCGCCGCGCTGCCGGTTCTTGCCATCGATCGTCCGGCCAAGCTGGACAACCGGGTCAAGAAAATGGTCCAGGGGCTCGTGGATGCCTCGGCAAGGAAGGACGCGCCGGGGGTGGATCAGGTCATTGCCGAGCTGAAGGGCGAGAAGGCCTCGTGCGTGCTGCTGGCCGACGCGTTCGGTGCACCGGAGCAGCCGCAGCAGGTGCAGCTCGACCTCGCCCGGGCTCTCGTCGAGCTGAAATGCCCGGACGTCAGGCCGATTGCGCTCAAGGTGCTCGGCAACCCGGACTTGGAGAACCGCGGGGACTTCGCTGTGGTGTTCGCCCGCACGAAGGACAGGGAGCTGACCGCTTCGATCGTAGCCCTCGCCGGCAGCACGCGGCCGTACGACAAGGAGATGGCTTGCGAGGCGCTCCAGTTCATGGGGGATGCCTCAGCGACCGCCGCACTGGTCAAGGCCACCGGCGACTCGTTCTTCTCGGTGCGGCAGCGGGCGGCCGGTGCGCTGGCCTCGTTCCCGTCCCCCGAGGCTCGGGAAGCGCTCTGCAAGCTGGCCACCGGCGACAGCAACGTCGGCGTCCAGCAGAAGGCGATGGAATCGCTCGGGACCCTGGGCGACATCCAGGCGGTCCCCTGCCTCGTCGAGGTGCTCCGGGAACGTCCCGGCGCAGCCACCATTGCTGCCCACGCAGCACTCCAGAAGGTCACCCAGATCGACCTCGGGGCCGATGCCTCGGCCTGGGACCAGTGGTGGGAGCAGTACAAGAAGGACC
>VGRX01000505.1 GCA_016875215.1 Deltaproteobacteria bacterium
GCCGGCCTGAGCCGGCTGGACATAGGACAGGAACCCGGCCACCACGGCCAGAACGGTCATGAGCCTGCGTCTACGATGAGGACCCGGATTCACTTCACCCCCCCCCTCGTCACCCACCGCTGCGGTGGCACGACGAAGAAATTCGTAGCACGTCCGGTCGGGGCCGTCAACCCGGCATTTGACCGGATTGCCCATCGTGCCGGATGCTCTCGAAAGAAGAGGTTTCATCCAGGACGGTGATTCCTGGTTGCTTCTTGTGTTGATTGCTCCCCTGCACGCCCACCCGCAGCTTTCCATTTGAAGACGCCGCTTGCGTCCGAGGAGTCTGCGCGCCGGCTCGGACCGGGGAGAAGCCCGAGGTCTCGAGACCCGTCCTTCATGTTTCTGTGTACAAAACGCGGTCTCGTGACGATAACAGGGAGGGCGGAAGCACTGTCGTCCGGGAGGAGAAGAGAGATGCCGCGCAGGAAGACCGTCGCCGAGCACAGCGTGGAGCCGAAGGCAGACCCCAGGCTGCTCGACCTGCTGAGAACCCGCTTCGGGTTCACCGGCTTTAGGCCGGGGCAGGAGGAGGTCTGTGCGGCCGTCACGGCGGGGAGCGATGCCGTCCTGGTCATGCCGACCGGAAGCGGCAAGTCGCTCTGCTACCAGGTGCCGGGGCTGGCGCGGGGCGGGACCACGCTGGTGGTAAGCCCGCTCATTGCGCTCATCGAGGACCAGGTGGCCAAGCTCCAGGCCGTGGGGGTGCGGGCCGAGCGGATTCACTCCGGCCGGGAGCGGGAGGCCTCACGGGATGCGTGCCGGCGCTACCTGTCCGGGCAGCTCGAAAACCTGTTCCTGGCACCGGAGCGGCTGGCCGTGCCCGGTTTCCCTGAATTCCTGGCCCGACGACCTCCCTGCCTCATCGCAGTGGACGAGGCGCACTGCATCTCCCACTGGGGACACGATTTCCGACCGGACTACCGGCTGCTGGGCGAGTGGATACCGAAGCTTCGGCCCGCTCCGGTCATCGCCCTGACCGCAACGGCGACGGTTCGCGTGCAGCGGGACATCGTCAAGGCATTGGGGCTCGACAACGTGGCGGAGTTCATCCAGGGGTTCTGGCGGGAGAACCTCCAGTGCGAGGCGGTGGAGGTGGGCGAGAAGGCCGACCGGCTGGCCCGGGTGGCCGAGCTGCTGCGACTTCCCGGGGCCTTGCCCGCGATCGTCTATGTGCCTACGCGAAAAGCCGCCGAGGAGGTCGCGGTCTCGCTGGCCGGCCGGGTGTCGGCCGTTCCCTACCACGCCGGGTTGCCGCCGCTGGCCCGGACGGCCGCCCAGGACGCGTTCATGGCCGGTCAGACCGAGGTCATCGTGGCCACCGTGGCATTCGGCATGGGGGTGGACAAGCCGGACATCCGGACCGTTGCCCACATGGCTCTGCCGGCGAGCATCGAGAACTACTACCAGGAGATCGGTCGGGCCGGCCGGGACGGGAAGCCGAGCCGGGTCGTTCTGTTCTACTCCTGGGCGGACCGGAAGACGCTCGAGTTCCTGCTCGAGAAGAACTACCCGGACGAGGCGGAGCTCGAGCTGCTCCTCAAGCGGGTTCCGGGCGAGTGGACCCCGCTGGCCGACCTGGCCCGGACGGTTGAGGTGGAAGAGGAGGGGCTGCAAGGGGTGCTCAAGCAGCTGCACAATCACGGCGCCGTGACCTGGAGCAACGAGGGGCAGGTCCGGAAGAACTCCGGCCGAGGGTGGCGGAAGACCTACCGGGAGCAGCGGGAGCACCGCCTCGCCCAGATCGACGATGCGCTGCGGTACGCCAGGGTCTCGACCTGCCGGATGAATGCCCTGGTCGGCTACTTCAGCACCCGGGAGGCGGGCGGACGGCGGTGCGGGCAGTGCGACAACTGTGCGCCGAAGGCGGCCGTTGCGCACGACTACCGTCCCCTCGATGCCCGGGAGCGGAAGTGGTGCGACCGGCTTTTGCGGGAGCTTGCCCGCCGGGACCGGCAGGCAGCGGGGCGCCTCCATCGGCTCCTGTTTCCGTCCGGCACGCCGGACCGGCAGCATTTCGAGGCACTGGTCTCGGCCCTCCAGCGTTCAGGCTACCTGCGGGACGAGGAGGATGCGTTCGAGAAGGACGGAGAGACGGTCACTTTCCGGCGCCTGCTCCTGACCCCCGCAGGCCACAAGGCCGCGTGCGGCGGCAAGCTGGATTGTCTCATGGAACGGCCGTAGGGTCCAGGGTCACACAGCCCCGACCACGCGGGAGGGGCCCTCGGGGCGCCGGCAGATGCAGTAGGGTCCAGGGTCCTGACAGCTTCGCATGTCCCCTCCCCCCCTTATGTCCGGGGTCTTTCCCCGCCCCCCGACCCCTACGGACATTCGTCGTTGACTGCGCCCGGCGTGCCCTTGTCTCCGTCGGCCATCTTGCTCTTCGCATGGCACCAGGCCTGCGGGTAGTCGTTGAGTTCGGAATCGGCCAGCCAGGGGTCGACGCCATAGGTGATTCCGGGCTTGATCTTGAAGGATGGGGGGGAGTAGCAGGCGGAATCCAGCAGCTCGCCGGCGAACTCCAGCGTGATGGAATCGGACTCGTTCGAGAGCTGGAGCCCCGAGTATGCGAAATCGGGCTCGATGCCTCCGTTCAGAGACGGATCCCCCGAACGGGCGAACAGGAGGAGCTGGCCTGGGAGCGCAGGCAGCGAACGATCCACTTCGAAGGCCTCTTTCGTGCCGCTTCTGACGGTCACTCCCCACAGGTCCACGGCCTGGGACCCGAGGCACAGGACCTCGAACCACTCCCCGGTCTTGTCCGGGACCGCGGCCGGGTCGATCATGAGCTCGTTGACGGCCAGATCGCCCGGAGAGGGCGGCGGTGCGAACGCGCAGATTCCTCCCATGCACAGCACGTCCTCAGCGCATGCTCCGCACAGCCCGCCGCATCCATCCGGGCCGCACTGCTTCCCGGTACAGGAGGGAGCGCACGCAGGCGGGGCCTCCGGCGTTGCGGGGGAGTCAGCGGGAACGCCCCCGCCCGGCACGATGTCGTCTGCAGGCGGCGGCGCCGCCGAGGCCGTGTCGCCTTGCGACGGGGCCGCCATTCCGGGAGCGTTCCCGTCAGGAAGCGTCCAGCGTACGGCGGCGTCCGAGCCTTCCGTCCTCCATTCGGAGAAGCCTCTGCCGAAGCGGTCGTCGGATACCTCGTCGCAGCCGCCGAACAGGTCGACGTCGATCCGGTGCAGCGCGAAATCGTCCTCCTCTGCCGGCGGTCCGGCGCTCGAGCAGCCCAGCATCCACGCAAGTCCAAGCACCCACACGGTCTTTCGCATGCGTCACCTCCTGAGTTGGAAA
>VGRX01000506.1 GCA_016875215.1 Deltaproteobacteria bacterium
CCCCTGCACCGGTACCTGGAAGCCGAGCGCCATCCCAAGGCGGACGATGTGATGAGGTTCTACATGGGAGGTACACAGTGAAGGATCTGGTTTCATTGGCAATAGAGGCTGGCACGAAGCGATTCGGTCTGATGCCGGCGCTCGATCTGGACGAGTTGGACGATGCGGTCCGGGCCGTGGCCTCCGTGGGTCGGCTGGATGCAATCTGCGGCTTCAAGGTCGGGTTCTCTCTCGGGCTCGGCTTCGGGCTGCCGGAGGTGGTTCGACGCCTGCGTGCGGTCACGGACAAACCGATCATCTACGATCACCAGAAAGGGGGGACCGACATCCCGGAGACCGGCCCGTTGTTCGCCCGGGCCATGGCGAAGGCGCAGGTCGATGCTGCGATTCTCTTCCCGCAGGCCGGTCCGAAGACGCTGGCTGCCTGGGTGGGTGCGCTCGAGCAGCAGGGGGTCGGCGTCATCGTCGGCGGCGTGATGACGCATCCGGGCTACCTGAAGTCCGAGGGGGGTTACCTGGATGACGACGCGGTGGCGGGCATTTACTCCCACGCGGTGGAGGCGGGTGTCAGGTCATTCGTGCTTCCCCTGACGCGTCCGCAGGCTGCCGAGCGCATCGTGGAGCGGTCGGGGATTGCAGCAGGGTGGACCTGCTACTCACCCGGTTTCGGCGCTCAGCAGGGCGATCCTTCCCGCTTCGGCTTTGTCAGACGACACGTGCTCATCGTGGGCCGGGCCCTGCTGTCTGCAGCGGACCCGGCTGCCTATGTCAACCGCATTGCAGAGGAGCTTGCCAGAACGCCATGAAGAGAGACCTGATCTCGCTCAATGACCTGTCCCTGGAGACGATCCAGGGTTACCTGGAGCTGGCTGCCCGGGTGGAATCCATGCCGGCTGAGGAGCGGCGCCGCCTGCTTGCCGGACGCATCCTGGCAGTGCTCTTCTATGAACCGAGCACGCGCACCCGGCTCAGCTTCGAGTCCGCGATGTTCCGGCTGGGCGGCAATGTCCTCGGCTTCTCGGAGACGGGCAGCACCTCCGTTGCCAAGGGGGAGTCGCTGGCCGACACCATCCGCACCGTCGAACAGTACGCGGACATCATCGTGATCCGCCATCCCAAGGAAGGCACGGCCCGGCTGTCCGCTGCCTCCTGCTCCATCCCCGTGATCAACGCGGGGGACGGAACCAACCAGCACCCGAGCCAGACTCTCCTCGACCTGTACACGATTCGAAAGCTGTTCGGCCGCATCCAGGGGCTGCGCATCGCGTTCGTCGGAGACCTGAAGTACTCCCGCACGGTCCACTCGCTGCTCCAGGCGCTGGGCAAGTTCGGCAACGCGACGTTCCGGTTCGTGTCACCCGAATCGCTGCGCATGCCCTCCTATCTCCGTGACGGTCTTGCGGGCAGCGGCTGCACGTTCACCGAGACGGTGGACCTCGGATCCGCTCTTGCCGAATGCGACCTGGTCTACATGACGCGAATCCAGAAGGAGCGTTTTCCCGACATCCTCGAGTACGAGAAGGTCAAGAACGCCTACTGCATCGATGCCCGCCTGCTCCGAGGGGTTCCGGAACGACTGCGCATCATGCACCCGCTGCCCCGCGTCAACGAGATCGCTCCGGACGTGGACCCGACCGTACATGCTGCCTACTTCCCGCAGGTTGGCTACGGCGTCACCATGCGCCAGGCCATCCTGCTCGATCTCCTGGGGGTGAAGCAATGAGCACCGACAAGAACAGCAACCCGGTACTGCACATTCCGAAGATCGAGGAAGGATTCGTGTTCGACCACATCCCCGCGGGTCTCGGGCCGCGGGTGCTCGAGCTGCTCCGCTCCTATCCGGAGCTCGCCGAGGCCGTCGTGACGGTCGGCCTGAACTACCGGAGCGGCAAGCTCGGGAGCAAGGACATGCTCAAGATCGAGGTGACCGACCTGCCCGAGTCGCTGATCCGGTTGATCTCGCTTGTCGGTCCGGGGATCACCATCAAGAAGATCTCCGGGTTCGAGGTCGTGCGGAAGCTGGGCCTCGAGCTGCCGGATGCCATCGACAACCTGGCCCGGTGCCGGAACCCGAACTGCGTCACGAACACCGAGCGGCACGTGGCTGCCCGCTTCGAGAGGTCGGGCAAGGCCGCCAGCTACCGGTGCCTGTTCTGTGAGCGGGTCTTCGACCTCAAAGAGCTGGAGCTTCTGTTGCCATGAGCACCTTGGACGTGACCTCGACGGGAAGCGGCGGGGACCCGCGACTGGCCGTACGCATAGCGGGCATCGCTCTGCCCAATCCCACGGTGCTGGCATCGGGGATCCTGGGGATGTCGGCGTCATCGTGCGGGTTTGCCGTGGCGCACGGAGCCGGGGCCGTCACGTTCAAGTCGTGCGGGCTGGAGCCGCGCGGGGGACATCCGTGCCCGGCCGTGGTGCCGTACGAGCACGGGCTGCTCAACGCCATCGGACTGTCCAACCCGGGGGCGGAGCGCATGGCCGAGGAGATCGCTCAGTTCCGGAGTCGCTTCGAGGTCCCGGTCTTTGCATCGATCTTCGGCCGGACCGTGGATGAGTTCGGGACGGTCGCAGCGATCGTCGCCGGGGGCCGCCCAGATCTCATCGAGGTGAATGTGTCGTGCCCGAACGTCGAGTCCGAGTTCGGCACCCCCTTCGGCCTCGACCCCGGGCTGACCGCGGCGATCACCCGGGTCGTCAAGAAGGCGGCGAAGGACATTCCGGTGGCAATCAAGCTGAGCCCCCAGGCCCATGGAATCGGCCGTCTCGCACGTACATGCCAGGATGCCGGAGCCGATGCGATCACTGCGATCAACACCGTCGGGCCCGGGATGATCATCGATCCGGAGCTCCGGCGCCCCGTCCTGTCCAACCGTGTCGGCGGGCTCTCGGGCGGGGCCATCCTTCCCGTTGCGGTGCGCTGCGTCTACGAGATCGCGTCGCAGGTCACGATCCCCATCATCGGAACAGGAGGCGTGAGCCGGGCCGAGCATGCCCTCCAGCTAGTCCTGGCGGGTGCGACCGCCGTGGGGATCGGTTCCGGGGTCCGGGAGGGAGGCGACGCGGTGTTCTCCTCGGTCTGTCGGGGCTTGTCCGCTTACCTGGACAGGCATGGTCTCGATTGCCTCGAAACCGTGCGGGGTGCGGCCCATGCATAGCCATCCTCCGCTTCACCCCCCGTTGCCGCCGGGCGCTGTGGCCGAGGCGCCGCTGGCGGTTCGAATCCTCGACGTCGTGGCGCACCGGGACGACATCAGGACCTTCGCACTGGAGTCGCCGTTCGACGCGGCTCCGGGGCAGTTCGTCATGTTGTGGTTGCCCGGTGTGGACGAGAAGCC
>VGRX01000507.1 GCA_016875215.1 Deltaproteobacteria bacterium
CGGTGCACGACGGGGTGGTGCTGAACCCGTTCGACATCGCTGCCGCCCAGGTTCTCCGGGCGGTCCACAACCTCAAGGTGCTGGACGTGCACCTCTTCGCCGGCGAGGATGCCGAGGCGCTCGAGCTGGTGGCCCCCCAGCGGTCCCCGCTGGTTGGGGTTCCACTCAGGGACGCCCGGTTCCCGAAGGGATCGCTGGCAACGCTCGTCGTGCGCGAAGGCGAGATCCTGATTCCGCACGGGGGCGACTCGCTCCAGGCCGGCGATCGGGTCGTCGTGTTCTGCCGCCGTGGCTCCATGGGTGCGCTGGAGCGCCTGATGGACCCGGATGCCAGGCGGTAGTTCGATGCGTGTGCGCACCGTGCTCCACATCCTCGCCGTGCTGCTGCTGCTCCTTGGCGGGGTCATGGGGATTCCGACCCTCGTGGCCCTGGTGGACGGGGCTGGAGACCGTGCGGCTCTCGGGATCTCCATGTTCGTCACGCTGCTTGCCGGTGCGGTGCTCTACCTGGCGACCCGAGATGGCGGCGGGAAGCGATGGCTGACGCACCGGGACGGCTACCTGGCCACCGTGCTTGGGTGGGTGTTCGCGTCGGTGGCGGGAGCTCTCCCGTTCTTCCTGTTCGCACACCTGGGGACGGTCGATCCCGAGTGGGTGGCGGGCAGGTATGCCGGGATGCCGTTGTGCGATCTGCCGGTGGAGATGCGCCACCCGGGCCGGGAGTTCTGCAACGTGGCGGACGCCATGTTCGAGTCCGTGTCCGGCTTCACCACGACCGGGGCCTCGGTCATCCGGGTGGGGCTGTGGGACGGGCTCGACGCTCCGACCTCGGGAGGGCGGAGCGCGCTGCCGAGGGGGTTGCTGCTCTGGCGGTCGGTCATCCAGTGGCTTGGCGGCATGGGCATCCTGGTGCTGGCGGTCACGGTGCTGGGGCTGGTGGGAGTGGGGGGGATGCATCTCATGAAGGCCGAGGTGCCGGGGCCGACCAAGGGGAAGCTGAGCCCTCACGTTGCCGACACCGCCCGCATGCTGTGGCAGGTCTACGCGGTCATTTCGGCTGTGCAGGTGGTGGTGCTCATGGCCGGCGGCATGGACCTGTTCAACGCGGTGTGCCATACGTGCACGACCATGGCCACAGGGGGGTTCTCCACGCTGACCGCCAGTGCCGGGGCCATGTCGCCGTTTTCACAGTGGGTGCTCGTCCTCTTCATGTTCCTGGCCGGGGCCAACTTCGCGCTGCACTGGGGGGTCCTTGCGCGCCGGAAGTTCGGCTATCACAGGGACGCGGAGTTCAAGGGGTATGGGCTGTTTGTGGTGGTCGGGACGCTGTTGCTGGTGGCCATTCTGCTGGGGGCGGACGTGCCATGGAGCATCGAGGAGACCGTGCGGCACTCAGCGTTCCAGCTCGTCTCGGTCCTCACCACGACGGGCTATGCCACGGCGGACTTCGGGCTCTGGCCGTACTCGGGGCAGTTCCTGCTGCTGGTGCTGATGTTCGTCGGCGGGTGTGCGGGGAGCACGGGGGGAGGTGTGAAGGTCATCCGGCTCCAGGTAGCGCTCAAAGCCGCTGCCCGGGAGCTGCTTCGCATCGCTCAGCCCCGCGTGGTGCCCACGATCCGGGTGGGGCACGAGGTGATCAAGGACGACAAGGTCTTTGCGATCCTGGGGGTGGTCGCACTGTTCGTCGGGACCTTTGTCGTCTCCTCGGTTGCCATGACGGTCATGGGGCTCGACATCGTCGCCGCGACGTCGTCGGTGGCGGCCTGCATCGGGAACGTCGGCCCCGGCCTCGGTGCGGTCGGTCCGGCCCAGAACTTCCACTTCATCCCCGACCCCGGGAAGTGGCTCCTCATGTTCAACATGATCGCGGGACGTCTGGAGATCTACACCGTGCTGGTCCTGTTCAGTCCGAGCTTCTGGAGGAGATGAGAAGGAGGGGCGAAGAGATGGGCCGGTCCGTGAAGAGGCGCGATGCGGTGCTGGCAGCTTTCGGAGCCGCTCTGGTCGTCGCATGCGGGAACGGCGGGGGGAAGAGCCCGGACGGAGGAGGCACCGATTCGGGCCCGACCGACCTGCACCCTGCGGATAGCGCCGCACTCGACGCGGACGGTGCGGGTGCGGACGTCCTGGTCGGGGAGTCGGTCGTCCTGTTCCAGGGGGGAAAGACCTCGCACAAGATCGCACTTCAGCCCGGGGCGAGCCCGTCCGAGGTACAGGCAGCCGAGGAGCTCCGCTCCCACATCCTGGCCTGCACCGGAGTCGACATGCCGGTGCTCACCGAACAGGTGGACATCGAGCCGGCGCTTGTGACCGGTTGGACTCGCCCCTCCCCTGGATGAGCGCCCCGGACGTCCTACTGGAAAGACCCTTCCCCGGCATCGTAGACGCGGCCGGCATTGGCTGCGCCGGGCTTGGGGCCGAGGTACTTGCCGTAGAAGAGCTTGATCGTGCCGCCGATGGAGGTCTTGCCCGCTGCGCCGCGGGCGCTGATGCGATCGGTGTTGGCTGCAGAAACCTCGATTGTCGTGGCCTCGAGCCGGATGCCGCCGCCTCCGCCGCTCCCGCCGGGGTTGCTGGTGGAGTTGCCCCCGTCGTCCCGGCCGCCACCTGCCCCACCGGCTCCGTTGGCCAGGACGCGGGAGGCGCCTGACAAGGTGAGCTTGTGCGCTGCATACAGGACGAGCCGCCCTCCGCCGGCCCCTCCGCCACCGCCGCCCGTCTCCTGGTATCCACAGCCGCCGCCACCGCCGCCGGAGCCCAGCCTCAGCGAGCGATCCGTCGTCGTGTCGCCGTTGGCCGAGCCGGCAGCATAGCCGCCGTCCGTGCCGGCCTGCGACGGAGAACTCCCGCCCGCACCGCCGAACGGACCGGCTCCAGCGCCTCCGTCGGGTGTCTCTCCACCCCCGACGCCGCCGGTGCCTCCTCCTCCTCCTCCTCCGGCATCGGTGCCTCCGCCGGTCCACTGAGTACCGCCGCTCCCGCCACCTCCGTAGCCTCCTCCTCCTCCTCCGGTCCAGTTGTCACAACCGGGGACGCCGTTGGCCCCGCCGTTCGCAAACTCGCCCGCACCTCCCGTTCCTGGGTTTCCCGACGAGGCCGTACCGCCCGTGCCGCCGACGCTGCCGACTGGACCGTCGCCACCGTTGCGTCCCGCCTGGCCGCCGCACGCAGTGGAGCCGCTGCCCCCTCCCAGCATGTTGCCCTTGCCCCCGTCTCCGTTGCTGCCGCTACCCCCCAGGCCGCCGGGAGAGCCGCCGCCGCCCGCACCGGTGCTTCCACCCCCTTCGCCGTTGGCCCCGTTGCCGCCCAGCCCCCCCCCCCCCCCCCCCCCCCC
>VGRX01000508.1 GCA_016875215.1 Deltaproteobacteria bacterium
GACCAGCAGCCCGTGGTGCACCATGAGGATGCACAGCCCGCACGTCTTGAGAGCCACCGACTTCCCGCCCGCGTTGGGGCCGGACAGGACCAGCATCGTGGGCCTGCTTCCCTCCAGGTCGACCCCGAGCTCGATGTCGTTGGGAACGACCGGCCGCCCTTGCAGCAGCAGGAGCGGGAAGCGGGCGGACAGCAGCCGGACACGCGGCCCGCTCCCCACTTCGGGCACGTTGCACTCCAGCTCCGCTGCCAGCCTGGCCCTCGCACACGTGCAGTCGAAGTGCTCGGACATGGCCAGCGTCTCCCGGATGTCCGATGCCCGCCGGCCCACCTCCATGGACAGCTCCCGCAGCACTGCCAACTCCTCCCGGTGGATCTCCTCCTCCACCAGCTTGAGCCGGTTGTTGTGGGAGATGAGGAAGCGGGGCTCCACGAAGTGCGTCGCGCCGCTCTGGCTCACGGCATGGACGATCCCCTCCATGGCCCCCTTCCGCCCCGCCTTGACCGGGAGCACGTAGCGATCCTCCCGCTGCGTGTAGAACCGCTCCTGGAGCACCTCGTCGGCATCCGGGCTGGAAAGGTACTCTTCGAGCCGTGCCTTGACCGCCTGGTGCACCTCGACCGACATGCGCCGCAACTCCCGGAGCTGGCCGCTCGCCTCGTCCCGGATCTTCCCGTCCCGATCGATGGCGGCGCTGATACGGGCCGCCGCTGCCCGCAGATCCTGCATCCGCACGAGCTGCCAGGCACTTCCGACCAGCCGCTCCCGGTGCCGGTGGAGGAACTGCCTGACCCGCATCAGCCCGTGAAGGCAGTCGGCCACCACCAGCAGCTCGGACGGCAGCAGCACCCCCTCCTTCTCCGCACGTTCCAGCAGCTCCTCCAGATCCCCGATTCCGTCGAACTCCGCACTCTCGCCCTCGTCCCGCAGCGCCCTCACCTCCTGCACCCTTGCCAGCTCGCCTGACACGGCCTCGCACGAGGACAGGGAAGGCAGCGACTCGCACAGGCGGCGTCCCCCCGGAGTCGATGCCAGCATCGCCAGCCTGGAAACGACCCGGGCGAATCCCAGGTACTCCAGCGTCTTGCCTCCGGTCCTCATTCCTCCCTCTTCTCGCCGGCCGGATTGTCCCCCGTGCACTTCGCCTCGAGCGGCAATGGGAACCCGAGACGTGCCGATGCCCGCTTCAGCGGGAAGAAATAGGCGGAATCCTCGGCCTCGTTGGCCGGAGCGGGGGCAAGCTGCGCCCGCACCACCACCCCCAGCATCCGCCCCTGGTCGAGGAGCACCACCTCCCGGAACCCCCGGTGCCCCGCAGTGATGCCCGCCCCGAGCGCGGGAAACCGCATCAACCGGTACTCCTGCCCGCCCAGCGCCAGCAGCACCTCCGAGTACTTCCCCCCCTCGACCTTCAGGAGCAGCTCCACGCTTCCGAACGCGAGCCGGACCTCCGTCGCGGACTCGACCGGGGCGGCAACCGGACGGCACAGCGGGAGGTATCCGCTCTCCTGAAAACGCTCGAGCTCGTGCTGCAACGCGGTGTCGACCCGGCTGCGGTACAGCTCGTACTGCCCGGCCGCCACCAGGAGGCTGCGATCCCTGCCCGCAAGCTCCTGCTGCGATACCCGGGTGTTGCCCGGGACGGCCTGCTCCTCCAGGAAGTACTGGTCGAACCCGTGGGAGTGATCCGGGATCTGCCTCAACAGGAGAACCCGACGATCCGCCTTGCGCCGGTACTCCATGAGGAACCGCACATAGTCGGCCCGCACCGGGGCAGACTCCCCCAGCATCGTCAGAACCAGGGCAATCCCCAGGAACCGCGCCCCCGTGCTCCCCACCTCCGGACCTCCTTTCCGGGGCCCCCCCCGGAGTCCCTCATTGTGGGTTTCCGGCGCCTCCATGTCAATCCCGAGACCATGCCCCTGATCCACCATCTCGGGCCACCTGCGGCGTTGCTCCGTCGCCGCCTCACTGCGACGTGGCCTAAGCCACGCCTCATTCGGCTGGCTCGGTCGCGCCTTGCATCTAACAAGAAACTCGGCGCAGAAGTGCCCGATTTCATGCGATGTGGGTCGGGTCCCCCGGTGGAGGCAACTGGCACCAATCTGGTGGCCAGGGATCGCCGTCGCGAACCGGCAGGTCGCGGTTCCGCAAAACCGACGGTGGATTTGGGCATGCCCGGCTTTTGACTTTACAGGCACCCCGTTTTCGGGCTATGCAGATAGGGTTGTTGCTGTGGAGGTCCGTGTGCTGAATCTTTCCATCGTGACGAGAGAGATCCTTGTCGGGACCCAGGTATCCGGGACCGAGGATTTCGACTCGCTGAAGAAGCTGGGGGTCGGCGGACTCCTGAGTCTCCAGGACGACGAAAACCTCCGGCGGGCCGGCCTCCGGTGGGATGTGCTCCAGAAGGCAGGGGCCGAACGGGACATCGACATGCGGAGGATCCCCATCATCGACTTCGATTCGGGGGACCTGATCTCCAAGCTCGACCGGTGCGTGACGGAGCTGGATGACCTCCTCTCCGAGGGAGGACGCGTGTACGTGCACTGCACCGCAGGCATCAATCGCTCGGTCGGCGTGGTCCTCGGCTACCTTGTCATCAGGAGCCGCATGAGCGTGGACGTCGCGTTCAAGCTGGTCCAGAGCCGCCGCCCGCAGGCAAACCCATACCGCAGCCTCCTGACCCACCTGCAGGAGCGCCTGGCCGGCTGACCCCTTTCCGGAGGTCCGGGCATGTCCCCCCTGAAAGCCGATATCGAGGGAGCCGCCCGGATACTCGTCGGTGCGGGAACGACCATCGCCCTGACCGGTGCGGGCATCTCGGTCCCCTCCGGCATCCCGGACTTCCGCAGCGAGAGCGGGCTCTGGTCGCGCTTCGACATCCACGAGTACGGTACCCTCGATGCGTTCCGGGCCAATCCCCGCAAGGTCTGGCGACTGTTCCACGAGATTGCTGCCACCATGGACGGCGCCGAACCCAACCCCGCGCACGAAGCACTGGTCCGGCTCGAGCAGATGGGCCTGCTGGCCGCGACCGTGACCCAGAACATCGACAATCTCCATCGCAAGGCCGGCGCCCGCAACCTGATCGAGTTCCACGGAAGCGCTGAGACGCTCAGCTGCCTGAAGTGCGGCTCGTCCTGGCCCCGGGCGGAGGCGGAGGGAATGCTGGACGAAGCCCGCATCCCCGTCTGCCGTTGCGGCACCGTGCTCAAGCCCGACATCATCCTGTTTGGCGAGTCGATCCCGGTGCATGCCCTCAGAGACAGCTTCGAGCTTGCGTCGAGGGCCGACGCAATCCTCGTGGTGGGGACCTCCGCCGAGGTCGC
>VGRX01000509.1 GCA_016875215.1 Deltaproteobacteria bacterium
CGACCAGGCGATCGTCAAGCAGATCAAGGACCAGGGCCAGCCCTGGTGGGGCGCAGGCGTCTGCACGGTGCTCAAGGAGAAGTAGGAGCCCGTTGCGAATAGCCTCCTGCTGTGGGAAAGCGACCATCCCGAGGCCCCCCGCACCCACGGTCCGTCTACCTCCTTCACCAGCGGCACATCTGCTCCACCCCGGGTAGGCCTACCGGCCAACCCGGGGCTGGTCCGCCACTCACGGCCCGGGAACCGCATCGGCCGTCGGGTTGCCAGCGCCCAAGGTGCATCTTCATCCCCACACCAGCGGCCGTTGGTCCGACTGGCGCCGTCCGACGTGTCCGACGAGTCCGACTTCCGTTCGTGTGTCCGACGCGTCCGACTGGCGCCGTCCGACGTCCCCACCCCGACACAAGCGGCCGATGCCTCCACCCGTCTACTGGATGTACACCGCGATCTTCAATGCCGTGGAGCTGCCCGTCACCAAGGTTCCCATCGGTCAGGACCGGAACGGCATTCCTCTTGGGGGGGCAGGTTGTCGGACCTCGGGGCCGCGATTTCTTGCCCATCGCCGTTGCCCGACAGCTGAAACGGGCCTTGGCCAGCGGTCTCACCCGGAGTAGGATCGGCCTGAGCAGAGCGGGGGCAACCATGACGACTGGACGGAAGCTGTGTGCGACGCGGGGGGCTGCAGCGGGGACTGGACGGAGCGTGCTGGTGGTCGGGGTTCTTCTCCTGCTGTTGGCAGCCTGCGGCTCCGGCGGAGCGACGGGGAGTGACGAGGGTGGGGGCGCTGCAACCGAGACGCTGAACGATTCCGCAGCCGGGGAGTCCCTGGGGCCTTCGCTGTCCGACCGCGATGACGACGGCGTTCCGGACGAGGCCGACCCGTTCCCCGACGACCCCACGCTGCCCGGGATTGCCTTGGAGGGCGTGATCTACATGAACACGACCACCCAGCTCTGGACCCTGGATGTCGACACCTACAAGATCTCGCAGGTCGGCTACTTCGGTTGGCATCCGACGCCCTACCACAACCTGATGGAGGACATAGCGCTCGATGCCCACGGCGTGCTGTACGGGGTCTCCCCCGACACCCTCTACACGTGCCATCCCGGAACCGTTCAATGCTACAAGATAGCGGACGTGCCGATCTGGGTCTACGGGCTCACGTTCGTGCCGAAAGGTCTTGTCGACCCGAGCAACGAGGTCCTGATGGCCATCACAAGCGATGGCGAATGGCGCCGCGTGGATGTCTCGGATGGCAAGGCAACCCTCACGAGTCTGGGAGTCTGTGGTTTCGGTGGTGGGGGGAACGGAGATGCCTATTCCATTGAGGGGATCGGCACTTTCGCGTCCGTGGACACGGGCTGGGGCTGCTCCATCTACGAGCTGAATCCGGCCGACGGCTCAGCGGTCAGGGAGATCTGCCCTCTTCCCGCGTACAAGGGCGTGTTCGGGCTTGCCGGTACCGGCGACACGGCCTTCGCATTCGACTGGAACGGCCCGATCGTGGTCATCGACCTGGAGAAGAAGCAGATCATCCACGAGATGAAGGATCAATGGTATCCCTGGGCTGGGGCTGCTGTGCGCACGGAGCAGCACGGAGAGTAGACGGGGGCTCAACCCGTCCGGTCAACGCACGCCGCCAGAGCCGTTGGTCTTGAGCAGTCTCAAGTCCGCCACAGGGCGGTATTCTGAAATGTCCTCTTGACTTGATTGCGAATATAGGACATTCTGCTGATGGGAGGGGCGGGGATGCCTTTCGAGCTGGAGCTGCCGGCCGTTCTCAGGAAGGCCGGCTGGAAGGTGAAGATACGGGACAAGGAACGTGTGGAGCCGCCCCATGTGACCGTCATGCGAGGGCCTGACATGTGGAGAATCGGTCTTCGAGACGTTGTTCTTCTGCAGCCGCCCGGAGGTTCCTGGAGCGAGGTTCCCGATGGCATCCGGCGAATTGTGGAGCAGGCGCTTCCTCGGCTGAGAGAGGCCTGGGATGCCATGTACCCCGAGAATCCAGTCGGAGGCGAGCATGACTGAGACCGCCTATGTACTCGAGATGGGCAAGGTGAGCAGCTGCCGGCACCTCGGTGCCCTCCATCCGCGTTGCCTTCGCAGCCGGGAGGCGATCCGGGAGGCCGTGAGGAGCGCGTCTCGACGCTCGCTTTGGATCTGCATGGCCGTGGAGCCCGCCTACTGGCTGGCCGAGGTGCTGTCCCAGGTGCAGACAGCGAGACGCGGCTGTCTTCTCGCTCTGGCAGATATCCCCCCCCCGCTTGCCTCGGTGCTGTCGGCGGGGCTCGAGCGTTTCGTGCCGCGGCAGCGAACGATGCTGCCGCTGAACGAGCTCGCTGCCGTGCTCGCCAGCGAGGACTGCGGGGACTTCTGCATCGGCGGCAGCGTGGTCGAAAGGGCCGGGATCGTTGCTCTGGTCCGAGGTGACCTGTCCCTGCTCACGGTACCGTTTTCCGATTTCCCGGCAAAGCAGTCGGGAGTGGTCCCCGACTTCGGCCGATTCGAAGTGGCCGATCACGGCCGGACACTCCGCTTCGGGAGTTTCGAGGCCGCGTTAGATGCGGTGCTGTACGAGCGTGACGCCGCATACCGCAGGAGGGTCAAGGCGGGACGGCTGGCCCAGGACGACTCCCTGGGGGGCTCTCTGCGACGGCTCCGCCTCCAGCGGGGCCCCCGACTTGCCGACTTCGGTCCCATGGAGAAGGCCGTCGCCCGGATCGAGCGTGGGGAAGTGCGGGTCCCCAGGCGAAGCACTCTGGCCGTCATCGCAAGGAAGCTCGGCGTCGAGCCGGAGCAGATCCGGGAGTTCTGAGGGCGTCGGCTCAAGGGCAATACGAGTTCGACTTGACCGTCACGCCGGCGCAGGCAGCGTGTAGAGGGGAGGGATAGGTCTTCCCATCGCCACCGCAGATGTCGCCGCCGTCCGGGTCGAACGAACCATACCCTGGGGGACAGCCGCCGACAGGGACAGCCACAGGCGCCTCAGGTCGGATGCGATCCGCGGGCGGGCGGCCGCAGTGCCTCGGCACATCCGCACGCCGCCGGCCTTGCAATGCAAACCCGGGCATGAGCCATGACCCCCCTGGGAGTCTCGGATGGGCCGCATTCCAGGCCATTGTGCGTAACCCCGACTTGTGAGCTGGAGTTGGCAGGCGTTGGCCCAAGTTGCGCCGGCTGACGTTACAAAGATGGCACATGGGGGTGCACTGGCCTGGGGCCGGCGCTCTCCGTGCCGTGGGTGAGGGCAACCCGGCGGCCGACGCGGTGCCCGGGGCGTCGGTGCGGGATCTCCGGCGGCCGAGTCGGTTCCCGGGGCGTCGGTTTT
>VGRX01000510.1 GCA_016875215.1 Deltaproteobacteria bacterium
TTTTTGCGGAGTGGAGCGGAATGACAAGGGAGAAGGATGATGCCGGAGAAGGGCGCAGGAAGCGTTCCGGCGGGCTGAATCCACCGTCTCCGGGCCGGCCTGGAGAGGAGAGACGTCGGGAGGTTCCCGAGCCGCCGCGCGTGTCCGATCTGGTCGACGAGGAAGAGGAGCTGCTCAAGCAGAGGCCCGGGGGGCTCAAGCCGAGGTCCATCGCGAAGAAGCGGTTGACCCGGCAGGAGATGATCCAGGGTAAGGAGCTTCTCCCCTACATGGAGTATCGCCGGCCCCACACCCGCTCCGAGTGCCGAGACGGAATCCGCCCCTGCCCGTACGTGAGCTGCCGGTTCCACCTCTACCTGGATGTCAACCCCAGGACCGGCACGCTCAAGCTGAACTTCCCCGGCCTCGAGGTCTGGGAGATGCCGTTCACGTGTGCGCTGGACGTCTCCGACATGGGCGGTCGCACGCTCGAGGAGGTCGGCCAGATCCTGAACATGACCCGTGAGCGGGTCCGCCAGCTCGAAGCCTCCGCTCTCCGCAAGATCCGCACCGCCATCGAGCGCAGCGGCGAAGATGCCGACCTGCTCGACGGCAGCTCCGAGGAAGAAGGCGGCGAGGAAGAGTAGACCGGATCTTGTGAAGAACACACAGCCCCGACCACGCGGGACGGGCGTCCGCAAGTGACCCCCGATCAACAGGACAGTGCGTAGAGAGACCGTCTACAGATCCGGCAGCTCGGTGCTGGCCGGTTTCGGGTTCTTGCCCGACAGGAGGAAGGCCTTGATGAAGCCGTGGATGGCACCGTCGAGGACTGCGGTGGCGTTGCCGACCTCGTGGCCGGTGCGGTGGTCCTTGACCAGGCGGTACGGGGCCAGGACGTAGGAACGGATCTGGCTGCCGAAGTCGATCCTCATCTTGGCCGACTCGATGGCCTTCTTCTCGTCCTCGAGCTTGTCCTTCTCGATGTCGTAGAGTCGGGCTCGAAGCACCTTCATCGCGACGTCCTTGTTCTTGTGCTGCGAGCGCTCGTTCTGGCACTGGACCACGATGCCCGTGGGGATGTGGGTGATTCGGACAGCGGAGCTGGTCTTGTTCACCTTCTGGCCGCCTGCGCCGCTGGCGCGATAGACATCGATCCGGAGGTCCTTCTCCTCGATGGCGATGTCGATGCTGTCGTCCACTTCCGGGTAGACGAAGACGGATGCGAACGAGGTGTGGCGGCGGTGGGCCGCATCGAACGGAGAGATGCGGACGAGCCGGTGGATCCCGCTCTCGGCCTTGAGGAAGCCGTACGCGTACTGCCCCTCGATGGAGAGGGTGACGTTCTTGGCCCCGGCCTCGTCTCCGGCCTGGTAGTCCATGATTTCGGTCTTGAAGCCGCGTTCGTCACAGTAGCGAAGATACATCCTCAGGAGCATCTCGGCCCAGTCCTGCGACTCGGTCCCGCCGGCACCGGCGTTGATGGTCACGAACGCGTTGGCCCGGTCGTTCTCGCCGGACAGGACCAGGGCCATCTCGACCTCGTCGAACCTGTCCTCGGCGTCGCCGAGCAGGCGCTCGATCTCCCCCTCGTGCTCGGTGGTGGCCTCTTCCTTGGCGATTTCGACGTAGACCTCGGCATCGTCGAGGGGGACAAGGGCGCGACGATACATCTCGAGCTCTGCGGTGAGCACGGATTTGCGCTTCTGGACGCGGGCAACCTTGTCGGGCTGGAGCCAGAAGTCGGCGGATTCCTCCTGCTTCAGGATCCTGTCGAGCTCGGCCTTCTTTCCATCGAGGTCAAAGAAACCTCGCAAGTTGTTGGGAGCGTCTTCGAAGCTCGTGGATTCTCTCGTCGATGTTACCCAGCATGAGGTCCCCTCTCACGTAGTCGGCGCGATTCCGACGGGGTTGACCAGCGCCTTGCTGAGCCGTGCGGTCAGGTCGGGGGTTCCGCCCGCCATCCGCACGTTGGCTTCCAGGTATCCCTCCCAGGTCCCGAGATCGAGAAAGGTCCCCGTGAAATGGAATCCGTAGAGCCCCTTCTGCGAGGCCTCGGCATGGAGGGAATCGGTGATCTGGATTTCGCCGAGGGCCCCGGGTCTTCCTTCGGCCAGGCGGCGCATGAAGCCTGCGGGCAGGACGTACCGTCCCATGATTGCCATGTCGGACGGGGCATCGACCAGCGGGGGTTTCTCGACTGCGGCATCGAGCAGGAAGTGGGGCGGTGCTGCCTGTCGTATCCCCACGATTCCATAGCGTGTGACTTCCGCGGGGGTCACCTTGCGCAGTGCGACCCCTCCCAGGCCCTTCTCGGTGTGCCCCGTCACCAGCTCCGGGAGCGGCGAGGGAAGGAAATGGTCGTCGGGCAGCAGCACCGCACAAGGGTCATCCCCCACCACGGAGCGTGCCTGGAGCACGGCATGCCCCAGCCCGAGCGCTTCTTCCTGGTAGACAGCGACCAGCTCGACTCGAGAGCGGAGCTGGGCCACGGCATCGACCCACTGAGCCAGCCTGCCGTCGAGCTTTCGCCCCTTGAGGTTCGGGTTGCCCATGAAGTAGTGCAGCAACGATTCCTTGCCGCGGGCGAGCACCAGTACGATGGTCTCCAGACCGGCCCCGATGGCCTCTTCCACGACCCAGTGGATAGCGGGTTTTCGATCGAGCGGCAGCAGTTCTTTCGGGAGCGCCAGGGTAGCGGGCAGGAACCGCGTTCCCAGGCCTGCGGCCGGGATCACGGCCTTGCGAACGCTCATTCGTTCTCCTCGTTCGTGCCGAGGAGGAATCCCTTGACTCCCCCCTTGATCTTGCCGCGGAACTCGGCAACCTGCTTCTTGGTCAGCTTCAGGAAGGTCACCTTCAGCTCGGAGCGAGCCTTGCGCTTGGCGGCCTTGCGCTCTTCCCGGGTCATCTGCTTCGTGTTCGCCATCTTCTTCCTCCTGCACCAACTGCGAGGCCGTATCTTTACCAGATTCTCCCCGAAGATCAACCATTTTCGTCGTTGCCCCCGCCTCCGAACGTGCCTAGAATCCCTTGGTGGAGGCGAGGGGGGAGGGGAAAGAACAGTATGTCGTCCCGTCGTGCATTTCTTCTGCTGGCCGCATTGTCCGCCTCCGTCGTGGTCGTGTGGACCGTGGCGGAGAGGATGAATGGCGGTGGTACCGAGCCTCCCCCCCGTGGCCCTGGCAAAGCCGGGCCTGCATCGGCAGTGCCGTCGGAATCGGCGTCGGGAGTGGGGGCGGGGGCGCAGTCGGGAGCGGCATCAGGGGTGGCGTCGGAATCGGGAGCGGCGGCGGGAGCGGCGTCGGAATCGGAATCGGGAGCGGCATCAGGGGTGGCGTCGGGAAC
>VGRX01000511.1 GCA_016875215.1 Deltaproteobacteria bacterium
TTTTCGGCCACCGATGCGTTCGCCCGCTCCAGCACGGTGACGCGGGACGTGGTGTACACGCAGCGTCCGTACCGGGCCGTCCTGGAACTGGACAAGGACGACTACCCCGCCGGGGAGACCGTGAAGCTCCACGCCAAGGTCACCGATCTGGACGGCAAGCCTGCCCGGGGAATCGAGCTGACCTGTCGTGTGGACGAGTTCGGGGTCAAGTCCAAGGCCGTCTCGGATGATCAGGGGGTCGCCGAGTTCACCTTCACCATGGGCAACAGCGCAGCGACTGCAATCATCGACAGCCCCGTCATGCCCGTGCCCCTCGGCAGCGTCGCAGTGAGGTTCAACCTGCCCAAGCCCATGACATCCAAGGCCGAAGAGCCGCCGCAGAAGCAGGGGGTGCAGACGCATCTCAAGGTCACCTTCGACAAGGAGTACATGCCCGTCGAGAAGGTGATCCACGTGGATCTGACCGACGTTTCCGGAGCGCTCGTCGCATCCACCACGATCCCGATCACCAAGGAGGCGGATGACTACCGGTCGGAAGGCACGATCACGGCGCCGACATGGGGAACCATGCTCGTGAACCTGTATGTTGCGGCAGCCAGGAAGTCCGCTGTCGGAAAGAAGGGGAAGCTCTCGGTGAAGAACGTCGGTTTCATCACCGAAGGGCAGCACGTGACCCTCTACCCGGATGCCGAAGCCACCATCACGGTGCACGGACTGAAGCCTCGCGTCGCCCCCGGCGAGAAGGTGGAGTTCGAGGTCGAGGTCAAGACCCGCAGCGGACAGGAGGCCGCCCTTGGTGCAGCGCTGGTGGACCAGGCCGTGATCTCCCTGATGGATCCGCTGGAAGTCACCCCCAAGGACCACTTCTACAACCCGCAGCGCAAGGTGATCTCCACCGGCGGTGCAGCGGTGCTGACCTGGCCCGTCGTCGACCGCAACTGGGGGGAGCCGTGGCGGGACATCGCCTACACCAACTGGGGGTTCAAGGACCCGGGGGGGATGGTGAGCGCAGCGGCCTCGGGGGATGAGATCACGGAGGGAGAAGGCGGAGGTGCGGGTTTCGGGGCCGGAGGGGCCGACGCGACACTGGGCGGGGAGCTGAAGATGGATGGAGGCGGGGCCGGTGTCGGCGGGATCGTGGCCCCCGCAGGCGCCTACAAGGTCAAGGCATCCAAGAAGAGCTACCCCATGATGATGATGGCGAAGGAAGAGGCCAAGATGGAGGATGCCGAGGCCCCGGCCGACGAGGACTCTGCGGCACTTCTGGCCCAGGATGCCGCGCCCGACGCCGAATCCGGCGTGACCCGGCGGCGAGGCGGGGAGGACGGCAGTGACGGCGAAGGTCCGCTTCCCCGGATCACGATCCGCACGAAGTTCCCGGAGACTGCGCTGTGGGAGCCGCTCCTTGCAACCACCTCCGGGCGGTCGAAGATCGCCGTCACCTTCCCCGATGCCATCACGGTCCAGCAGCTCACGCTGATTGCCTCGGACAAGGTGGGGGGATTGGGGATCCTCCGGCAGGACGTCGAGGTGCGGCAGGACCTGTACGTCCAGTCGGACTTCCCGGCCACGCTGACCCAGGGCGACGAGGTGCGGGTCGCCGCTCTCGTGCGGAACCTCTCAGGCAACAAGGTCCGCCTGGTGGCTGAGGCGGGTGCTTCGGGACTCGTGTTCGTGGGCAACGCCCGGCACGAGATCGACCTCGAGGATGGAGGCTCCGCTCCGGTCGTCTGGACGGTTCGGGCGGACTTCGCCGGCAAGGCCGAGTACTCGATTTCCGTTTCGGGGCCCTCGTTCCGGGACGAGGAGCGCAAGACGCTCTTCGTACGGCCCCTCGGCGTACCCGCCAGCCGGCAGTTCGACGGTGAACTGGCAGCCGGCAAGCCCTTCGAGGCGAGGTTGGAGGCCGATCCCAGGGCCAGCTACCGCACGGCATTCCTCAGCGTGAGCTTCCCCAACGTGATCCCGGCGATCGAGGCATGGAAGGCCATGGACGAGCTGCCGCTGGCGTTCGTCGGCGTGTACGGGACGGCCAGCCGGCTGCTGCTGGACTGCGCCATGCTCGAGTGGGGGATGCAGGGCGGTCTGCCGGCAGCCGAGCTCGAGACGCTGCGCAGCCGCGTGCTCCGGGCGGTGGCCACTCTGGTTGCCGTCCAGACCGAGGACGGAGCCTGGGGCTGGACCTACCTGGCCGATGCCAGCCAGAACCGAAGCGGTTTCCGGATCAGCCTGTACCTGACCGCATTCGTGCTCAAGGCGCTGGCCGAGGCCGCCGCGCTCGACGTGCCGGTCGACAATGCAGCGATCTCCAGGGGGATTGCGTTCGTGCTGGGCGCCCGCAACGACAAGGGGCTGTGGGCAGCCCAGGGCGCGTACTTCTGGGAGGTCAACGCACCCGAGGTGGACATGGCTCTGTCCGCGGAGCTCTTCTCCATCCTGGTGCAGGCCTCGAAGGCGTTGGGCGGAGTCCCGGGCAACGACCTGCTCGTGCTCAAGCAGAAGATGAGCCAGTTCCTGGCCGCCAGGCCCCAGGAGCCGGCCGCTGTGGCGCATGCGGTGACGGGCGTCCTGGCCATGAGCCGGTGGGCCTCGGACAAGACCCTCTACGAGCCGATCGAGGAGGCCGTGGAGTACCTGCTCACCCTCAAGCGGGAAGGGCACTGGGAACCGCACTGGTACCATGCCTATGGCGGCATGGTCGAGCTGAATGCGCTCATCCTCGAGATGCTCCGGGAGCTCAAGCTGCCGAAGTACGAGGGGGTCGAGCGGGAGCTGGTCACGTGGTTGCTCTCCACCCGCGAAGCCTGGGGCGCATGGCACAACGAGATCGGTACGGTCAATGCAGTCCGGGCCCTGCTCGCGGCCGGTGCCGGCACGAAGCAGGAGAAGCCGTCGAAGGTGACCGTCCGGGTCAACGGCGACGTGATGGCCGAGGTCGACGTGGACCCCGCGGATCCGTTCCTGTCCGCAGCACGGCTGCGCAGCCTCGAGTTGACTCCCTTCCTTGCCTCGGGGACCAGCAAGGTCGAGGTCGAGTACGACGGTGACCTGGCGGTCCCTGTGGCGCTCGAGCTCAAGGAATGGGGGGTGCGAAAGGCCGATGCGAAGCACGGCCCGCTCTCCGTCACCCGGAGAGCAGCACCGGCAGCGGGCATGGGCGAGCCGTCGGAGGTCGTCGTGACCGTCGCCGCAGACAAGGCAGTGCCGCATGTCCAGGTCGTGGACCGTCTCCCCTCCAATGCCGAGCCGGACACGGATTCGCTGGAGGCGCTGGTCAAGACCGGTGTCGTCTCCTGCTATCTCGTCCCC
>VGRX01000512.1 GCA_016875215.1 Deltaproteobacteria bacterium
AGCAGCAACAGCAGCACACGACTGACCCCGTCCCCTCGGCAGCCCTTCGCCAGCCCCTGACTCCGAGCAACCTCACGAAGCAGCAAGTCACGAAGCAGCAAGTGTCAAGTGTTAAGTCCTGACCCCTGCTTCTCTGGACCCCTGCTTCTGACCCCTGCTTCAAAGCAGCGTGAGAAGCAGTTGCTCTGGTGGGCTACTGGCTTGCTGCCGGGAAGACTTTGCTTCCTCCCGCGTCGAACATCTGGGCGAAGACGCCTTCCTGGCTGCCGTCCTGCGCCCAGCTCGACCAGGCCACGACGAACCCGCCATCGGTCAGGCTGGCGACAGCCGGCTCGTACTGGTCTCCCACGGTGTATGTGTTCACCTGGATCTCGGCTCCGTCCGGGACGCCGATGCTGCTCAGCCGCCGTCCGAAGACGCCCGCCGCCGCCCCGTCCTGGTACTGGCTGTTCCAGACTACAGCGGCACCGCCTCCCGCCAGCGGGGCCAGCCTGGGGCCGGTCAGGGACGACCCTTTGTACACGCTCACCTCCAAGTCGGTCCCCTGGTTGGTGCCGTCCGGGTAGAACCGCGCCCGGAAGATGCGCATTCCGGACCACCCCGTGCCTTGGCCGTCGAATGCCACCAGGAATCCTCCTCCTGCAAGAGGCGCTACCGACGGGGCCCCCTGGTTCTTCTCCGTCTGGGTATTGACCTGGAACTCTGTCCCCAGCTTGGTCCCGGCTGCCGAGAACCGCTGTCCAAAGACCCCAAGGCCTGAGAAATCCTGGTACATGCTGTGCCACGTCACCACGAATTCGCCCCCGCCCAGCCCGGCGACAGCGGGGGCGCGCTGGTCCCCCAACATGTAACTGTCCGCCTGGAACTCGGCACCTGCCCGGGCTCCGCCGGAATCGAATCGCTGGCAGAAGACGCCGTAGTACTTCCCCCCACCGTCCGGGCTTTCCCAGGCGACCACGAACCCCCCGTCGCCCAGGGCAGCGACGTCGGCGTTGACCTGGTTGCCCGGTGTGTATGTGTTGACCTGGAACTCGTTGCCGGATGCGCTTCCGTCCGCGTTGAACATCTGTCCGAAGACGCCAGAGTCGGAGGTGTCCTGAGCGTAGCCTTCCCACACCACGACGAAGCCGCCCTCCGCCAGCCGGGCCACGGACGGGTTCCGCTGCGACTTGAACGTGTAGGTGTTGACCTGGAATTCGTTTCCGTCCCGGCTCCCGTCCGCCAGGAAGAGTTGGGCAAAGATGCCGTCGTAGCTGCCATCCTGGTTGTTGCTGGTCCATGCGACAGCGAACCCGCCGTCCGTCAGGCCGGCCACCGAGGGCCCCCATTGCCCCCAGAGAGTCTGGCTGTTCACCCGGAGCTCGGTCACCTTGCAGGAAGTGCAGCCGTCCCAACTCTTGTCGTTCCCGTCATCGCAGCTCTCGCCCGGGTCCAGAGCGCTGCCGTCGCAGTCGGCATCGATGCCGCAGATGGCGTGCGGCGACGGATACACCTGGGGGTCGTCATCCGCACAGTCGCCTCCCGTGGTCGAGGTGTGGCTCCCCTTCGGGGCGCAGAGGCATAGACCGTCCTGAGATCCGTAGCCGTCCAGGTCTCCGTCCAGGTAGTACGCGTCGCAGTGTGCGGCGTCCGGAGTGTTGGTGTCACCGTCACAGTCGTCGTCGAACACGGTATCGCAGTCTTCGCCCATGCTGGGATTGGCGAAGCTGTTTGCGTCGTCGCAGTCGCCCCCCTCCTTGGCCTTGAACAGCCATTGCGGCTCGCACAGGCACTTGAACACGAGGCTCTTGCCGAACGAGTCCGAGTCCGCATCCTCATGGAAGTTGAAGCATCCGGGCAGGTTCTCCGGAGGGGGGAGCCCGTCGCAGTTGTTGTCCTTGCCGTTGCACGACTCGGCCGCTCCGAAATGGACTTCCGGGTCGCCGTCATCGCAATCCCCGACGGACGTGGCGGTGTAGAGCTCGAAGTCAGCGCACACGCACAGGTGGTCTCCGCCCACTCCCCACCCGTCCGAGTCCGCATCCTTGTGTTTCTTGCTGCATCCTGCCGATTTCGGGGGATCTTCGCTGCCATCGCAGTCGTTGTCCTTGCCATCGCACTTCTCCGTTCCTTCGGGGTGGACGGCGGAGTCCTGGTCCAGGCAGTCGCCAGCGACCAGGGCCGTGTACTCGCTTTGCGGGTCCGGGGCGCACAGGCACAGCGATGGCTTGAGGTCGCTTCCGTAGCCGTCTCCGTCCGTGTCCTTGTAGTAGGTCGAGCAGCCAATTGCTCCCGACTCGTCCGCGACGCCGTCGCAGTCGTTGTCCTTGCCGTCGCAGCTCTCCATGGCGACCTCTTCGCACTGGCCCGATGCGCAAGCTCCCTGGCAGACTCCGGGCATCGTGCAGTCGACGCCATCCTGGAGGGGGACATGCACGCAGCCCGCCGACGAGGAGCAGGAGTCCACCGTACAGGGATTCTGGTCGTCACAATCCAGCGCCGTGCCGGGGGCGCAGAGGCCCCCCAGGCATGCATCTCCCACGGTGCAGACATTGCCGTCGTCGCACAGTGCGGCATTCGCCTTGTGAGCACATCCCTTGACCGGGTCGCACGTGTCGTCGGTGCAGACGTTGAGATCATCGCACACCGGAGGAGCTCCCGCCTGGCAGCCCTTGACCGGGTCACAGGCTTCCTGCCCGTTGCAGGCATTACCGTCGTCGCACTTCAACGGCTGGCCAGCCTTGCAGCCGGAGAACGAGTCACACGTTTCGGTTCCGTTGCAGACGGACCCGTCGTCACAGTTGAGCGGAGCGCCTCCCGCACACACGGTGGCCGTGCACTTGTCGTTGGTCGTGCACACGTTTCCATCGCTGCACGATGCCGAGTTGGCCTTGTAGATGCACCCGACTGCCGGTTCACAGGAGTCGTCCGTGCACGGGTTGTCATCCAGGCACCCCAGGTCCACGGCCCCGCCGCAAACGCCCGCTACGCAGTGCTCGCCCGTTGTACAGGCGTTGCCGTCGCTGCAGGCAAATCCCTCGTGATCAGGAACCAACGAGCAGGCCCCGGTCAGCGGATCGCACGAGGCCTTCAGGCAGAAAGCATTCGGCCCTGCCGCCGGTGCCGGACATGCCTTGATGCTTGCCGGATCGATCGAGCACTGGTACGGCCAATCCGCCAGGTCGCAGATCAGCTTGCCGTTGCAAACGTCTCCGTCATCCAGGGCAGCACAGTCCGCATTGGTCTGGCAATCGCACGGCACCGACACGCCCGCGCACTTACCTTCGATGCACACGTCGGCTACGGTGCACGGATCTTCGTCCCC
>VGRX01000513.1 GCA_016875215.1 Deltaproteobacteria bacterium
GGTCACCTCGCCATCCACGAAGTTCTCCAGGTGTGCGCTCCCCTCGAAGCGACCAGGGTAGATGCCGAACTTGTCGGGTGTCAGCACGAAACGCCCCCGCTCCCTCTCCTCCACGGTGAGCGGAATCACGGTCGACGGAATCGGCTTGACCATGGGAGGTGACTGCACCTTGAACTGGCCGGACAGGAAAAGCAGCGTCTGCCCCTCCTCCGGCAGGAGCAGGTTGCCCCCCCCCACCACCAGCTCGTCCCCCAGATAGGTTCCCGACGGCTCAATCGACTCCAGCACCGGCTGGACGTTGGTGTACACGGCAAGAACGCACTTCGCCGCGACCCGCTCCACCTGCGAGTAGCCGCTGATCCGCCGCTCGAGCCGGAACTCCCCCTCGAACTGGTTCCCCCCGGCCAGCACCGAAGAAACGAAATCGGCCGGGACGACCCACAAGGCCGCGTCGTCGCTCTGGTAGACCAGCGGGTCGGTGCGCTCGATCGAGCCGGGACCTGACTTCCCCTTGATGCGGAGGCTCATCTGGCCAAGCTCGGAAGGAACGAAGCCCGTCCCCTCGAAAACCACGTGGGTGTTCCTCAGCACCACCGCAGGGCCCCACGCAGTCAGCGAGAACTGGGCAATCCCCTCGGGCAGAGAATCCTCGCCACCGCAGGACGCCGCAGCGAGACACGACACTGCAAGGAAGACTGTGGCAATCCGCACCTTCATGGCCGGAATCTACCCCAGGAGAGCGTCGAATGCAAACAGGTGGCCGGCCCCCCGGGAAAGGCATCGCTCTCGGGTTGACTGCGGGGCGCAGCAGGAGGCTGTCAGAATCCCGACCGTGAGGAAGGGGCCGCAACAGGCCTGCTCGTCAACCCAGCAGGGATCGGTTGCGCCGGACGAGGACAATTGCGTTGACCGCGGCAGGCCCGTTGCGGTAACACTGAGGCAAGTCGCACCCGACGAAGGCTCGGGCGAACGACGAGCCGAACAAGGGGGAGGTGGTCTCCGATGATGCTGCCAGGGTTGTCGCGGCCGGCGATCTTGTGCACAGCGGTTCTCCTGGGTTGCGTCTCGGTCGAGGAGCCCCCGTGCCCCGAGGTGGAGATCCCCGAGAACACCGGCTCGTGCTCGACGTTCTGCAAGTGCGACCTGGAGGCGTTCCGGGAGCGGGTGTTCCGGTTCACCTGGCTGGAGATTGACGAGCCGGAGGAGTTTGCCGGCCTGCTCAACCCGATCTGGGAGAACGACCTCGCCAACAACGTGCTCAACGTGGTCTTCTCGGTCGTGTCGGCCGAGAAGAAGCAGGGCAGCGCTTCGGCCTTGGACGAGTTCGTGTTCCTGACCGGCCCGGGGTGGCGCTCACCCGCAATGCCGGTCAACCTGCCTGCGAAGGGCGATCTGCCTCCTGAGACCGCGGTGGACAGCTACTGCCTTCTCGAGGGGCTGACGCAGGAGATCGAGTTCAGGCCGTACCACGGGAACCAGTGCATCTTCAAGTCGGTCGAGGATTCGCTGCTCAACTTCCATACCGGTGCGATCGACAACCCGATCCTCTGCGCCCCCGACCTCGATCCCATGGACTCCATTCCGATCCGCAACCTCAAGGTTCGCTTCGGCTTCAACGAGGATTGCACCGGCATGGTCGACGGCTACCTGGAAGGGTGCATCGCCATCGAGGATGCCAACCGCATCTGCATGTGCCTCAAGTCGGGCGACTGTCCGGTATCTCCCGTACCCCAGGGCGACTACCCGGAAACGGACCTGGCCAAGTACTGCACCGACCGATGCGGCCAGAAGTGGATCTCGTTCGGCGCTTCGGTCGGGCTGTTCGGTCTCAAGCCCACCTGCCTGACGACCGACGGGAAGCCGGGCTACCGGCTCCAGGGGTTTGTGGAGGCGCACGAGATCCCGGGCAAGTTCGATTCCAAGCAGTCCATCAACTGCGAGAAGTAGGGTGGGGGGCATCATGATGCGTATCCCTGTCCTGTCCATTCTGGTGGTGGTCCTCGCTGCCGCTCCCGGCCTGTCCCTGGCGGGCGGGCCTGAGGTGGGTGACCAGGGGGCGAGGGCGACCGGCCGAGGCGGTGCGATGACCGTCAGGGCGGACGATCCTTCGGCCATATACTACAATCCGGCCGGGCTCGCCAGGCAGCGCGGGACCGGCTTCCTGCTCAGCAACCGTGTCCTGTACAGCGACATCGAGTACCGGCGAGCGCGTACGCTCGATTGGAGCGATGCCACGCACGGTGTTCCCCGACTCGTCGAGTTCGACCACATCCGCAACGAGACCCCCTGGACGTGGCTCTCTCCCATGGCGGCGCTTGCCTCGGATCTGGGTCTGGATGACTGGGCCTTCGCCCTGGGCATGTACGCACCCAACGCGGCGGGACGCCTCGAGTACCCGCGCTTCGGCCCCCAGCGCTACATGATGACCGGGCAGGATGTCATCATGCTCTACTACACGGCGTCCGTCGCCTGGAAATACAAGGACCTCTTCGGACTGGGCCTCAGCCTCCAGTACGTGGACGTGCCGCGGTTCGACTTCTCCGTGGTCGTTGATGGCAACATGAGCCCCAGGAACGTCTATCCGGATTCCAGCCCGTTCGACATGCACGTGGCGATCCGCGGCGAGGATCGTTTCGGTTTCACCGGCATTCTGGGAGCGTGGGTCAAACCGGTGCGCGGATTGGAAATCGCGCTTGCCGGCCGCTTTCTGCCCGTCAACATCAGGACCGATTCCCGCCTCGAAGTCACGGCCGACAACCTGGCCACCGAGGAACAGGTGAAGGTCTTGAAAGGCACCGAGGAAGACAACCGGGTGTCGTTCGAGCTGACGTTCCCCACGCAGTTGCGCGGAGGGATCCGCTGGTTCTTCGAGAAGGGCGGACGCGAGATTGCCGATGTCGAGCTCGATGTGCAGTGGGAGATGTGGTCCCAGAACAGGAGCTACCGTCTCGACGCCGGAGTCACCACTGAGCTGGCGGGACAGCGCATCGACATCGACCAGGTCGTCATCCCCCGCGAGTTCAGGGACACGGTCTCCATCCGACTCGGCGGTGACGTCCAGGTCGTTCCCGGCCGGCTATGGCTGCGCGCCGGCGGCTTCTACGAGAGCCCCGCAGTCGAACCGGGCTACGCCTTCCTCGACGCGCTCAGCTTCCACCGCCTCTCCCCTGGCGCGGGGCTTACCCTGCGGCTCCTCGGCGCAGATCTCTCGCTCGCCTACAACTGGATCTTCCAGGTGCCCGTCGTCGTGACTGAGCAGGAATCGAAGATCTTCCAGCAGGCCCCCGGAGAAA
>VGRX01000514.1 GCA_016875215.1 Deltaproteobacteria bacterium
ATCGTCGCAGTCCCAGCAGTCGCCGGTGGCCGGGTTACAGCCGTCCGGGGCGCACTCCTTGGCAGCCCCAACCGGTACGATGCACCCCTCCTGATTCTCGGTGCAGCTGACCGACTGGCTCGTCCCGGGGACGCAGACCTTCTCCGCTCCGTTGGCCAGGTCACAGGCCCCGGGGATGCAGACGCACTTGGCGTCCAGGCATCCGTTGGTACAGGTCACAGAGGCCCCGACCGCAACACAGCCGTCGTCCTGCAGCTTGCAGATCAATTGTTGATTTCCGGAACAGAACGCGTCTCCATCGGCCTTCCCCAGGCACAGACCGGACTCACAGCAAGTCGACCCGTCGGCCTTGCAGGTGCAGGCCGTACCGGTCCAGGAGATCTCGACGCACAAAACAGCGTGAGGAGATTCAGGAGGCAGGTGGCGATTCCCTCCTGGGCGCCGTCGTCGGACTGGAGACATGCCTGGCCGATGAAACCCTCCCCCTCGGTGCACGGGTTCGGCTCGCAGCCCGGGCAGACACCGCAGTCCACTGGGCAGGTGAGGCAGTTCTCCCCGATTGCGTCGAGGCACGTATCATCCCCGCAACATGACCCACAGTCCTGCTCGCAGGAGGCGCAGTTCTCCCCAAGATCCTCGTCGCAGTCGTCGTCTCCGCACCATGGGCACGGCCCGCAGTCGTTGGGGCAGCTGTAGCAATACTCGTTGTCCTCCGCACGACAGAGCCCGTCGCCGCAGCAAACTGAGCAGTCCTGGGGGCAGTTTGCGCAGTTCTCGGCAGGCAGGTCACACACATCATTCCCACAGTCCGGGTCACAGTCGTGAGGACAGGTCAGGTAGGTCTCCATGTTTGGCGTGCATTTATCATCTCCGCAGTTCACGGTTCCGCACGGGTCACAGTCGGCCGTGCACACGCAAACCTCGTCATCTACGCACGCTCCGTCCCCACAGAAGCCACAGCTTCGGGTCTCGGGGTCGCAGGGACAGTCGTCCGGGCAGATCTCGAACGACTCGTCACAGTTACAGAGCCCATCGCCGCAGTGGTCCGGGCAATCTGAGCATTCCTGGCAGAACTCGCTCTCCTTGTCACAACATCCGTCGCCGCAGGCCGGGGGGCAATCCAGTGAACAAGAGCATGCTGTCTCCACGATCTCGCACAGGCCGTCCCCGCATGCGCTTCCGAGGATCTCGCTCAGGGGCTTGCAGATCTTGGCAAGCGACCACTCTGCAAGTGTGACAGACAGCTCCTTGCCCTTCAGTTCGAGCACCTGGTTGAACGGAAGTTCGCACTTCACCGTGGCCTCGCCCTCCAGACCGAAGCTGACCTCGAAGCAGCCCTCCTTCTTGACCAGGTCGATTGATGGCTCAAGCAGGCAGTACAATCCCGGCTGGAGCACCGGTCCGCACAGGCTCCACAGCTTGAATTCCAGGTCGAAGGCCAGGGCCAGCCGGGTGGCAAGGACATCCACCTGGGTGTCACTCCCCTCACCGAACGGGACGGTCGCCTCCCCGATTGGGATCAACCCGTGCTGTGCCGAGCACACCCCGATGGAAAAGTCGCAATCGATCGAGGAACCGTAGGACAGGCCCACCTTCAGGAAGGCCTCGACAATGAACTGCAGAGGGTTGATCTCCCACTCCAGATTCGGTTCAACCTCGATATCCAGCCAGGCGAAGAACGACAGGGGGATCGTGCCGAGAGGTACCTCCGCCAAGGGGATCTCGCCCTCCAGAGGGCTCTTCAAGTCGAGGGACACATCGAGTTCAACCCCGAAGCCGCTGTCGATCTGAAGCCTCTTCAAGGTTCCCCACTGTACATCCATATAGAACTTGTCGACCCCAGCCGTGATAGGAATGTCGATCTTGATGAAGTTGGCGATTCGGTAGCTGAACGTGTAGCCCAGCGTGTAGGAGGTCTCCACAGACAAGGGCAGGGAAGCTTGCGCATAGGCCGCTCCTTGGCTCCGGGGTGCCTCCTTCGATGGGCCAGGGAAGACAGGTGCCTGGGCTGTCACGCCGAACTGGCAGTTTCGAATCGCATCGGTGACCGAGGCCGCGACAACATTGAGAACTACGGAGGCAGGCCCTGTCGACTCCACGCCGACGACCCGAGCGAGAATCCGCGGGGCCCGGATCCAGACGATGTCTCCTTCCCCGGGGAATGTCTGCGACGGCCGGGTCGAGTCGAACGTCAAGACGAGTTTGTCCCCCTCCAGGGTTGCGGACTGGAATCCGGGCGAGTCCTCAGGAAACACCACTTCCGGAGCGAACTCGACGAAGTTCGAGAACACGTCGATGCTTGCTTCGGATACGAGACCGTCCGAGTTGGTAACGCGGAGCCTCGGCCTGTACGCGCCCGGGTCGGTGAAGGTGTGAACCAACGAGCCCGGACCAAGGCACGCATCAATAATCGCGTCGTCCTCTCCATCCCCATCAAGATCGATGTGGCAGGTGGGTTCTGCTCCCACCGGGGATGCCACCACCCAGGACAGCGTCGTGCTGAGTGGGGCATCTCCCCAAGAGGGGGTGGCACGAAACTCCTCGATCGAGAGACCTAGCTGGCTACCGTTCGCCATGCACTCGCCGCCCTGGCAGACGAGCCCAGCCTCGCAGTCGGTGCCGCACACGCACTGTTCGTGCTCTCCGCCCTTGCGCTCGGCTGCACACGCTCCTAGGTCGCAGTAGTAACCTAGGGCGCAGTCGCAGTTGGTTGCGCAGCTCTCGCAGGACTTGCTCTCACCGTGACCGGACGGGCAGACATCCGCCTCGCCCACGTCAGGGGGTGAATTGTCCCCCTCCGGATGGTTGCCTCCACAGGACATCGGGCACGCCAGCAGGCTCGCCAGCGCCAGGGCCATGTGCCAACGAACGCTACTTGCACTCGCGACCATGACATCCCCTCCGCATTCCAAGTCCACCGGCACAGCGTCGCTAGACTCGACTTTAGCCATCTGACCGGGCTCGACCGGGGTACCCCCCCGGGCCGACGCCGGGCAGGCCCAGCCAGCATCTCACCCTGAAGCTACCACGCGGGCCAGATACGCAGCCAGGGATTTCTGGCGGTCACCTGCCGCCAACGACGGATCAACAAATGCCTCAGCCCACGATGCACGGCGCAGGCAGGCCAGCATCTCACCGAAGGACGGCCGGGCCTTCTCGCGGGGCCGGTCGAAGGCTGCTACCCGTGCGGTGCTCGGGTGCGCCACCTGCCGGTGGCCGCATCTTCGGCCTGCCCGCTCGACCATCCGCTTTCATCCGCCCGCGTCGAGCGGACGATCTGGGGTGAACTGGC
>VGRX01000515.1 GCA_016875215.1 Deltaproteobacteria bacterium
TTTTGGCTGGTGGTGCTGGCGGCAGCGTCACCGGGTTGCTCGAGTCAGACTCCGATGGAAGAGCGTTCGGCCGTGCTGCTGGCCCAGGTGAAGGAGTCGGTGCGGGAGGGGAGCGCCACGGTGCGCTGCAACCCGGTGGAGTGCGACTGCCCGCCACTGGAGATCCGGGTCGCGGACCGGTGGATCCGCGTGGACGTCGTGGACAGCTCGGACCCGGATCTGCCGGTCGAGGGAATCGTCCGTTTCTGCAAGGCGGAGGCAGCGGGTCCCTTGCCGCAGTCGCACACCTGGCAGGTCGACCTCAAGTCCTCGTCGGTTCGGTGGTGCGCCAACGGCACCCCCTATTTCGAGCTGGCGCTGAAGTCCTTGAATCCGGATGCGGAGTAAAACGGCGAAGTCGTCTTGGGCAGCCTCCTACGTTGGGGAGCGAGCATGCTGCAACTGATCATGGTTGGAAGCGCTGTGCTTCTGCCGGTAGTCTGGCTTGCGCTGGACTCGCCGAGCGGAGTCTTCGACCTCGGCCCCGCTGCGCTGGTTGGAGTGGGGTCTGTCCGCTCGCCGGGGGGCAACGTGGACGACCGATGGGAGGGGCCTCTCGCCCTCCATGACGGCGACCCGAGCTCCGCGTGGCGGCCTGCGCAAGGGCTCCCGGCCGAGCTGACCGCACGCATCCAGGGGCTGGCCGGGGATGGAATCAGGCTCACGCGAGTGCGGATGCGCTTCCTTTCGGATCCGGTGATGCCCGAGCTCGTGGAATGGGCGGGGAGGCCGATCCCGGAAGGGGCCTGCACGACCGACGGGCGCTCGGTCGTCTGCCGGGTCCCCTCACGTACCGGTCGATGGCTGCGCATCCGGCTGCCCGCCATGGCCGAGGAAAAAGGTATCACGGCCCTGGAGCTCGAGGCGGAACCGACGCTTCCTCCCGCACCTCCGGCACCTGTCGTACGGCCGTGGAAGCGGGGGCTTTCCGTCACGGCAGCGCCGGTTCCCGGGGCTTGCCGGCTCGAGGTCAGGCGAACCGAGGTCGGGGGGGCGGAGCACGTGTTTCCCCTCGCCTTCGGCGCCCGGTCGGGGCTGGACCGGCCTGGCGGGGGACGCGTGGGCTACTCGGTTCGTGCCGTGGGTCTTTGCGGAACCCCCGGGCCGTGGTCAGAGACGACCTGGACGGACTTCGGTGAGGCCGTGCGGCCCCCCATTCCCCTTTTCGGCGTGGTGGAGGGTTTCTACGGGCGGCCGTGGACGTGGGACGAGAGGATGGGCGTCCTGAGGCTCATGGCAGCGCTGGGGATGAACCACTACGTGTATGCGCCCAAGGACGACCCGCTCCACCGGGAGCAGTGGCGGGTCCCCTGCCCCGCTGCCGAGCTTTCGCACCTCGCCTGCCTGCTGCGGGAGGCGCAGGCGCTCTCCCTCGAAGCCTCGTTCGGCATCTCTCCCGGCCTCTCCATGGTCCCCGATTCCGAAGCGGACTTCGAGGCGCTCACCGGCAAGCTGGCCTCTGTGGTGGCGCTCGGGTTCACGTCGGTCACGCTGCTCATGGATGACATCAAGGCAGCCAAGGAGGCCCGAGTCGGAGCATCGCATGCCCGGCTGACCCGCAGGCTGTCCGATCATCTGTCCGCCAGGGGAGTGAAGCTCCAGTTCGTCGGGACCGTGTACGCGGGCACGGCCCGCTCGCTGGCCCCGGAGCACCGTGCGTACCTGGAAGAGCTGGCCGCGCTGCCCGCCGAGGTCCCGGTGATGTGGACGGGCGACTCGGTCTTCGACGCGGTCATGGAACCGGACGACGCATCGGGCATCGCCCGGATCATCGGGCGCCCCCCCCTGGTATGGGACAACTTCCCGGTCAACGACTACGCGTCGCGCAGCCAGCGCCTGTTGCTCGGGCCCGTCACCGGCCGCACCGCCGAGCTCTTCGGCGAGATCCATGGGCTGCTTTCCAACCCGATGACCCACGCGGC
Organism: Deltaproteobacteria bacterium; assembly: GCA_016875215.1. GTDB lineage: Bacteria > Myxococcota_A > UBA9042 > CAIXZC01 > CAIXZC01 > CAITUV01. The sequence goes on from VGRX01000515.1 coordinate 1,962, forward strand.
CGCAAGCTGCTTCTCCCTGGTATCGTACGGAGAGCTGGTGAAGGGGGAAGGGAGGGCGGGGGAAGGACCTCCCGCCGAGGACCTCGCGATCGCGTTCGGACTCCCCGTCGAAGCAGGCGAGCTGCTGGCCCGTTTCGCCCGAGATCACGAGGGGAGCCCGAAGCTGCTCCCCGGCCGGTCCGCGCTGCCCGAGCTGTCCCGGCTTTCGGAGCGCTTTCTCGCTGCGCTGGACCGTGACGACCAGCCCACGGCGCTCGAGCTGGCCAGTCGGATCGTCCGGGAGCTGCTGCAGCGCTACCAGGACGACCTCAGGGGGCTTCTTGCGGTCTCCCCCTCCCTGGCGGACGACCTGTTCGCACCGGTGACCAAGCGCGGGGCGCAGATCGAGGCCGCGCTGGAGGCGGTCTCGCTTTTGGCCTCCGGAGAGCTTCATCCCTGGGGACCGTGCCGGTGGCGCACGCTGATCCGTCGATACCGCCCCGCCCCTCTGGACTGGAAGTGGTTCGGCCTCGAAGAGGCGCTGCAACCTCTGCTGGAGAGGGCGCTCGAGCGCTACCCCGTGCAGGGGCCCGGGACAGATGGAGACTGTGCTGATCGAGACACGCTTCCAGGGGAAGCCGTGGTCTCAGAACCGGTCCGGATCCTCCTCGTACAACGTGCGGCCTCGTACGAGCTTCTTGGCGACGGCGTCCGCCCGACGGACGACGGCGGGCTCGTTGCCGAACGCCCCGGGCTCCACCGGGTGGCAGTTGTGGCGAGCGGCCCCCAGGTGGTTGCCGTGAGCGGCTTCGAGCTCTTCGCCAGGGAAGCTCCGTGCGAGTCGGAGGGGGGTGCGGCCGGTCCGCCTGAGGGAGGTCCTCGATGAACCTGCTGGTTGCCGGTCTCGTCCTGGCGGCCCTTCTGCCCGTCGGGCCGCCGCCCGATGCTTCACCCAAGTCGGCCGCGCCCTCCTCCGTCTGTGTCCTGCCGCTCGGCAAGTATGACCGTGAGCTCCTGCTCCCGGCCGTGCGCGGGGTGAAGGCCGTGTACGGAATGCCCGTGCGCGTGCTCGAGAAGCGGTCGCTGCCCAAGTCCGCATGGTACGAGCCGCGGGGGCGCTACCGGGCGGAGAAGCTGCTGGCGTTCCTGGACGAGGAGGCCCCCAAGGAGTGCAAGGCCATGGTCGGGTTCACCTCGGTGGACATCTCGACGACCAAGGGGAAGGTGAAGGACTGGGGGATCTTCGGTCTCGGCATGGTGGGCGGCCGGTCCTGCGTGGTCTCCACGTTCCGGCTCGCACGCAAGATGCCGGACCGGCGCAAAGCGAAGATCCGGACCATCAAG
>VGRX01000516.1 GCA_016875215.1 Deltaproteobacteria bacterium
GGGGTGCTTATCTTTCATGCGGGGAACTGACGCTCCCTGCCTTGTCCTGAATATAGCCCCGATTCTACAAGGAGGAGCACCCTTTGTGACATAAGTCTGATTTCTTGCGACGCAAGATCACAGGCTACTCGCCGAAGCGGTAGCTCGCCTGGAGGGCCACGTTCCGGGAACGCTCCAGGAACCCGTACCAGGTGGGCGCCCCGAACTGGCTGAAGGCGAGGGGTGTGTCGTTGGCGTAGGAGACCACCTTCTCGTCGAACAGGTTGCGGCCGAGCAGCGCCACCTCCCACCGGTCGTCACTACCCGCCAGCGCCAAGCGCAGGTTGACGATGGCGTACATCTCCTGCTCCACCCGCGGGTCCAGGTTCTGGGACGGGTTGTACTCGGTGGTGAACTGGGTGTCCGCCGTCCCGCGGAAGAGCAGGTTCTCCGTCAGCGGGTGCTCGTAATTCACCGCCAGGTTCCCGGACCAGTCCGCGACGTACTGGTTGGTCTGGCCCGTGTAGTCGCAGAAGCCGCCGGGGGAATCCGGCGCCTGGCCCTGGTTGCACTGCCCGTTCTTGAAGTCGTCGAACTCGAAGTCCAGGTAGCCCAGCGAGCCGTTCAGGGACCAGTCGTCCGTGATGGCCCAGCGGCCGTCGATCTCCACGCCCTGGGTGATCGCCTTGGCGGCATTGCCCACGTTGAAGCCCAGGGTGCCGTCGAAGATGCTCACCTGCAGGTCATCGAAGGTGGTGTAGAACACGGCGACATTGATCTCGGCCGTGCCGTTCAGCAGGGAGATCTTCGAGCCCGCCTCGAAGGCGGTGGCCTGCTCGTCCTCGAACTCGAAGGAACCCGGGCTGACGTTGTTCTGCACGGCGGCCAGCGACTCCTCGGGGAACAAGGTGCCGACCCCGGTGGAACCCGGCACGGGCTCGCTGTTGGACCGGACGTCGAAGCCGCCACCCTTGAAGCCCGTCTTCACGGAGCCGTACAACAGGACGTCGTCGTTCAGGTCGAAGTCCGTGACGAACTCAAAGGCGGTGTTGTCCTCGGTTCGCGAGCCGCTGAGCTGGTGGAATGCCACATCGAAGATCGAGGCGAACAGCACCGAGCCGACGGCGAGCCGCTCCAGGTCATTCTCGTCATTCAGGTTGAACGGATTACGCTCAAGGTCGCCCTCCCGCAGGATGCGGCTGGCCTCCTTCTCGATGTGGCTGTAACGCACGCCAATGCTGGCGCGCCAGCGCTCGGTCAGGTCGTAGCCCACCTGCCCGAAGATCGAGCTGTTGTAGGTGTTCTGCTCGAAGTCCCGGAACGCGGACGTGTTGCCAAGGGAACCGAAGGCGCCTTCCGGGTTGCCCGTGGTGGCGTAGCCCACCAGCCGGACCACGCCGCTGTCCTCGGGCAGGAAGATCTGGTCGCCGAAGTCCAGCTCGTCGGCCTGGTAGTAGATGCCTCCCAGGTAGCGCAGGGGCCCGTCCTGGGGGGAGGTCAGCCGCAGTTCGATGCTGTACTGGCTGTAATCCTCCTCCGACGTCAGCTGGAACATGTTCGAGCCGGTAAAGTCGCAGTCGCAGTCCTCCGTGTAGTCGTACTCCAGGTAGCCGAGTGTGGAGGTCAGGGTGTGCTCCCCCAGGGCAAAGTTCACGGTGCCGACGATGGCGTTGATGTCGTTCTTGCTCTGGTCGCCATTCGACTGCCGGTCGTAGTCCAGCGTCCCGTCGCGGAGACCATCGTTGTCGAGGACGTAGTCCTCGGCCGGGTCGAAGTCAGGCGGGATCACCGGCGGATCCCCGTCGAAGAACTGGTCGAGGAATTCCAGGTAGTTGTAGCCCTCGCCCCACAGGGCCGAGCTGCCGGTGTTGTTGCTGAACCCGGTCTGGCTGGATCCCCGGGTGGTGGCCGGATCCGCCCGGATGATCTCGATCTGCCGGCCCTTCACGTCGAAGCTGTTGGTCTCGAGCTTCAGGGAGCCGTCCACCGTCTCGCCCTGGAAGGCGAAGGTCAGGCGGGCGCTGGTCTCCTCCCGGTCGGGCTCGTCCCGGGAGAGCAGCGTGTTGTCGACATACCCGTCCATCGTCCGGTAGCGGCCCGCGAACCGGGCGCCCCAGTCGAGGCCGAACAGCTCACCAAGCGGACCCGAGATCATGCCGTTGATCTCCTGCTCGTTGTGGTCCGGTTCGTAGAGGACGCTGACCTCGGCCTCCAGGCTTTCCGTCGGCCTCGCCGTGGTGAAGTTGAGGGCGCCCGCGATGCTGTTGTTGCCGAGCAGGATGGCCTGGGGTCCCCGGAGCGCCTCGGCCTGGGCCATGTCCATGAAGGGCGCACGGGTGAGCTGGGCGCGCCCGTAATAGATGCCGTCGATGTAGAGCCCGACGGACTGCTCGAAGCCCTGGTTGATGCCGGACCCGATGCCGCGGACGTAGAGGTTGGTGCCGATGCCCGTCTCCGACATGGCGAAGTTCGGGACGTAGGAGACCAGTTCCTCGACGCGGCTTATCCCAGAGTCGGCCATGACGTCGCCGGTGAGGACAACGACGGAGAGGGGCGCTTCCTGGAGGCTCTCCGCCACCTTCCTGGCGGTGACCGTGATTTCTTCCAGGGCTTCCTGCGCGATGGCAGCGGGCGCCGGGATGGCGATGGCAGCGACCAGGATGCCCCTGGCGGCGGCCTGCATGAAGGAGCGGTGCGGCGACCTCAACATGTCTTGTTACCCCCTGTTCGAGCCTAGCACACCTGTGACCGGGTCCCGCCAGCCGGCCGGATTGTGTGCGGCGCATCTTGGAATTTTCGCGGGGAGGCCGGATACTCAGGTCGTCGTCCCCATGGGCCAGAGCCCACGTATAAAGGAGGTGATCCAATGTCTAGTGAGATTCTCGCGGTGTCCATCCACCCTTCGTGTCTCGGCCTGACCGTGGAACTGATCCAGGACCACTCCTTCCAGGTGGGTCGCCCCTAGCGAACCCACCACAGGCTCGAGCGCGGCCCCGCAAGAAGGGCGTGCTCGCTCCGCACAGTGCGCTGCGCGCCGAGGTCACCCCGGCGGGGCGGGGAAAGCACACCGGCGCCACCGAGCGCAGCCCGGCCGAACGGCACCGCGCCATGGGCTGGGCACAGCGGCTGAAGCGCGTGTTTCGCCTCGACATCGAGAGCTGCGAGCGCTGCGGGGGGAAGGTGCGGATCATTGCCAGTATCGAAGACCCGCAAGTCATCGGGAAGATTCTCTCGCACCTGGAGCAGGCCGGGCATGCAGGCAGCGCGCCGGCTGACGCCGCCAC
>VGRX01000517.1 GCA_016875215.1 Deltaproteobacteria bacterium
TCCCTCCGGGCTTCACCCAGCGCGAGAGCTTTCGGTACAGTTCCAGCCGTGCCAACTGGTCGAGGTACTCCACGAGATGGCTGGCAACCGCCAGCGAGAAGGTGGAATCGTCGAAGCTGCATTCGCGGACATCCGTGCGCAACGCCCGGATCCTGGCCGTCTGTGGCAGGTAGCGCAGTCGGTTCACCATTCGTCCGATCCGCTCGACAGCAAGCCCCGAGTGATCGACGGCGAGGACGAAGTCGACGGTCTCCAGCTTCGCAACCCGGAGTGCTTCGCCGCCGTCACCTGCCCCGAGAAGCAGCACCGGGCCCTGGGGAAGATAGGGTCCGGATTCCACGAGAAACAGCTCCAGCTCTGCGGCGACGGGGGCCAGGGAGAAAGGGATGCTCAGCGCCAGAGCCGCGTCGTCAGTGGCCGCTGCGTGACGCTCGCCCGCCACGAGGGGGAGCGCAGGAAGGGGAAGCCCGCCCGTGGGAAACAGTGATGCTGCCGTGCGGCGAAGCCCGGCCGCCAGCACCAGTGCGGAGTGGGGAAGAAGGTTGCCCGCACGGCCGGTGCACGCGGCACCGAGGAGGGTCCCCAGGGCAGGAGAGGGGAGCGGGAGCGTGCGCAGGGGCAGGTCGGGGAGGCGGACTGCCTTGCGCAACGCAGCCACGTTGCGCACCACGGCGTCCGCCTGAATCTCGAGCTCGACCAGCGGATCCGCGCTGTCCCTCCACCCCACCAGCAGGAAGCGGGCAAAGGTGTTGGCAAGGAGGACGTCCAGCGCGTCACCACGGCCTGCAGCCGCAGCGGCGAGCCGCTCAGCAGAGGCGAGCACCCGCTCGGCATCCGCCCCCCGACCCAGCACCAGCAGGTAGTCCGTGCTCCGGGCCAGCTCGGCAAGGAGCCACCCGATGGCACCGAGGCGCACGCCGGGGTCGCGCCAGGTGACGCGCTCGGCTGCCGCCGGATGCTGCTCCAGGAGCATCTCCTCGATCGACGCGTCGATACGGCTCCAATCCAGCCAGAAGCCGGCGTTCAGGTGCAGGAGAAGAAGGTTGACATCGCACCAGGCCGCCTGCTGGCGTACCCGTTCGGCCCGCAAGAGGGGCGAGCGAGGCTGGTCCGCAAAGGCCGGAAGAGCAAGCAGGACCGCCAGGCCGCCAAGCAGCAGAGCGGCTTCGACCCTACGGCTCGGACGGCTCGGAGGACTCAAGGGGCTTCTCCTCGGCAGGGCTGCCGCCAGGACGGGGGCCATCCCCCTGTGCGGCAGAGACCTCCGCAGCAGCGAGCCGGCGAACACTGACCGCACAGACGCGTCCACGCGGGTCCTGGCCGCGCTCATACTCCACGCGGTCGCCCGCCCCCAACCGCTCAAAGGAAGGGTCCGCAACCGCTGTGTGATGGAAGAAGAGCTTGCGGCCGTTCCAATCCTCGAGCAAAAAGCCCATCTTCTCGCGCAGCTCGAGCACCGCACCCTGCAGCGGTCCCGGAGGCGGCGGAGAGAGATCTTCCTGCGGCTGTGCAAGGGACTCCCCCCTGGCTTCTCGGCGAGACGCCCCCGTGACCGTGTCGCGCAACCCGCTGTGCGCCCGTCCACGATCCTCCAGCGCACGGCCGGACGAAACGGTCCAGGTCGCAGCCTCGGAAAGCACGGGTGCGGTGCGCATCCTCCGGGATGCCCCGGTACGGTCGACCACCGGAACGTCGAACTGCGGAACCATCACCGAGATGCCGGCAGCCGTCAGCTTGCGAACCAACGGTGCCAAACCGCCGAATCCCGCCACCAGAACGACGACCTCCGGAAGGCGCGTGTAGGCCTGGTCCATCACTTCCACGGCAATGGCAAGCTGGTGCCCGGCGGCCCCGGAACCTGCCGGAGCCTTCTGCAGCACGAAGCCGGCATCACCGAACTCGCCGTCAATGCACTCCTCGGGCTCGGCCGCGCCTTCGGCAGAACGATCAGTCGCCGGCAGGAACAGGCGGGCCTCGCCGATGACACAGCCGCCGGAGCCCCTGCCCAGGCGGCGGTCCACCTCGCCGCGGACCCAGCTCAGGAGCCCGCTGCCCGAAACCCTGACCGCTGCCTCGGAAAGCGAACGGAAGTGGCGTACGACCGGTGCGAAGAACCCGGCGTCGACGAAAACGAGCACCTGAACAGGACCTGAAGCTGAGTTCATCTGACCTCCCGGAGCGGGGCATTCCCGGCCCTGCCTCCTGCCAGTAATACCGCATCGGTCGAGAGTGCACAAGGGATTGCATCCCTCCCGGAACTGTGCCATTAAGAACCTTGGACAACGCAAAGGGAGGTTGAGCTGTGACTACCCAGACTGCAACTGCCAGAGATCGCGGTGTGGACACGCTCAGGGGGCTTGCGATCGTTCTCATGGTCGCGGCGAATGCCGCACCGGGTACGCTGGTGGAGCCGTACCCGCTGTGGTACAAGGTCCTGAGCTCGCTTGCTGCACCCTTGTTCGTGACCATCTCAGGTCTGATGGTCTGCTTCACGGCCAGGACGAGGGGCTATCCGTTCAGCCACTACATCAAGAGGGGAGCGCTGGTCCTCCTGGCCGCGGCGCTGCTCGATCTCCTGGTGTGGCTGATGGTGCCTGCCACCTCTTTCGATGTCCTCTACCTCATCGGCATTTCGCTGCCGCTGGCCTATCTCGCCGCCCGGGCGGGCGGGTGGGTGCCGTGGGCGCTCGCTGCTGCCGTGTTTGCAGCGACCCCTTTCCTGCAGTCGTTGCTCGGGTATTGCGACTATCCCGTCGAGATCTACTTCTTCGAGGAGTCGACGTTGGCCGATTGCATCCCGTGCGCCATTGCGACCCACTACCTGGTTGACGGCTGGTTCCCCTTGTTCCCCTGGCTCGGATTCGCGTTCGTGGGAGCGGGCCTTGCCGGAGTCCGGGACCGCGGTCTCCAGCAGAGCTGGTGGTTCCCGGTTGTCGGTCTCGTCCTCCTGGCGGGCGGGGTTGCGCTGTGGATCTCCTCGCCCGGCGAGATGCTCAGCCGCGAGGGCTACGCCGAGCTCTTCTACCCGTCCCCGGCTGGGTTCATGCCGGCGGTCACAGGGTTCATCTTCCTCGCCTTCTGGGCCGTCTCCGTCGTCCGTCTCCCGAAGCTCCTGGATCCGGTGTGGGCGCTCGGTGAAGTGTCAATCACGATCTACGTGGCCCACCTTGCGCTCATCGGCTATGTCGTCGAGAAGTTCTTCGAGCCGAGCGGGATGTGTGCGCTTGCCGTGCACTACACCTGGATCATGGCGTTGAAAA
>VGRX01000518.1 GCA_016875215.1 Deltaproteobacteria bacterium
GGAGGTCCGCCTCCACCGGGTGGTCTACCAGCACGGAGATCTCCGCACTGGCCGTCTGGTCCCACTCGTCTCGGGCGATGACCTTCAGTTTGCGCTCGGCCTTCTTGTACTCCGTCTGCCAGAGGTACTCCCCGTCGTAGATCTGATCGACGAGGGCACCGTCCACGTAGAATTCCACGTCCGGGGTGCTCAGGTCGTCAGCGGCGGCCACATCGATGAGGACTTTGCCGTACACGATGTCCGCGTCTTTGGGAGCCACGAAGGCGACGGTCGGAGGCCGATCCACCAGGATCTCGAACCAGGCTTCGTCATCATGCCCGGCACCGTCGACCGCCCGGGCAACCAGCGTGTGCGTGCCGCTCGGCACGGAGGAGAGGTCCAGGTCGGCTTCGAACGGCGGCTTGGTCAGAACCACCGGTTCGATCTCGTATTCCACGGACAGCTCCACCTGCTTGACCACGAAGTTGTCCGTAGCCGAGGCCGCGGCCGCCAGCACGTCCTGGAATGGCCCTTCCGTGTCCGGAGAGGTGATCTCCACCTCCGGTGGCGTCCGGTCCACGGTCACCTGGATCTGCATCGTTCCCATCTGGTTGCCCGTATCGTACGCGATGGCCTTGAGCGTGTGCGCCCCCTCGTCGAAATCCTCGGTGTCCCACTCCGTCTTGTAGGGCACGGTGTTGTCCTCGGTGACCAGCGCATTGTCGATGAAGAACTGCACCTTCACCACGCCGATGTCGTCCGAGGCCTTGGCCACCACGTCCACCGTGCCGTACAGGTAGTCGCCGTCCTTGGGTTGCTCGATGAACACGTTGGGCAGGTTGTCGCAGCTCCCGCCGGAGTTGTCCACCTCCACGGTCACTGAAGCGAAGGCCTCGTGCCCGACGGTGTCCCGGGCAATCACCTTCACCAGGTGCTCTCCCTTCGATGTCTTGGTCGTGTCCCAGTCCTTCTGGTAGGGGCTTTCCACATCGACGCCGAGCGAGTCCCCATCCACCAGGAACTCGACCTCGGTGATGCCATAGTCGTCCTGCGCCGTGGCCTCGATGGTCACCGTGCCGCACACCTTTGCCCCGCCGACTGGAGTGATGATCTTCACGCTCTTGGGCGGGCAGTCACCGGTCTCGTCACAGCTCCCCTGCACCAGGACCACGACCTCATCCTGGGCCGAATTGCCTGCCGCATCCGTGGCCACTGCAACCAGGCGGTAGTTCCCGGTAGCCAGCCCGGTCGTGTCCCAGGCAAGCTCCCACGGTTCCACGGTAACGGAACCCAACAGCGCGTCCTCCAGGTAGACATCCACGACCGCCACCCCCCGATCGTCGGTGGCATCGACCACGATGGTCTGCTGGCCGCTGACGACGGCGCCATCCTTGGGAGACACGATCTTCACCAGCGGCGGCACCGTGTCCGGCGGCAACTCCACGGCGGTGTCAGCATCCCCCGCTAGGTCCCCCGTCACATCGCCGACCACGGGAATGTCGCCGGTCGCCACGTCAGACACCCCCTCCGTGGCAACCGCGTCCTGAACGGAACCGTCCTCAGCCGGCCCAGTGCCGCCTCCGCCGCATCCCGCGGCCACCACTGCCACAGCAACGATGCACAACAGTCCCAAACGCAGATTCTTCCTCATATCAAGCCCCTCCATTCCGACTCATTGCAGATACACGCCGAACTCGAAATCCGTGTCGGTGCTCGTCCCCCCGAACATGGTACGAAGCACTCCCCCGACCTTGTACAGCCCCGCCTGCTGCACGGGCGGATCGAATGCTCCCTTCCCGTGCACGATGATCTTGCCCTTGGTGCTGGCAATGCCGATGGCATCGAAGAGCCCCGCCAGCACCTGGGTGTCGCCGGCCAGCGCAAAGCTGCCGCCCGAGTCCTGCGCAATGGCTTGCAGCAGGGAGAAGTCGAGATCGTACCCAAGCCCCACTGCGTACACCGCGGCCCCGGCGGCGGAGGCTGCTCCGGCAGCGGAGCCCTCCGCATACTCCGGGCTGTCTTCGGTCGACTGTCCGTCAGTCAGCAGCAGAATGACCTTGCGGTTGCTCGGCTCGGACTCGATCACCCCGACGGCATCCTCCACGGCGCAGAACAGCGGAGTGCCATCGTCCGATGTGACCATCGACAGTGCGGCCTTGGCCGTTGACTTGTCCGTGGTGAAGTCACAAAGGATCCTTGCGCACGAAAGGCCCGAACTGGTGCCCGCCCCGAAATCCATGACGGCCACCCGGTCCTTCGCACCGAGGTTCGTCAGGAAGAGCTGCGCCGCAGCCACCCGCTCGTAAGTGGGATCGCTCTCGCTCATGCTGCCGCTGGAGTCGAGCAGCACCACGACGCTCAGCGGATCCCCGGGGGCCGCGGGAGGAACGAGATCGACCGACTCGGGCCAGGCAGTGCCTTTGGCAACCTCGCTGCCCCAGCGGCCCATCTCGAAAACTGCAATGTCGTGGAATGTGAAATTGTCCGTGGAGAGGTTCTGGAAGATGAGGTCCCCGTTCTTGTCGACAGGCGAGACACTGATCTCGAAAGTGCCGCCATCGGTCGAGAACTCACCTGGGATGACGCCGCTGATCGGCGCTCCGGCAAGCTGCCCTTTGCACACGTTCTCCTCGTCCACATGGCCGTTGCAGTTGTTGTCCTTGTTGTCACAGATCTCCGTGGCCTTGGGGAAGCTCTTCCCGTCCTTGTCATCGCAGTCCGCCTGTTCGTGCAGGCAGTCCAGGCCGACACCCCCGCCGTCCTCCACCTGCCCGTACCCGTCTCCATCCAGATCCGTGCACCCGGACTTCCTCCCCAAGATCCGCAAGGTCTCATACGCGTTGATCACATGGAAGTCGTACATGATGACCGGTTCCGCCTGGCCTGGAACCACTCTCCGGTAGACCTGCGGGCCGGCGCGGCGTGCCCCGGCCAGGATCTTCTCCTTCACTTCCCCCGGCGTGAACTCCGGCCTCAACGACCACACCAGGCTTGCCAACCCGGACACGAAAGGGGCCGCCATGGAGGTGCCGGAGCGATAGTAGGTATAACCAGCCGAAAACTCCGGCAGCGGGAACGGGATCAGGTCGTTGGGTTCGAGAACGACCCCGGCCTGCTTCAAGCTGAGGATCGTGGCCCCCGGCGCTGCAACCTCCACCTGACTTCCCGTCGACGAGAAGGAAGACAGTGCATGCCATTGCTCCGCCCACTCGCTGAAGTAGCCATTCTTGCCGTATGGGTCGCCAACCGAGGCAACGACGAGCACGTTCTCAACA
>VGRX01000519.1 GCA_016875215.1 Deltaproteobacteria bacterium
ATTCGTTGCTGCAAGTCGCCCTGAGGGAAGATGGCGTCAGAAGCGGTAGGGCTGATCCCCTGACTGCCACCACCCACACAGTGGAGGATGAGGACACCCTGGATGCGGAGCGGAACCGACGCCGAACCGCTCTAGCGTTGGGAGTGGCCAAGCGCTGGACGCACGGGGGTCGGGTTCGTCGAGTTCGAGCGCAAGGTCGGCCACTTGGCCACCAATCTCCAATCCGCGGCGTTCCGCTCACCGCGGCACAGTGCCTGCGCCGACGAGGTGTTCGTTCACGGACTCGTGTCCCCTGGGGGACCTGTCCGGTGCACCGTGCAGTCCCCGGCGTCCCCACCGCTCATCCATCGATCACCCTTCCCGCTTCCGCCCCCCTTCCACCCCCCTCCCCCCTCTCGGCCCCCACCTGCCCCACCTCGTCGGTCCTGATGGCATCCTGGAGATCCGGGAGGGCATCGACACCTGGAGCTGGTGGAACGGGTTGAGGTGGGCCTGGACGTCCATGTCGTCGTGGACTCCCAGGTGGACAAGTGCCAGATGGCAACCGGAGGAACGGTAGGCAACCCAAGGAACGCAGGGCGACGCTGTAGGGAGCCAACGCGGGGATTTGAACCCCGGACCTGCTGATTACGAATCAGCTGCTCTACCGACTGAGCTACGTTGGCAAAGCGGCAGGCGGGTGAGCAAGTCACCCGGCCGATGCCGAAACGGGCGGAAATATAGCGCGTACGGCGGGAAAGGCAAGCGAAATTGCTGCACGCCCCCAGCGAGGGGCAATGCCGCTACTCGTCCTCGTCGGCAGGAGCCGAAGGCTTCTTCTTCTCCTGCTCCTTGGGGGGCTCGGGATCCTGCTTCTTCGCCTTCACCGCAATGATCGGGGCAACCAGCGCAAACAGGACGAAAACCGCTACGACCACGATGGTCATCTTCAGGTCTGGACTCATGGCATCTCCTCTCCTTCATGGGCTGCGTCTGTGCAGCGGGTACGACTCCTCAGGCCGAATGCTCAGACAGCCGCAGGAGAGGCAGGGTCGGAATCCGAGTTGCCCATGCGCAAGTGGTGCAGGTGCGCAAAGAGGGTTGAGTTGACCGAGGCACGTTCGTAGGGGCACTCCATGCTCGACAGGCGGACTCGCAATCGCAGCCGCAACACGCCGGCGACGATGGAATCCGCACCGGGACGAAGGCGGTGCACGAGCCGTGCCTGACTGCGCCGCTCGTCCGGCGCCTGCGAGTCCCCCAGGGTCGCCGGAGTCACAGCGACAACCGACTCGCTGGTCCTGTCGCCCCCAAGTGTAAGCGGTGCGGAGAGAACCCCGAAGGCTGCCGCGACCAGGCAGCCCAGGAGACACACAGAAACCAGCCGGCGTATGACGCGAGGCATGGCCACTCCCCCCCTCACATACGCAGAACATACATCCCGGCCCGCGGAAAATCCAGCGAATCGCTTGACACTCGCGGGTGGGTGCCTATCATCGCCCGCAGTTGACACGGGGGAGGACGCACCGAACATGCATTCGGCCGACGACTCGCAATCGACCAACGGAAAGGGCAGGAAGCCCGTCGTCGAGGTGCGCTCCATGGAGCTCGACGACGTCGCCAACGTCTTCCACCTCGGAGAAAAGCTGTTCACCGCGACCTCGGTGCCCAATCTCTACCGCACCTGGGACGAGTTCGAGGTGGTCAACCTCTACCAGACCGATACCGACACCTGTCTGGTCGCCGAGGTCGACGAGGTGCTTGCGGGCTTCGCACTGGGTACCGTGATCGAGAAGAACCGCTCCTCGTGGACGTACGGATACCTGGTCTGGCTCGGCGTGGATCCGAAGTTCCAGCGTTTCGGAGTCGCCAGCCGCCTGTTCCGGCGCTTCCATGAGCTGATGCTCGAGCAGGGGGCGCGGATCATCATGGTCGATACTGAGATGGACAATGTCCCCGCCCTGCGCTTCTTCCGCAAGATGGGGTTCAACAACGCCCAGGAGCACGTGTTCCTGACGATGAACGTGGACGATGCACGACGACGCTACGAGAAGAAGCGCCCCAAGGAGCCGTGAGCACGGCCCACGCCGCGAGGGAGGAGAAAGATGCCCGCGCCCAAGAGACCGACGATTCAACCCCAGAGAGTCCGGCAGCTCCTGCGCAAGATGGTGGACATCTACAGCCCCACCGGCAAGGAGGAGGATCTCATCTCGTTCCTCCAGGGCTACATGAAGCGCCACGGTCTTCCCGCGGTCCGGCAGCCGGTGGACGAGGACCGCGACAACCTGGTCGTCGAGCCCGATGACGTGGAGGCCGACCTAGTCCTCGTGGGACACGTGGACACAGTGCTGGCCTACGACCTCGACCAGTACTACTTCCGCCAGGAGGAGAACGAGGCATTCGGGCTCGGCTCCGCAGACATGAAAGGCGGCTGCGCTGCGATGATCGAGGCCTACCTCACTCTGTGGGAGGCGGGGTACACCAACCTGCCCGTTGCGCTCGCCATGGTCGTCGGCGAGGAGGAATCCGGTGACGGCGCACAGCGCCTGGTCCGCGAGTTCAACTTCTCGGGGGCCATCGTCGGAGAGCCCACCCACCTCGAGCCCTGCCTGAGCCACTACGGCTACCTCGAAATGCAGCTCACCACCGGCGGCCGCAGGGTGCATGCCTCCATGGCCAAGCTGGGGCGAAACGCGGTCACGCCCATGCTCAAGCTGCTCATGAAGTTTGCTGCGCACCTCGACAAGAGCCCGCACGAGCCGGTCTACAACATCCGGGACCTCTCCAGCTCCCGGTCCGGCTTCGCAGTCCCCGACTTCTGCGAAGCCTGGGTCGACATGCACCTGCCGCCCGGCGCCCCCATGGGTGAGATCACCGCGGAGCTCGAGGAGCTGCTTGCCAGGGAGCAGGAGGGCAACCCCAGCTCGGAGCTCGGAATACAGTTCAACACGATCCACGCGGGGTACAGGCTTCCCGAGAAGGGACCTCTCGTGGAGACCCTCAAGAAGATCTATGCGGAGCACAAGCTTCCCTTCAAGCCCACCAGCTTCCGCAGCCACTCCGATGCCAACCTGCTGTGGGCCGCGGGAGTCAAGCCCATTCTCATCGGCCCCGGCTACCTTGAGCGGGCCCACACTCCCACCGAGTCGATCGACCTCTCCGAGGTCTATGCAGCAGCCCAGCTCTATGTCGACATCGCGCTCGACTACGCGGAGCGCGTGGCCTGAACCCGCTCTACCGCCCTTTTCGCCGGGACGATTCCGGTTTT
>VGRX01000520.1 GCA_016875215.1 Deltaproteobacteria bacterium
AAAAGACGACCATGACCAGGAACAGGAGAACCCGGGACCTCGCCACGGCTCGAAGGACCTCCGGCAGCTTCCGCAGGTCTGCGGCGCGCTGAACGTCGAAGGCCGGGCGCACAGCCGACCGGCCCTCGGTCACCTTCTCCAGGAGCAGGTATACGGAAAGCACCAGGGCATACAGCCCGGCTGCCACCAGGACCAGGTCCACCGGACCGACCGGACGCGCCAGCGACTGGGCGAGCCAGGCGCCGAGAAACCCGCCGGCCGGCCCCGCAGCGGCGAGCACACCAAACGTATGCTTCGCCCGCTCCGAGCCGAACACGTCGTTGGCAACCATCCAGAACACGGTCACGGCAAGGCTCGAGAACACGTCGACCCAGATGTAGAACATCGGCGAGGTCCAGTCCCATGCGGTGCTCCCGGCCTCCCTGGCGCTCACGGCCATCCCCGCCGCCCACCACCAGAACACGAGCGATGCCAGAAGGACTGCCAACGTCCCGCCGACAAGGTGTGTCCGCTTCGCCCTCGAGAACTTCGCAAACACCCAGACCGCCAACCCGGTCGCAAGCGCAGTCCCCATGTACACCCACGGGAGTGCCTCCGGGCCGGCCGAGAAGAGGACCAGCGTGCTTCGCACCGGTCTCACGACGTAGTAGGAGGCGATGGTCAGGAGGAACCACAGGAACAGCAGGAAGGTCGGCAGGCGGTCCCTTCGTTCGATGCGCAACAGATCTCTCAGTGTGCCGTGCCTGGACGCCATCCCTCCCCCCCCTCAGGAAGCAGACGATACCCCGGTTCGATTCCGCTGTCGAGGGGGGCTCTGCCTGCGCGAGCGCAGGCCGTCAGTCCGCATCACGCAGGAGCCCGGCGAGCCTGTCCCAGGCGAGTGCTTCGGCAGCCTCACGCAGCGAGTTGTGAAGCGTCGGGTCGAGGGCCTCGACCTCGTCGACGGCCTCCAGCAGCTCTCGTAGGTTGCGGCCACCGACCGCAGCGGCGAGTCTCGTCCGCACCGCCTCGGGCAGGATACGGAGCCGCGACGAGTCCAAGGGCTCCGCCGGGCCAACCGAACCACGAGCAGGAAAGGGGCTGCTCTCGTCCTCGTACACGAACTCGACCCGGAGCAGACGTCCGATCTCCTTGAACATCCGCTCCACTCGCAGCGGCTTGGACAGGAAGACGGGGACGCCGCTCCTCGCTATGTCGGCTTCCTCGTCGCGGCTGACACTGCCGGAGACCATGATCACCGGGATCGCCTGGTTCCGCGGGAGGGACTTGATCCGCCGGGCCAACTCGATGCCGTCCATCCTGGGCATGAGCTTGTCGGTCAGGCAGACGTGGGGGGACCATTGCCCCAGGACGTCCAGCGCCTCGACCCCGTCGACCGCGGTTCTCACAACAAAACCCGCGGCGGACAGCAGCGTGCTGAGAAGGTCGCGTCCGGTCTCGTGGTCGTCTACCACCAGCGCACGGCACTCCGCCTGGCCGGGAGCCAACCCTTTGACCCGGCACTCCTCGCAGCGTGCCTCCAACACGTCGGCACTGCAAGCCTCCGCTCTGAACTCGAACCGGAAGATGCTGCCGCCGCCGGGCCGGTCCCGAACGGTCACGTCGCCACCCATCATCCGGGCGAAACGACGGCTGATCGGCAGTCCGAGCCCGGCCCCGCCGCGGGCCCGCCCCTGCCCGGTCTGCTCGAAGACGTGAAAGATGCGCTCCCGGTCCGATTCGGGAACACCGCACCCGGAATCGCAGACCTCCACGACCAGGCGGATCGAATCTTCCAGTCGCTCGACGACACTCGCCCGCACCTCGATCAAGCCGCTCTGCGTGAACTTGACCGCGTTTCCCAGCAGGTTGATCAGCACCTGTCGGGCCCTGCCTTCGTCGGCCTTCAGCGCCTTGGGAACGTCCGACTCCGGCCGGACGACCAGGCGCAACCCCTTGTCGTCGGTCCGATTCCGGAACATCATCTCAAGATCCACCAGCGTCCGGTGGAAATCGAACACGCTTGGAGAGAGCTCGACGCGATCGGCCTCGATGCGAGACATCTCGAGCACATCGTTGAGCAGGCTGAGCAGGTGTTCGCCGCTGCGGTCGATGATCTCGAGAAGACTGCCCTGGCGGCAAGTGAGGCCGGCCTCTCTCGCCAGGAGCTGTGCGTATCCCAGGATGGCGTTGAGAGGAGTTCGGATCTCGTGGCTCATGTTCGCCAGGAACGCACTCTTGGCACGGTTTGCGGCCTCTGCCTCGGCAGTGCGCTCGCGCACGCGCTGCTCCAACTCCTCGGTGAGCAGACGGAGATCCCGCTCTACGCTCTCACGACGGAGGATCTCCTCGCTGAGTGTCCGGTTCCTCTCCTCGAGCTCGGCGGTCCGCCTGCGGACCAGCGCCTCCAGCGTATCGCGGTGCCGGACGAGCTCGTGGCGGGCGCGGTCAAGCTCCAGGAAGACCTGCACCTTGCCGAGGAGCAGCGCGGGGTTGAACGGCTTGACGATGTAGTCCACCGCCCCGGCTTCTATGCCCCGCAACGCCTGGCTCTCGTCCGACTGGTACGCGGTCAGAAAGATGATCGGGAGGTGGCGCGTGCGGTCGTCCCCCCGCAGGTGGTCAGCAAGCTCGAAGCCGTCCATTCCGGGCATCTGCACGTCCAGGATGGCCAGGGCGAACGTTCCGTGCAGCGTGGCCCGGAGCGCAGCGTCCCCGCTGACAGCGGGCACCACCTCCACGGGCAGCTTCGAGAGCACCCTCGTCAGCGACATGATGTTGGCCTCTCGGTCGTCCACGATCAGGATCCTCTGCCGCCCGGCTTTCATGATTGGACCTCCTCGAGACCGGGGACCTGTGGCGTGCCATCCCCTTGGGGTTCTCTCCCGATGCCGACGAGCAGCTTCGCCATCTCCTCCAGCGACAGCACCCTTTGGGCCGCCCCGGCCCGAATGGCCGCCCGGGGCATCGCCGGGCTTTCCGCTGTGGATGGATCCTGCACCAGCGTCAGCCCGCCGGCTGCCCGGATCGCGAGAAGCCCCTCCACGCCATCAGCGTTCCCCCCGGTCAGCAGCACCCCCACAACGTGCCGGCCCCACGCTCTCGCCGCGCTCTCGAACAGCACGTCGATCGAGGGGCGTGACCAGTGGACAGGCTCTTCCGTCGAGAGAGAGAGAGTCAGGTCCCGTTCGACCAGGAGGTGATAGTTGGCTGGTGCAACGTACACGGCCCCCCCCGCCACCCTCTCCTTGTCGCACGGCT
>VGRX01000521.1 GCA_016875215.1 Deltaproteobacteria bacterium
GGGGGACAGCACCGGGCTTTCCGCAGGATGCTCGACCTGTTTCGGGGAGGTCATCCAGTGTACGGTGGACAAGTGCATGATTCAGTGTATCGTGCCCGATTCGCCTGGGTGCGCGGATTGTCGGGCGAAGAACTGCGGTCCCTCGTTCGAGGCGTGCGCCGGCGTCCCGATGTCGTGACAAGCCGCCGGTTTCAGCGTGGGGGCAGTGGACCGTCGTGGTCGAACGGGACTGTCCTGAATCGTGCAATCCCGGGGAGCTTCACAAGCGAATCCTGAAGCGAAGCGTCACCTACCACCACGATTCGTGACCGCTCCGGCTCGAGGAACGAGGAAATCGCGCTGTTGGCATCGGCATCCGTGACGGTGCGGACTGTTTCTGCGAAGCGGTCGAGCTGGGAGAGTGGTCTTCCCGTGAGTTGCAGGGTGAGCAGGAAGTCGAGGCGGTGCACCGGGGTGTCGACGGAGAAAGGGTGCTGGTTGACCAGGTAGTTCCTTGCGAATTCCAGGTGTTCGTTTGCCAGCCCGTCAGTCCGGAGGGCGGAGAGCAGGTCGAGCGTGAGGCTGAGTGCCTCGGCCACGTTCTCGTTCTTGGGTGCGTAGCGGATGCGGAAGGTGCCGGTATAGCGTCCGGGGGCGAGGCCGGCGCCGACGCCGTAGCTCCATCCGCGTTTCTCGCGGATTTCCCGGACGAGCACGGACGTGAAGGTCCCTCCGAAGCCGGTCACGGCCACGGTGGCGGGCATGAAGCGGGGGTCGGAGCCGGGGATTGCCTTCTGGCCGACAGCAACCTGGGCCTGGGTGCGCTCCGGCTTGGTGACCAGGAGGAGGTCGAGACCGTGCGGGCCGGCGGGGACCGGGGGAGTGGCGGGACGGGTGCGTCCCGCAGGAAGGCGGCGGACTGTGGCGTCGAGGACCTGGTCGCGGATGGTGGGGCCGATGTCACCGGCGATTCCGACGACGAAGGCTGCCTGGGTGTAGTGCTTCCGGTAGAACTCGACGACGTCGTCCCGGGTGATGGAGGCCAGCGAGGTCTCGTACCCGCGGGCTGGCGGGCCGTAGCGGTGCCCCTCGTGAAGGAGGGCCGAGAAGAAGTAGGCAGCAAGCCCGGCGTCGCTGTCGCGCAGCTCGTGGATTTCGGCGAGGGTCTGGCGCTTGAGCTTGTCCAGCTCGGCCGGGTCGAAGATCGGAGCGGCCAGCACCTCGGAGAGGACATCGAGGAGTCCCGGCAGATTGGCGGATGCGCAATCGACGAAGAACTGCACCCCTTCCGCACCGACGCTGACGTTGATTCCGGTACCGACCAGATCGAGCTCGTCCGCGACCTGCTCCCGGGTATGCCGTCGGGTCCCCCGCTGGAGCATGTGCGCGGTGACGTAGGCGAGCCCTTCCCTGCCGGGAGGGTCGAGTGCGCTGCCTGCGCGGGCATTGAGCACGAGTGCGATGTAGGTGAGGGTATGGTTCTCTACCTGGATGACCTTCATCTCATTCCTCATCGGATGCCGGGACTGCTGCGACGACGGTGCGGCGGCCGCGTTGAAGGACGGCGCGGGCTGCCGACATGAGCTCGTCGCTTGTGCAGGCGAGGATCTGCTCGCGGGACCGGAAGAAGTCGCGGAAGTCCCCGGAGGTTGTGTGGAAGTGCCCGAGGTTCCTGGCCCTGGAGCCCACCGACTGGTTGGACTGGAGGAACATCAGCTCGACTCGGTTCCTCGCCTGGGTCAGCTCCCGCTCCGTGGGGCCGGAATCGAGGAATGCATCGATTTCGCGGTCCATCAGCTCCATGGCCCGCTTCCAGCTCGCACCGGGGACCAGGTCGAGCTGGAGCTCGAGGATACCGGAGAGACGGAGAGCCCCGTACCACCCGGACACATTGACTGCGAGCTCTTCGTCCTCGACCAGCAGTCGGCGGACCCTGGCGTTCTCCGCATTGAAGAGGATCTCGCCGATGAGGCTGACGCGTGCGGCAGCGGGCTCGACAATGGACGGGGCCGAGTAGAGGATGCTGACCTTGGGAGTCGCCAGAGGGAGCTTCAGCACGCGGATGCGCTGTGCCCGACGCCGCGGCGGGGGAGCGGCCCGCCGGACCGGAGCCGGGTCGGATGCGGGAATGGCCCCGTAGAAGTGCCGGATCAGCTCGACCGTGGAGTCATGGTCCACGTCGCCGACCACGGTGATGGTGGCGTTGCCGGGCGCGTAGTAGACGCGGTGGAACCCGATGCAGTCGTCCAGGGTGATGGCCGAAATGTCCTCCATCCAGCCGATGGTGGGATGCCCATAGGGGTGCCTGCCGAAGTGGAGGTGGAAGATCTCCTCGGAGATCCGGCCCTCGGGGCTGTTGTCGACGCGCAGGAGGCGCTCGTTGCGGACGACGTCCCGCTCGGTATCGAGCTGCTCCTGATTAAGGATCATGTTCTCCATGCGGTCGGCCTCGAGGCGGGCGACGAGCTCGAGACGGTCAGAGGGGAGGTGCTCCTGGTAGTAGGTCCAGTCGAGCCACGTGGCCGCGTTGGTGGAGACGCCGTTGATCTCGAGCGTCCGGTCGAACTCGCCGGCCTTGAGGTTCCGGGTCTCCTTGAACATGAGGTGTTCGAAGAGGTGCGCCATCCCGCTGCGGCCGGGGACCTCGTGGCCGCTTCCGACGCCGAACCAGGTGTAGAACGCGGCGACCGGGGCCGAACGGTCTTCCCAGACGATGAGCTGAAGCCCGTTGTCGAGGCGGTGGAGGCGGATGCGGCTTGCCCCGAACCGGTGCTCGACCAGGGGCCTTCGAGTCCTGGCGTACCTACGCTGCATTCTGTGGTTCCTCCATCAGGGTCCGGCCGGGGGTTAGCCTACCAGGGTTGGCGCCCGACGAGCGGTTCCAGGCCGGCGGCGAGTCTCATGAGGTCTTCTTCCGACGGGCGGTCGAAGGCCAGCCAGGGCAGCTCCAGCATAGGCAGCTTGGTGCGAGTTGACAACCGGAGAATCTCCTGCCTCTGGAATTCCTCGACCTGGAAGACCTGGAGCGCACCGGAGACCAGGGGGTATGGAGAAGAGAGATCCCTGCGGGTGCGGCGGGAGTTGACCCAGACACGCGCAATCTCCCGACCTGCGGTACCCCCCGCTCCGGTCACGAGGCACTTGTTGACGACGAGACCGACCAGCGGAAGGCCCGCCTGGCCCGCAAGGGTATCCGCGAGCTCGATTGCCTCGTCCACCGCGAGCTCCTCGGGGTTGGTGACGACGATGCCGGCGGTCTC
>VGRX01000522.1 GCA_016875215.1 Deltaproteobacteria bacterium
GAGCGTTGTGGGTGTCATCCAGATCGTCGAGGATGGACATCTGGTCTTCGTTGACATCGCTTCCGACTCCGATCAGCACGCACTTCACGGGCTTCCGCTTGCCAGCGTGAATCCCTTTGGCTAACTCAAGGGTATAGCGCACGACGTCATCCAGATCGCTAAGCGCACCATCTGTGATGAAGACATAGAAGCCCCACTCGGCGTCAGCGAACCGGTCCACGAAGTACTTCATGGCCGGGAGCAGGCATGTTCCGGTGCCCCAGTCGTCTGGTCCCGGGAATTGTGCCGACCGGGCCTGGTCCGCCGTGAGGTCACCGACAAGCTGAACGTTTCGTCCGCCGTCGCCACACGCCCAGTAGACTACCGTGGTGCCACCATCGGCGTCGAGCTTCTCGGCGAGGTACGGGACTACCCGCTGACAGATCTGCTCGACCGAGTTGTCGTCCTCGTTGTACCCATATTTCACGGTCTTCCCGCCACAGCGGAGGGAGATCATCTTCGTCCCTGGACCGGGTTCATCGGTGTGACCGAAGGACTTGTTGTTGACCATCGAAGCCGAGCCATCGATCGCGACGCCCGTCTGCGTGCCCTCCACGTAGGGCTCCATGAGGACAGTTGCTACTACTGTCTTCTTGCCGCCCTTGTAGTGCACGTTGACCTCACCGAAGGCCGGGTTGACGATGTTCTGTGGAAGTTGCACATTCCGCTCTTTCTTGAACCACATTAGTCTTTCCTCCTAGCGAGGGCTACCAAGCCCGTTGTCTCGTGACACGTCGATCATCGAATCATCCTCACACCAGCGGCTGTTCGACCGTCAAACCGCCGGGCAATACTACCTTGAAGGCCCTGCTGCCACCGGGCACTGTGAAGTCCAAATAGGCCGGAAGCCCATCCCCATAAGACTCCCGATCCACGGGTCTCACTGAAACCCCCTTGTCGTCCGTCACCTGCGCCGAAGGTGCCAGGATCGTGTCCATCGAGACCACCTCGGCGAAGATCTCCTCAATCTTCTGCATCTCCGCCGCCAGCTTGTGGTCCCAGAGGTCGATGGGGTTGCCCTTGCGGTCGGTGATGCCGCCGTAGTCGAGGTCGTCGAGAGCTTCCATCTGGCCCTCGTCAACCTCCCGACCGACGCCAATGAGCACCAGCTTCACGAAACTCCGCGCTCCGGTAGCGATCTGCTTGCCGAGTTCGATCGAGTATCTCTTCACGTCGTCCAAATCCTCGATAGCGCCGTCGGTGATGAACACGAAACTGGACCATGGTGCCGACGGGAACTTCTTCTCCGTGAAATACTTGATGGCGGGAAGGAGCTTGGTGCCGGACCCGAACTGCTTCGGAGGCTGAAAGACCCTCTTCTTCGCCGTCTCCTCGTCCAGATCACCGAGTTCCTCGACTTGGTTCCCACCGGTTCCGCACGCCCAGTAGATGACCGTCGTGTTGCCGTCCGAGTCGAAGTTTGCCAAGTAGGAGGCTAGGGTACGCGCCACTGGCTCTACGATGTTCTGCACTCCCGAGCTGAAGAGTGCGGATACTGCTCCACTGCCCCCGAACGACTGCTGCATGGACGCGGAACCGTCGAAAACCAGCCCGGTCTGCGCGCCTTCAACAGCGGGTTTCATGAGAATGGTGGCCTTTACGCGGAGCGAGCCATCTGGCTGCGACAGCACGTTGACCTCCCCGAAAGGTTCGACGACCTTGCTGCTAGCGAGCTGTGCCATCTGCGTGTCCCCCTTTCTCTGGGGACGGGGATGTCATACCGCCCCCGCGATGCTCTGAGTGATCTTGCCGCCCGGGAACTCAAGTGTGAACGCGTCGGAGCCCTTCGGCAGCTTGAACTTCAGCAAGGCCGGCAAGCCGTCGTTGAACGCCCTAACCTCACGACCGGAGCTGTCGAGGATGCGACCGCTGCCGGCGACGATCACATCCTCCGAGACTACCTCGGCGAAAATCTCCTCAATCTTCTGCATCTCGGACGCAAGCTTGTGGTCCCAGAGGTCACTATCGTTGCCCTCTGCGTCCTTCATCTCAATCTCGTCCGGCAGGTCGTCGAGTTGCTCCATCTGCCCTTCGTCCACCGCCTCTCCGACGCCGATGAGGACGAGCTTGATGAAGTTCCTCTTGCGCTCCGCGATCTGTTTGGCGAGTTGAACCGTGTACTGCTTGACCTCTTCGAGGTCGTCGAGGATGCCATCGGTCACGAAAACCGCTATGGCCCACGGCGCGTTCGAGAATGCGGTCTCGGCGAAGTATCGAAGAGGAGGAAGGAGCCGGGTCCCTTTGCCCCAGGCTTCCTTCTTGGGGCCGGTGATCGCCAACGATCTCACGTGGTCCTGAGGGAAGGTCCCGATCTCCTCGACCTTCGATCCGTCAGGACCGCAAGCCCAGTAGATCATGTTGACCTGGCCCTGGGCCGCGAAATTGGCGAGATAGGCCGCCATCGTTCTGGCGACGGGCTCGACAACGTTGGGAACGCCCGCCGCCTGAGCGAACAGGGGCGAGACCATACCGCTCACGCCGTACATCTTCTTCATGGACGCCGAGGCATCGAGAGCGAGGCCTGTGGAGGCACCCTCGATGTCGGGGACCATTAGGATCGTCGCCACGATGTCGATGGAGCCGTCCTTCTGCTTGAATGCGTTCACCTCACCGAACGGCTCGACGCACTTCGTTAGCTGAGCCAGGGTTCTCTCCTTGTCTTCCGTGAGGAAGATCGGCAATCCGCAAACCGGCCTGACAAGCTACTTCTCTGATTCCCCGGCCCTGCTGTGACCGGTCCGCCTGGACGGACTGGGCCAGTGAGGAACCTGGGAGCCCAAGCCTTCGCCGACTCTCGGACCATTCCACCGGTTCGTGACAAACAAACGACCGGGGGCCAGTTCTCGCACTTGCAAGGGCGCACAACCATCCCTCCGTGAACAAGTCAAGCTGTACTGCAATGAGGAGGCCATTGCAAGCCTTTTTTTTTGCCCGTGCTTTCGCCGAGTTGCGGGCTGGCGGACTCTCCAACCCACTTCCGTCGGAAGAGCCACTTCCTGCCTCAAAGAAGAGCCCGCGAGTTGGGAATCTCGCTGTAACCGATCCGTCCGTCGCGTGATTGACAGGTCCGAGATTGTCGTTCCGAGCGGCTGATAGGCCGTGGGCGGCGATCTACGCCGTGTCGGGCGGTTTCTCCGGGGGATTTCCAGTTCTGGGGGAGCAACTCGTCGAGTCGAGGTGAGGGATGGTCCTTCACCCT
>VGRX01000523.1 GCA_016875215.1 Deltaproteobacteria bacterium
CCCCGATTCGTGGGATCTGGCGGTGGAATCCAAGGCAGCCACGGTTTCCTCGCCCCTCCTGGCGGAACGGGCGATCTCAGTGATTCGGGATCACGAGAAGCGATACCCGGGGTTCCCGCTCTTCTTATGGGTCCATTTCTACGACCCGCACTCCACCTATGTGAAGCACGCGGAAGCGCCGTTCCCGGGAGGAAGCCGGGCGCAACGGTACGACGGCGAGCTGTGGTTCACGGACCGGCACGCGGGACAGGTGCTGGGCGAGGCCAGGCGCAAGCTGGGCCGGAACCTGGTGGTCGTGTTGTCCGCGGACCACGGAGACGAGCTGGGCGAGCACGGCCGCTTCGGCCAGCACAGGACGCTTCACCGGGAGAACCTGTGGGTGCCGCTCATCATCCAGGTTCCCGGGCTCCGGCCTGAGCGAATCCCGGAGCCGGTGAGCCTCATCGACATCTATCCCACCCTTGCGGACATCGTGGGTGCGGAGATACCCGACGGCGTGCGGGGGACGTCGCTGCTCCCGGGGCTCATCGAAGGGTCGATGGCGGAGCGCGGACCGGTCTTCTCCGAAGTGTCGTGGCGATTCGCCAACCCGCCCGAGCACTGGTTGGCTGTGTCCACGGAATCCGCCCGGATGCTGCTCGAGGTGAACAGTTCGACGAGAGAGGTCTACCTGGTGGACGAAGACCCGAACGAGCAGGAAAACCTTGCAGGAGCAGACCTGCCGGAGGAGGTCGAGCTGGAGAGGGAGCTGCGGCGCTTCCAGGAAACGACAACCGTGCTGACATCCAAGACGGAGAGTATTCCATGAGGAGACCCGCGACGCCGGCTTCCGGCGCAGCCCTGCTTCTCCCCCTGGCGTTCCTGGTTTGTTCCTGTCCCCGCAAGGAAGAGCCTGTGCCCGAGCCGGCGCCACCTGCCGAGCGCCAGGCGCCGGAGGACGTGGCGCAGCAGCAGGCCGGGACTGCCGAGCCACCGGTCGCGCCGGCCGCACCCCGGCCGGACGACGCGGCTGCCGAGGATTCGGGGACGGCGGTACCGGAGGCACCGGCCGAGGTTCCTCCGCTGGGTGGCATTTCATGGAGCACGGTCCCTGCGCTGCTCGACGTCATGAGGGATACGGTGGTACGTCTGGATGGGGGCGGACCGGGTGGTGTCGCTGTCGGTGCTCTTCCAGGGCCGGGAGGTGTTCTCGGAGAACCGGTCGCTCCCTCTCGAGCGGCTTCCGGTGCGCGAGCTGCCGGCGGAGACCTCGATGCTCCCGCCTCGTCCGGTCGAGGAGGGGGCGGTTCGGATGCTCTTCCTGCCGCTCTACGCACTACCGACCGAGCAGGACGGAGCGACACTGCGGGCCGCTGCAGACATCGCCGCGGCCGACCTTGTTGCGGTCCTCTTCAATACCGAGGTCTCAGCGGAAGCGGCTCAGGTGCTACTCCAGGCCGTCGGCAGCGGAGGACGCCGCGTAGTGCCGGTGTACTGCGGCGGAGGAAGCGGGGGGCTTCCGGCGGGCGACGCGCTGGACCTGCTGATGCACGGTTCCGGAGCGGATCTGCCGTACCGGGCCGGCCTGCTGGTGGGCTCGACCCTGCTGGTCCTGCTCGATTCGAGGCGGTCGGGAGTGGTCCTCGACGAGGAGAAGTGGCTGGTCGATCAGCTTGCCCTGGGGAAGGTGGCTGCGCACCGGATCGTCGTCTCGTGCAGGCCGTTCGAGCCGTGGACGGCAAGACAGGCCCCGGAGCTCGCACCGCGATACCGGTACTACGAGAAGCTCCTTCGAGGGGATGTCTCGCTGCTGGTCAGCTCATCGCATCCGGCCTTCTTCTCTGGCGCCTACGGGCAGGTTCCGGTGCTCTCGCCGGGCTGCGCGACAGGCGCTCCGGAGCCGCTGCTCTCCACCCCCGCGGCGCAGCCGCGCGCCGCGTCCATCGTGGACCTTGTGCCCGGGCAGCCGCCCAGGGTGCTGGCCATCTCGCTCGAGCATCCGGGGGACAGTCTCGAGATCGTCGTTCCTAGCAAAGTGGGCAACTACGAGCGCCGGAAGTAGGAAAGATCACTTCGTGCGCTTGGCCGTGTAGGTGGCCTTCTCGAAGCGCTTCTTGTTGGCGGTTCCTTCACAGGTCCCGGAGATGAATACATCGCCCACCTTGCCGCGGCACTTGATGTGGTCTCCACCGCCCTTGCCGGTGAGGAGGAAGCCCTTGCCGAACGCGCCGGTGAGCTTCATGGTGGTCCCGGCTAGCGTGACGGTCGCGCCGGTCAGCTTGCCATCCTTCATCTCGAACTTGATCGAGCTCTTGACCCCGCTTCCGACAAGGGTGCCGGCCAGGGAGCCGGAGTACCCGGGCTTCTTCTCCTCCGGTTTGACTTCCTCGGCGGGCTTGGCCTCTTCGGCGGGCTTGGCCTCTTCGGCGGGCTTGACCTCTTCGGACGGGGTAACCGGATCGGGGCAGAACTCGGACACGAAGGTTCCGAGTTTGGCCTGATCCTCCGGCTTGGGGGCGCGGTTGTAGTCCGCACGCAGGGTCTCATACACGACCCGGTCGAGCGAGTACTTCTGGAAGAGCGCCTCCCGCTGCGTCTGGAAGTCCTGGGCAGGGAGGTTCTTGCGGACGCGGCAGGGCTCTTCGGCCAGCAGCTTGATCATCGCCTCCCACTGGACCGGGTCGACCGGCTTGTCCGCGGTCATCGTGCCGGTCTTTTCCTTGAGCGGGGGGAACTTGGCCTTGAGGACCTCGAGCTTGGTGCGGGCTTCGTCCAGCTTGCCCTGGACCATGAGCCCTTCCACCGCGGCCCGCTCGGTCTCGATGTCATCCAGCTCCTTGACGAGGCCGGCGAGGGCGCCGGTCCTGCCCTCGTCGCCGGCGGCCTGCCATGCGGTCAGCGCCTGGGTAGCGCCGGTCCGGGCAGCCTGCAGTTCGCCGGTGATGGTGGCCAGGTCGCGGGTCAGGACTTCTCGAGCGGCCTTCTCCTCGATGCGGGCCTTCTCCTCCTCGGCAGCGGCCTTGTGCTTCTCGATCTCGGCCTGGGCCTCGGCCTTGGCTTCCGCCTTGGCCTGGACGGCCTTTGCGGTCTCCTCGGCTGCCTTCTTCTGGGCCTCCTCGGCCTGTTTCACGGCCTCGCCGGCTTTCTTCTCGGCCTCGGCCTGTGCGGCCTTGGCCGCCTCTTCGGCCTTCTTTGCCTCGTCGGTCGATGCAGCGGCCGGCGCCTCCTTCTTCTCCTCGCCGCCGATTCCGAGCTG
>VGRX01000524.1 GCA_016875215.1 Deltaproteobacteria bacterium
TAATCGACTACTACCACGGCACCGCGTGGCAGGTCGGCGGGTGCAACTGCAAGTGGAACGGGAGCTGGTGCGGCCAGCCCTCCATCGAGACCTTCGAGCAGGGCCGCCTGTGCGGCGACTACTGGGCGCATCATGTGTGCGTGCCGAAGTAGGAGCGGTGGGCAACTCGACCAGACCACGAGGCTACCCATGATTTCCAGGGAGTTCCTTCACGTAGCGCTGTGGCTCCTGCTGCTGTCTTCCTGCGGAGACAAGCGGACCCCCGGGGACGCGGGTGACTGCGGACCGGGGAGCTCGGATTGCGGCGCCGGCGACATCGGCGACGGCAAGTCGGACGGTACACGTGAGCTCCCCCGCTGTGACCGCGGCGCGGACTGTGGTCGGGCCGGGGGCGACCTGGTCGAGGTCCGGGGCTGCGTGGACTGGGAGACGTGTGAGTCGTTGAGCGACATGGCGAAGTCGTTCCTGGCCTGCGAGGAGAAGCTCTGGGAGATCCGCTTTTACCGCGACCGTTTTCCGCTGGACGTCGTCAACTGGTGCTGCGCCCTGGAGGAGGGACTCTGGGTGCTGAAGCAGGGGAACTGCGGCGGAGACTCGGACCCGGGATGCGGGTGTGGGCCGGGCTTCACGGTCGAGAAAGGGGAATCGGGAGGGTGTGCTGGTGCCATCTGCGTCCCCGAGTACCCCGACTGGTGCGTGCCAGAGCGGGTCGAGACGATCATGGAAGACTGCAGTTGGGAGGGGTACTGCCCGGCGGAAGCGCCCTTCTGCTGCCCGGGGGATGGCAAGGACTTCCCCGTGCAGTTCTGCACCGACTGCCCCTGCGCCATGCTTCCCGGGGCCAAGGAGACTCCCTGCCACTGCGGCGAGTGGGGGGACGAGTGCCTGGAGCACAAGGAGTGCTACGGCGGCGAGTGCGTCGATGCCAACTACTCGTGGACCGGCAAGGTCTGCGGAGGGGGGTGTGGCGAGGAGTGCCCCCAAGGCTGGAACTGCAAGCAGGTCCGTCTGGATGGACCGGACGTCGCGTACACCTGCGTGCACGAGGGGGTCAACGTCTGCCGCCCGTGCTCGAAGACGAAGGACTGTGAGGGAATCGCGGTGCACATGAATCTCTTCTGCGCGGACTTCGGGCCGACCGGCTCGTTCTGCGTGCCCTACCACAAGTGCTGGCAGGGGCAGTGCGGCGAGGACGGAACCTGCGTGACTGTGTTGAATGTCGAGACGGGCGAGCCTTCGGACATCTGCCTGCCCGGCGACGGCTCGTGCGGCCAGTGCCAGCCGAAGTACATCTACGAGCAGGCCGTCGGGACCTGCCCGATCACCAGCGAGTTCGGCACCTGTCCGGGGACTCAGACCTGCATGCTCGACGGGCTGACGGAGTGCAAGGGCAAGTTGGCCAAGGCCGAAGTGTGCAACAACCACGACGACGATTGTGACGGCGAGACGGACGAGGGCGTCGTGTGCGAGTAGATGTGGGACTGGCCGTTTCTGCTTGGCGGGGTGGTCGATGCCGGTGCGGATCCGGTTCCGGGCCCCGGGACTCGGCCGGTGGCGCCGAACGAGGTGTTCCGCAGGGCCTGGGAGGCGGTCCGGAGCGTGGTCCATCTCGCTGCACCGGCCGTCGGGTGGCCCGCTCCCACGGTCTGCTACCCCTGAAAGAACCTGACCACCGAGAAGCCCAGCTCCGCCGCAGCGGCGGCCATCACCTTGTCCGCCGTTGCCAATCTCCCGCATCCCAGGTCCTGCGCGATGGCGAGCTGCATGGCGTCGAGGGTGCGCAGCGGGATCTCGGGCAGCATGGCGAACAGCTTGCTTGCCCCGGTCATCGCCGACTCGGTCACGGGGTGCTGCACCAGGAACCCCCGCCGCACATCCTCCCGGAATGTGGCGTACGCCCGGCTTTCCATGCCCGCGTCGAACGCGCCCTCACGGCGCCGCCTGGCCAGCAGGCTGCACATCTCCACGTCCGTCAGGCTGCTGATGGCCAAAGGAGCGTTCTTCCTCACGAAGGCCTCCACCCGGGCGGAGAGATGCTCGTTGATGTACCACTTGGCCAGGGCGCTCGTGTCCAGGAACACGGCGTCCATCAGCGCCCCTCCCGGTCCGCGCGGACGAGATCCTCGCTGCTCACCTCCATGCGGGGCATCGAATCTCTCAGGCTCTTGTGGGAAGGGGCCTTGCGGGGCGCAGAGACCGGCAGGAGGCGGGCTATGGAGCGTCCCCGCCTTGCCACGCGGATCTCCCCCTCCACCTCCAACAGGTGCTCGAGCCGGGCAAGCACCTCTCTCAGCTCTCTCACCGACACGGTCTTCATCTTCCACCTCTGCTGCCTGTGTGTCACTCCAAGTGCCAATGTAGCACAACGGCCGACATCACTCAATCGGCATCTGCAGAACCTTGGGTTCTATCCACAAGGGACTGCCTGGGCCATGCGCTCGTTGACGTTGTCGTTGACGTCGCCGTCGCCGTCGCCGATTGGCGGGAGGACGCATCGGCTGAGCTATGCGCCCGTCAGGTCACGGGGATTCCCACTGTCGTGCTTGGCGCCCCACCCCGGGGGGCGCAGCAAGGCACGCTGACGCTGTGGCGGAGTATCAGGGGGTCTGGCTGTGGCAGGTACCGCAGGCGTTCGTGTACGGGATCGCCATCATCTCGGCCCCCTTGGTCTTGATGCCGGTGCGGAGGGGGACATCGAAGACGTGGGAGGAGATGTCCCCGTGGAAGTACTTGGTACCTGAGATCGTGGCCTGGGCGTTGCCGGCACCGGATTTGGCCGTCTTGGGCATGTGGCACTGGGCGCACGAGATGTCTCCCATGGGGATGTTGGCGACCCCGAGGGCCCCGTAGTGGTTCTGGATCCGCTTGGCCGTCGTGGCGCCGGCGGGGAAGTTGGGGCCGTGGCACCCGAGGCACATCCCTTCCCCCGCGTTGGCGCTGTCCAGCTTGTCCAGGATCTGGTGGGACAGGCCGGATTCGCCGTGCAGGTCGTGACAGGAAGAGCAGGTCATGAGCGAGGTCGGGTTCCTGTACTTGTAGGACTTCAGGAAGTCGGTCACCTGCTGGTGGTGCTTCTTGGAGTGCAGCCCGTCACCGGAGTTCGTGTCCCACATGCCGTCGTCGATCTTGGAAACATAGTTGGTCAGCCAGGAATTCCGGCTGATCCCGGCCGGCGCCATCTTGCCGTCGGCGTTGAGCGGGGCCTCTGTCTTGCCGCCACCGTATCCGTTGGGG
>VGRX01000525.1 GCA_016875215.1 Deltaproteobacteria bacterium
GGTTCTCGACGTTGTTGAGCACGGTCGGCTTGTCGAACAGGCCTCGGTCGGTGGCATGGACGTACTTGGCCCTCGGCTCTCCGGGCCTGCCCTCGACGGAGCGCATCAGTGCGGACGATTCTCCGCACACGAACGCACCGCCGCCCCGAGCGATCCGGATGTCGAAGGAGAAGTCGGTGCCGAGGATGCCCTCACCCAGCAGGCCGTATTCGCGGGCCGCCGCAATCGCCATCCCGAGATGCTCCACCGCCAGCGGGTACTCCTGCCGCACGTAGATGTACCCTTCCCGGGCACCGACCGCATAGGCACAGAGGATCATCCCTTCGAGCACGCCGTGCGGATCGGCCTCCATGATGGAGCGGTCCATGAACGCGCCCGGATCCCCCTCGTCGCCGTTGCAGATCACGTACTTCACGTCTCCTGCGGCCTTGCGGCAGGAGCGCCACTTCCGTCCGGCATCGAACCCGCCCCCGCCGCGACCCCGGAGCCTGGCCTTCTCGACCTGGGAGATCACATCCTCAGGAGACATGCCGGACAGCACCTTCTCGAGTGCCTTGTAGCCGTCCCGGGCGACGTACTGCCCGATCTCGGTCGGTGCGATGCGACCGACGTTCCGCATGGCCCATCGGGTCTGCTTCGAGTAGAACGGGACCTCGTGGTAGGTCACGAGATGACGCTTGGTCTTCGCATCCCGGTAGAGCAGCTTCTGCACAGGCTCGCCCGACTGGAACGAGGCCACGATCTCCCGGGCCTTCTCCGGCTTGACCTGGGTGTAGAACACCCCTTCCGGCTCGAAGGTCACGATCGGGCCCTGCTCGCACCAGCCATGGCAACCCGTGCGGGTCAGCTCCACCTTGACCGTGTCGGCCAGACCTGCGGCAGCCAGCTCGTCCCGTATGGCGTCGGCCACTTCCATGCCACCCCGGGCCCGGCACCCCGTTCCGCAGCAGACCATGATGCAGCGAAGCAGGCTTCGCTCGGCCTTCAGCTTCTCCCGCAGCGCCGGCAACGTTGCCAGAGTCTGTCTCATGCTATTCCCCCCTGCCCAGGAGCTTCTTCAGGTCCATGGGCCGGAACTTCCCCTGGTAGGCCTCGTTCACGATGACGACCGGGGCCATGGCGCAAGCCCCGACGCAGTTGACCACCTCGAGGGAGTACTTCCCGTCCGGCGTGGTCTGGCCGGGGGCGATCCCGAGCATCTTCTCGGCCTCCTCCCGGATGAGCTGGGCACCCTTCACGTGGCAGGCCGTCCCCATGCATATGCGGCACACGGTGTCCCCCTTCTTCGTGAAGGTGAATGCCGTGTAGAATGTGGCCACCGAGTAAACCCGCGCCAGGGGAACCGAGCAGTGCCGGGCCACCTCGGACAGCGTTTCCGGAGGGAGGTGCCTGAACCGAAGCTGGATGTCGTGCAGGATCTCGATGAGCGACTGTTCCTGCGGGACATGCCTGGACAGGATGTCCACGATCTCCGCCTTCCCCATCAACTGCCTCCTCTCACCGCGGCCTCCGCAACGTCGCGGCCGGCTGCCAGTGCCTTCACGTTCAGCTCCACGAACTGCGGCTTGGAAGCAAACTTCCTCTTCATGAATGCCGTCAGCACCTCGAACGATACCGCCCCGGTGGCCCCCACGTACGCCCCCAGAACGACCATGTTCGCAGCCTTCCCGCTGCCGAGATCGATGGCCATCTGGTTGGCCGGAAGCAGGATCTTGCAGACATCCGCCCGGGTGCACTCGATGTTGACGAGCGAGCTGTTGATGATCAGGCATCCGCCCGGCTTTACCGCGGGACCGAACCGTTCCAGAGAGGGGTTGTTCATGACTACGGCCGTGCCGGGACGGGGCACGATGGGAGACGCAATCGGACGGTCCGAGACCACGACGCTGCAGTTGGCCGTCCCCCCGCGCATCTCCGGTCCGTACGAAGGCAGCCAGACCACGTTGAACCCCTCCTCCATGGCACTGTACGCGAGGATCTGACCGGCCAGCATGATCCCCTGCCCGCCGAATCCGGCAAAGACCACCTCGTGCTGCATGTCAACCCTCCTCCGGCCGCTTGTACTCCTTGATGGGGAAGTACGGTGCCATGTTCTGCTCGAGCCATGCAGTGGATTCCACCGGAGCGATCCCCCAGTTCGTCGGACAGGTGGACAGCACCTCCACCAGCGAGAAACAGACGCCCCGGGCCTGGTAGTCGAATGCCCGCTTGATGCACTGCTTGGCCTGGACCATCATCCGGGGCGTGTGTACCGCGGTCCGGGCGATGTACGCCGGTGTCCTCAGCGTGGCCAGCATGTCCGCGACCCGCATGGGATGCCCGACCTGGTCCACGTCTCTCCCCAGCGGCGACGTCGTGGTCACCTGGCCCGGCATCGTCGTGGGAGCGAGCTGCCCCCCCGTCATGCCGTAGATGGCGTTGTTCACGAAGATCACCGTGATCTTCTCCCCGCGGTTGGCGGCATGGATGATCTCGCCTGTGCCGATGGAGGCGAGGTCACCGTCCCCCTGGTAGGTGAACACGATGAGGTCGGGCCGGGTCCGCTTCAGCCCGGTTGCCACGGCCGGGGCCCGCCCGTGCGCCGCCTCCTGGAAATCCACAGTGAAGTAGTTGTACGCAAGCACCGCGCACCCCACGGGTGCGACTCCCACGGTCCGCTCCCGCAGCCCGAGCTCGTCCAGCGACTCGGCCACCAGTCGATGGATGATCCCATGGGTACACCCGGGGCAGTAGTGGGTGATGTTCTTGCTCAGTGCCTCAGGACGCTTGAACACGGTCACCGCCATGGCTATCCCTCCACCATCCCGAGAATCGCTTCGGTCACCTCGTCCGGTATCGGAACCAGGCCGCCCGCCTTGCCGTACCAGCGCACCGGCGCCTGCCCCCGGACCGCCCGGTCCACGTCCTCCACGAGCTGCCCCATCGACAGCTCCACGCTCACGACCAGCTTCGCCCGGGATGCGGCCCTGCGGATCTCCTCCAGCGGGAACGGATAGAGCGAGATCGGCCGGATCAGCCCCACCTTCAGCCCCTTGCTCCGCAGAGAGTCCATCGAAGTCCGGCACACCCGGGCCATGGTGCCGAACGAGACGATCAGAACGTCCATGTCCCCGTCGGTCTCCACCTCCTCGCAGCGAACCTCGCTCAGCTCGATGCGGTCGTACTTCGCCTTGAGCTTGATGTTGTGGGCGAACGCGAGCTCGGGATTCAGGAAGAGCGTCTTGACCAGGT
>VGRX01000526.1 GCA_016875215.1 Deltaproteobacteria bacterium
GGCCATGCGGGGCTGGTGCAGCGGTGCGCCCCCCCCTCCGAGCGTGAGGTAGTGAACCTTGTCCGCCAGGAAATGCTCGTAGATGTGCGAGTGGCCGCCGCACACCGCTGCCACGCGGTGGCGTGCGAACACCTTCCTCAGGTTGCGGATGGTCGAGTACACCCGGTGCCGGCTGAAGCTGAAGCCCGGCTCGTGCATGACCACGATTCGGAACCGGTCGTCCGGGACCGCGGACAGGTCCTGCTCGAGCCACTTGAGGCCCCGCTCGCTCATCGAGGTTCCCCAGTACAGGTCGAGCACGACCACGTGCAGCGGGCCGACGTCGAACGAACGGTGCCCGGTTCCCGGCCGCCCGGGAAGACCGAAGTACCGGTCCATCATGGCAGCGCCGAACTTCGGGTCCAGGTAGCCCTCGTGGTTCCCGGGGGCCATCTCCATGGGCGCATCCCCGGCCACGTCCTTCTCGATGCGGAAGAACCGCCGCCACTCGTTCACCCGCCGGGCCTCGTTCACGATGTCTCCCACGTTCAGCAGAAGAGCCGGCCGGTACGGATGCATCTGCCGCATCACCTCCGCATGGCGCTCGTCTCCCCATCGCGTGTCGCCAAATACGACGATCCGGAAGCCGCCGGGACAGGTGGTTCCGGCCGCAGGCAGCGCCGTGAATCGATGGGGGAATCCCTCCTCGAACGGCTCGACCCGGTACGCGTACTCCCGGCAGGACAGCAGATCGGCCAGGCCGGCCCGGTAGACCTGCCCGGCAAGCTCGGCAGCGAGGCGCTGCGCAGGCTCAGCCACGGGGACCACGATCCGCTCCTGGCCCGTCGGTCCCCTCAGCACGACACGGGTCTCACGCTTCCCCTGGACCTCGAAGCGGATCGCCATCTTCCCTTCCCCCGGCCAGAGCAGGTAGGGCGGCGTGATGAGCGTCCCGGCCTCCGGCTCGGGCTCGGCCCGGTCCTCCTCGGTGGTCCGGGGCGTGGCGGGGGCAACCCCGAAGCACGGAACCCCCAGCAGCACTGCCAGGGCCAGGACCAATGCCGAGCTCAATCCCCTGTGCATTCCCATCCCCTCCTCACTGCCCACGGCGCCTGCCGACTCGGGTCGGCCCCCCCTCGGCACCGCGCATCCCGGCAGGCCGAGAGCCTCGCCTCCGCTGCCCACCGCCCTCCAATGACACCTCCCTCAGGGCTGTCCTGGAAACCACCTCGGCCGGCAAAGCCGGGTGAGTTGCTCAGAAGAGAACCTTGCTCTTCCCCAGTTTGGAGCTCAGCTCGCGAACCCTCTCGAGCACCTCCCGGCGCCGTTTCCAGAACGTGCGAAACCGGCCATCCGTCAGGAGTCCTTTCAACTGCGTGCGGAGGGTCTTCCTGTCGAGCTTCTTGAGACGCTCCACCGCCACCTTCTCGAACCGTCTGAGCTTGAGGAGATCGGTCTTCGGGCGCACGCAACCGACGAACGCACCGGCGTTGTCGATGGCCCAGTAGCGGCCTCCGGAATCCCTCAACATGTTCCCGCCGGAGTACCGATCCGGGTTGCTCAGGAGGAAGTCGAAGATCACGAGCCGGACGAAGACGGCAGCCGTGACGCGGTCCTCCAGATCCCCGGCCGTGGTCCCCAGCTCGGTCAGCATCTTCTCGGCCCACGCCCTCCCCTCGCCTTCTTCCGCAACATGGGACGAGGGGACCCAGACCTGCAGCGCACCTTCGACGGTTTCGTCCGGCCCCGGAGGTTCCAGGGCATCGGGCCGGAGCGCCGCGGCGACCTTCGGGTCGGACAGGTCGAACAGGGAGAACGGCAGCTCCCTCCGGGCCGTCGCAGGGACCAGCCGGAAGCCCAGCGCCTGGTCGATCCGGTAAGCCGCGATCTCGTTCTTCCAGTCTCCCCAATCTCCCACCTGGGCGGGCTTGAACACGACCTTGAGCCCTTCCGGGCTTCCGTCCTTCAGCCGGAACACGTACTTGATCATGTTTCCGCCGGTAAGACGGCTGACTTTCCCCACGATCTCCGCCTGCTCGAGCACCTCGGCGAGAGCGGGGTCGTCCGCGTCCAGTTTCCTGCACTCCTTCTCCGCTCCGGCGGCATCGGCGTCGGCATCGACAGCGGCGTCGTAGTCGCTCTCGGCCGGGGCAGCGCCGGCCGGCGGGGGCCGACCGCAGCAGGCAGGAATGGCTGAAGTCGAGTCTAGAGGCCCGGTCTCGACCGTCGGCCATGCCAGCAACAGAATGGACAATGCCAGCGCCACCGTCACTCCTTCTTCTGTCCGGTCGGTCCGCCTGCCCGCACGACCGCCAGCGTGTCGGCCACGGACCTTCCCGACCGATTGCGCCACATCTGCGGCTTGTTCACGAACTTCTCCCCCAGGAGGAGCGACGACGATCCCCCTCCGTCAAAGAGCAGCGCATCGCTTGCCCCTGCGTGACGCAGCACGCAGGCAGCTTCGGCGGCAGTCATGCCTTCGGTATGAGGCAACCTGCCCTCGGCCACGAGCAGAAACAGGGTTCTGCCGTCTCCCCCTGTTCCGGCCGCGGTCCTGGGATGCCTTTTGGGTACCCACCCCTTCATGCCGGGGGTGAGTCTCTCTTCCCGGGTCTCGATGCTCACCCGTCCCTCCCGCAGAATCCTCGGGCCGCCGGAGAGCGCCTCGACCGGGACCCAATCCACGTCGGGTACCCGTGTCTCCAGTGAAAGCTGCGTGCTCTCGCTCACTCCGGCAAGCGCCTCGGCGGCCTTGCCGCAGGCAACCAGGAGGTACTCGTCGGCTTCGAGCTTGCGCATCCGTCCGGCGTCACCGACGGCCACGACGGTCGCGGGCACGGTCCGGTTCACCATCGGCTCGCCGATCGGGGGCAGCAGGCGCAGGGCCGTGCAGCCCCACTGGGCCTCGCTCTTCGTGCGGAATCGGCCGGCATACAGGACGGCCTCGTTCCGTCCAGCCTTGCGGTTCATGTCGGCCACGCCCAGGTCGACGCCGTCTCCGACGACCCGCATTTCCACCGGGTATCGCCCGACGTGCGCCCGGTTCTGGCTGTCCAGCAGCAGGCCGGTTGTGCCGCGTGCGGCAGAGAGGATGCGTCCTCGTGCGATCAGGAGTCCGAGCGGGTCCCTGGATGCAAGACCGGGCGGATAGTAGTCGCCGTTGACCGCGGCCTCGACCGTTTCGCCCCCTGCCCGGGCCCAGGCGACCATCTCCTCGACCTTGGCCGAGCGGGGG
>VGRX01000527.1 GCA_016875215.1 Deltaproteobacteria bacterium
GGGTGGGGCGAGACCCTTTGCACGCTGACCACTGCCGCCGTCTTGACCAGGCTCGTGCTGATTCTGGTTGTCGGAGGGGAGCTCTAGACCATGAAAGGAATCTACTGGCGGCCCAAGAACGTTTCCCGCAACGTCCTCGTCCTGATTGCCTTCATGGCCATCGGCGGAATCGTTGCGGTCGAGTCCCTCAAGATCGAAGTGAAACAGGACTACTATCCGTCCAAGCTCAAGGCAGCCCGACACATGGACACGGCCATGAAGGAGCTGCGCAAGCTGCGGGAGAAGCTCGACGTGCCGCTCGACCTGGAGAACGACCCGACCGGCTCGGGTCTCGTCGGATGGCCGTTCTCGCAGGTCACCAGCAACACCGGCTACCTGGATTCCAAGCAGACCACGATCAACCCCAACTTCGCTGCGGTGGCGGTGCACATGCTCAAGAAGGCCGGGGTGGAGGCCGGCGACGTCGTCGCTGTGGGCTTCTCGGGCTCGTTTCCGGCGCTCAACGTCGCGACGCTGGCCGCGTGCGATGCCCTGGACGTGGAACCGATCATCATCTCGAGCGCTTCGGCGTCGGAGTGGGGAGCCAACATCCCGGGCTTCACGTGGGTCGAGATGGAGAGCCACCTGTTCTCCGTGGGCGTCTTCAAGCACCACAGCCTGGCAGCGTCGGTGGGCGGCGTTGCCGACCGCGGGCACGGCATGTCCAAGGAGGGCAAGGAAGCGCTCAAGGCGATCATCCAGAAGGTGAAGCTCCCGCTCCTCTGGCCGAGGACGATCGTCGATGCCATCGACCAGCGCATGGCGATCTACGAGGAGGCGGCGGGCGAGCGACCGATCAAGGCCTACGTGAACGTGGGAGGAGGCACCATCTCGGTGGGGACGGTGGTGGGCAAGCACCTGTTCCGGCCCGGCGTCAACAAGCGCATGCCTCCGAACGCGGCGGAGGTCGACTCGATCATGGTGCGGTTCGCTGCGCAGGGGGTCCCCGTGATCCACATCTCGAACGTGAAGGAGTTGGCCACGCAGTACGGGCTGCCGGCGCCGGTGCTCGAGCCGCAGCAGGCGGGCAAGGGAAACATCTTCTACAAGATCGAATACAACCGGTGGCTGGTGGCGGGGGTGCTGCTGGTGCTGGTCGTGGCGCTCTGGCTGCTGGTGCGGCTGAACCTGGCGCACCGGTTCTCCGGCCCGGCGACGCGCAGGTCCGACGGAGTCCCGGAAGCCATGGTGTAGTTCACCCCCTTCTCCTTACATCAGATTGATGGGGTCCACGTCGACGTCCCAGCGGACGGTTCCCGAACGGGAGAGCTGTTCCTGGAGGCGCGGGACCGCGTGCTCCAGCAGCTTCTGGAGGCGGGGACGATCGGGGCAGCGGACGAGCACCTGGAGCCGGTGGCGGTTGCGGACCATGGCGATGGGGGCGGGCGAGGGGCCCATCACGTCGCTGCCGGCGACGCGGTCGGCAGCGGCCGAAAGGACGCGGGTGGCCAGCGATGCCTGCTCCTGGACCTTGCCGAGATCCTCTCCCGAGAAGCGGAAGAGAGCCAGGCAGGCGAACGGGGGGAAGCGGCGCATGCGGCGGTGGCTCAGCTCTTCCTGAGCAAAGCCGGAGAAGTCGTGGCGCTGGGCATGGGTCAGTGCGTAGTGCGTCGGCAAGTAGGTCTGTACCAGCACGGAGCCTGGACGTTTGCCTCGGCCGGCGCGACCTGCGACCTGGGTCAGGAGCTGGAATGTCCGTTCCGCGGAGCGGAAGTCGGGGAACGAGAGGCCGAGGTCGGCCAGGAGCACCCCGACGAGGGTCACGTTGGGGAAGTCGTGTCCCTTGGCCACGATCTGGGTTCCGACCAGGATGTCGAGGTCCCCTTTGCGGAAGGCTTCAAGCACTCTGGCGAATCCCTTGCCGGAGGAGATCGAGCTGTCGACGCGGGCGACGCGGGCATCGGGAAGGAACTGGCGGAGTGCGCTTTCGACGCGCTCCGTGCCGAAGCCGATCTGTTTGAGCCCTTCGGGCTGGCCGCAGGTGGGGCAGGCAGCGGGACGGGTGGCCGCGTGCTGGCAGTAGTGACAGCGCAGGACGGAGGCCTGTCGGTACCAGGTGAGCGAGATGGAGCAGTTGGGGCAGCCGGGGACGAAGCCGCACTGCTCGCACAGGAGGAACGCTGCGAACCCCTTCCGGTTGAGGAACAGGATGCTCTGGAAGCCGGCCTGGAGGTTGGCCTTCAGTGCGTCGGCCAGGGGTTCGGAGAACACCTTGTCGCTGTCCGCATAGCGGGCCTGCCTGAGGTCGAGCAGCCGGACATCGGGGAGGGAGCGGGGGGTGGCCCTCTCGGGGAGGGAGAGCCGGGTGAATCGCCCGGTCGAGCAGTTCTGGAAGCTTTCGAGGCTGGGGGTCGCGCTGCCGAGGACGACGACGGCCTCGGCCATGCGGCCCCGGACCAGGGCGAGGTCGCGGGCGGAGTAGAAGGGGCGTTCGTCCTGCTTGAACGAGGGTTCGTGCTCCTCGTCGACCACGAGAAGGCCGAGGGAATCGAGGGGGGCGAAGATGGCGGAGCGGGCCCCCAGCACGATCCTCAGCCTGCCCTCGGCGACGAGGCTCCACTGGTCGTAGCGCTCGCCGGGGCCGAGCCCGGAGTGGAGGATGGCCACCTGTCCGGGGAAGCGGGCTTCGAAGATCGCCATGAGCTGGGGAGTCAGGGCGATCTCCGGGACCAGGATGAGTGCGGTTCGGCCTGCGTCGAGCGCCTTCCTGGCGGCGTGGATGTAGACCTCGGTCTTCCCGCTGCCGGTCACGCCGTGGAGGAGGAAGGGGGAGAACCGGCGGCTCTCGAGTGCGGTGAGGAGCTTCCCGATGACGTCGACCTGGGACGCGTTGAGTCGCTCCGGGGCGGACGGTATGCTCATGCCGGCCGAGACCTGGCGGAAGGAGCGGCGGCGCTCCTCGTTGAGCCATTTGCGGGCCACGAGGAGCGGCACGACCCGGTCCGCAGCGGGGATGACCTCGCGTACCTCGGTCATGGTGATCGGCCCTCGGGTGCGAACCAGGTCGAGGACCTCCTGCTGCCGGGGACCGGAAGGGGGGGGGCCATCGGGAGGGGGGGGGGCGGTGAGGATCCGTTCGAAGACGGCACCGGGGCCCCCCTTCTGCACGTGCGATCGGCGCTCGACGAGCCCCTGTTCGAAGAGCGCATCGAGCTCGCCCTGGGACCAACA
>VGRX01000528.1 GCA_016875215.1 Deltaproteobacteria bacterium
AGCCGTTCTCGACGCAGGACCACTTCGACCAGCTTGTTTTGCTTCGCGACTTTGTCCAGCAACGGGCAGCCTTCTACGACAACTGGAAGCTCTGCACGTCCGACACGGGACCGTCCACGGACGATACGTTCGAGGGGACGAAGTTCAAGTTCCTGCTCTCCTCCTGCGGCTGGAAGCAGGCGGACGACGCGTGTGGGAGGGCCGGCGGACGGCTGGCGGTCCCCCTGGACGAGCAGGAACAGGCATTCCTCGTCGAGCGCTCGCAGCAGCTCTCCCCCGGCTATTGGTGGATCGGCGTCAACGACATCGAGGAGGAGGGGATCTACGTCGATGCTCGAGGCAATCCGCTCCCCTACGACCGATGGGCCAAGGAGCAGCCGGACGGAAAGACGAGCCAGAACTGTGCGGCCCTGAGCCCGACCGAGAAAGGCGACTGGCAGGACAAGGAATGCGCCTCCCCCTTCCCCGCCATCTGCCGGCTTCCCGCGAACTAGGAGGGTTTCCGAAGATGAGACGGCCTCTCGCTCTGTCATCCTTGTCGATTCTGACGCTCATTCTGTGGGCATGCTCGGCCAACGAGCCGGCGCCGACGCCTCTCCCAGACCCCACGGAAGAGCTTGCCCCCGTATTCCCGACCGACAGCGTCCCTGCGGTGGAGCTCCAGCTCTCGGGCGGGCTCGCTCCGCTCGTCAACGCATTCCTGACCCAGGGCACGATGGACTACGTCGCAGGCAGCTTCCTCTTCAACGGAGAAGCGGTAGACAACGTCGGCATCCGCCTCAAGGGCATCCTCTCCTCCGGAACCGGAAAGGAAGAGAAGAAGTACTCCTTCAAGGTGAACTTCGACTACTTCGAGGCGCCCCACTTCATGGGGCTCGATTCGGTGCATCTCCTCAACGACAAGCCCGACCCGAGCCACATGCGTGAGATCCTCGCGTCCCGCATGTACCGCTCCATGGGGGTTCCCGCTGCCCGCTCCGCTTCCGTCACGCTCGAGGTCGATGGCGAGGGCCTCGGCGTCTACACCATGGTCCAGGAGATCGACAAGCGCTTCCTCAAGGTCTGGTTCGGAACCGAAGCGGGTGCGGATGACGGCAACCTGTACAAGTGCGTCGCTCCGGGTTGCTCCCTGGTCTACCGTGGCGACAAGAAGACGGACTACATCGTCACCTCCTGCGAGGAACCCGCGGGCTGCGGCTTCGTGCTCAAGACCAATGAGGATGACCCCTCCCTCAACGACTACGCAGACCTCATCGCATTCCTCGACCTCGTCAACAATACCCCGGACGAGGGATTCCAGGCCGCCCTCGAAGACGTGTTCGAGGTCGACCTCTTCCTCCGGTACCTCGCCGTCGCAGTCGTGATCTCCGACTATGAAGGATACCTCGAGAAACTCGACAGCTTCTTCCTCTACCACCGCCCCGACAACGACAAGTGGGTCTTCATCCCCTGGGACCTCAACAAGACCTATGGCGCCAGCAAGTGCAAGGCGTCCCCGGAGCACACCGGCGGCCCCCTCTTCCCCCCCTGGTGCGGCGAATCCCAGCGCCCGCTCGGAAAACGCATCCTTGCCATCCCCGCCTGGCGCGCCCGGTACGAATCCTATGTGGGCGAGCTCCTGGACGGACTCTTCCAGGAGGACGTGCAGCGCGGCTGGATCGAGACGATCGACCTGCTGATCCGGGACCACGTCAAGGCCGACCCCAAGCCGATGTTCCCGTTCAAGGACTACCAGCATTCCGTCGGCGACTACGGCTCCGACTGGGACCCCATGAACCTCATCGAGTTCGTCCAGGACCGCAGGGCATATCTCACCAAGCAGCTCTGACTCGTCAAAGCCCGCTTTCTCCACCTCGCACGAATCCTGCCGGCCCGTCCCCCTTCCGGTGACGCCCCGCCGTCCGAACGGACACTTCGCAACCGCGGCATCGCACGCCCAGCAGGATCTCGCATTGCAGCAATTCCGACTTGACAGCGGCCCAGATAGCCCATATTCTCCATGTTGCATTGCAGCATCGCCCGCCAGCAGGAGGAAGCCGTGTGGGAGAATGCCTCGCTCGTTGACCATGCCCGCCGCTGGGCCGCATACACGCCCGACCGGGTCGCACTCACCGGACCCGACGGAGCCGTCACCTGGCGCAGACTCGATCGGGACGCAGATGCCTGGTCCTCTCGGCTCGCTGCCCAGCTCGGCGTGGCTCCCGGAGATCGCGTCGCACTGCTCGCACGCAACCACCCGGACTTCTTCGCGCTGTTCTTCGCCTGTCGCAGGGTCGGGGCGACCCTCGCACCGCTCAACTGGCGCCTGGCCGTGCCCGAGCTCGATGCCCTGCTGGAGCTGGCCCGGCCCAAGGTGCTGCTGCACGACGACGCATTCCGGGACACGGCCGGGAAGCTGCGTCTTCCCGGGGGATGCGGAATGGCGGCGGTGAGTTCCCCCCTCCCAACCTCTCCCGAAATCCGGGCGGCGGCGGTGAGGTCTCCCCACCCGGCCCCCGCCCTTCTCCTCTTCACATCCGGGACCACCGGGCGCCCCAAGGCAGCGATGATCCCCGACCGGCAGATCTTCTTCAACGGGATCAACACGATCCTTGCCTGGCAGCTGACGGGCGCAGACGAGACGCTGCTGTTCACCCCGCTGTTCCACACCGGGGCGCTCAACGTGCTGGCACTGCCGCTCCTCCAGGCAGGAGGCACGGTCCACGTGCACGATGCGTTCTGCGCCCCGGCGGTCGTCGATGCCATCGCGTCGGGGAGCGTGTCTGTGCTGTTCGGCGTTCCCGTGATCTTCCGCATGCTGGCACAGACCCCCGGCTTCTTCGAGGCCGCCCGGGACCGGGTTCCCGGGACTCGTGACCTCTCGCCGCACGCTCCGGGGCCGGCGACGCACGCCACCGGCATCGCATCACGGGCCGGTTCGGCCCCAGGTCGGAGCCGTCTCCGCCTCTGCCTGGGGGGCGGTGCTCCGCTTCCGCTTGCCCTGATCCGCGAGTACGAGCGCAGCGGGCTGACCCTCACGCAGGGCTTCGGCATGACCGAGGCCGGTCCCAACTGCTTCTTCCTGCCGCCGGACCAGGCCCTCTCCCGCGCCGGTTCAGTCGGTACCGCGATGCCCTATTGCGATGCCCGGATCGCCCGGAAGGACGGAAGTCCGGCAGCTCCGGGAGAAGTCGGCGAGCTGTGGATGAGGGGCCCCCACGT
>VGRX01000529.1 GCA_016875215.1 Deltaproteobacteria bacterium
AAAATCCCTCCGGTCCCGGCAGCGCCTCCCTCTACTTCAGCAGCGCCTTCACCACGCCGGCAACCACGTCCGCGTCGTCCGGAAACGTCACAGGCTCGATCCGGTGCACCAGCTTCCCTTTGGCATCCACGATCGCCACCGAGTTGTAGGTCGCTCCCAACGCAGCCCACAGCACGGCCGCCTCGTCATCCTGCCCGATGGGCAGGGTGGTCGACTGTGAGCAGGCATCGAGCCCTGATTCGGCAAGGGACTGGTTCACCATGAGCCCCACGACCTTGCCCGACCACTCCGGGTGCTCCTTCAATACGGCATCGAGAGCAGCAACCTGCTGCTGGCAGGACCCTCAGGTGCAGGCCCCGAAATACGCAATCCAGACCTTCTCCGACAGGAGGGGCGGCGAAAACCCCTTGAGGTACCCCGCCGAGCTGCTGTTGCGATCCATGCACAGGAAATAGGGAACCGGTCCGCCCAGCGGGACGGGAGCCGTCTGGACGACCTGGCATACCTCCGCCAGCTCGAACGGCGGGACGTCGTCGCCCCCCCCTCCCTCACCCGAGTCCGAGCCATCGTCGGCCTCCGCTGCAGCGTCCACGAGCTCCGCCACGTCGACTTCCGGCGGAGTGCCTCCGTCCGCTTCGCCGACGTCGGGCCCACTTCCCGGATCCGGACTCGATTCAGTCGCGCCGTCGGCATCCCCGAATCCGTCGGGCACGTCCGACACACCGTCAGAGAATCCGTCCCCGCGGACATCGGGCTCGGCAGGGGTGCACTGGGCTTCCATCGCCTGTTTCCAGGCAGCGAACACCTGCGTCCCCTCCTCCCCTTCGAGCCCCTGCGAGGACAGCGGGCCGAAATGGGCCGCAATGCACCCGCTCTGGTCGACCAGCACGAGGTGGTACCAGTCCGCCAGGTACGCATCCCAGATACCGACCTGCTCGCCGTCCTGGACGATCGGCGTAGTG
Organism: Deltaproteobacteria bacterium; assembly: GCA_016875215.1. GTDB lineage: Bacteria > Myxococcota_A > UBA9042 > CAIXZC01 > CAIXZC01 > CAITUV01. The sequence goes on from VGRX01000529.1 coordinate 963, forward strand.
ACGTCGCTCATCCCCTTGGCGATCTTCTCCGGAGTTGCATCCACGGACTTGATGTTCACGAAGACCAGACTGGGCGAGTAGCCCTGTCCGGTCAGCTCCTGCTGCATCTCACGAACCTGCCCGTACAGGGTCCAGCAGTGCGGGCATCCGACCGAGCCGAAGAACAGGGCGACCCCGGACTGCTTGTGGTCCGACACGCACACCTTCTGCAGGTAGGAGGCCGAATTCGGATTGCGATCCGCAAGGCAGAAGTCGGTAGCTGCCAGGCAGTTGCACTCCTCCCGGAAGGGCAGGCAGCGGGCGCCGATGCACTTCTCCCCTTTCTGGCAGTCGTCGTCCTTGGCACAACCGGCGGCACAGCGGAAGTTCTCGCAGTAGAAGCCCTCGGGACACGGAAGGTCGGCGTGGCATTCGGGCACGATGCACTCGCCGAGCACCCGGTCGCACACCTGCCCCTTGCCGCAGTCCAGGTTCTGGTAGCACCGCGACCGGATGCATCCCGACAGAACAAGGCCGGCCAGGAATCCACCCGCCAGCCAGATCACCACGCTCCGGTACCGGCGCATCTCCCCCCCTCCGATGCTCCCCGGGAAATGTACCATAACCCGGCCCGGGAAGGAAGCGGGACTGGTCTTGGAACCGCATGTGTGGTAGGTATCCGGCGACATCGGTATCCGGCGGACGAAAGCGTCCGCTCCGATTTGCGGGAGGTCGACGATGTCTGATGAGAAACGTGTGCTGGTCCTGGATGCAGCGATACGCCGGGACGTCTACCAGCCACTTCGACACTGGGCCCGGCACATCTCAGACGCGGTGGAATGCTGCCGGGTGTCGGACGGCGAGGTGCCCGGGGCATTGGGCCGGTTCACCCATGTCATCCTGACCGGCAGCGAAACCTCGATCAACCTGGATCTTCCGTGGATCCTGGAGGAATGTGCGATCGTCCGCGAGCTGGCGGAGCGGAGGATTCCGATTCTCGGGAGCTGCTTCGGCCATCAGCTCGCGGTGCGGGCGCTCTCGGGGAAACAGTTCGTCCGGGCCTCACCGACTCCGGAGTTCGGCTGGGTGGAGGCCCGCCCTGCTCCGGCGGCCAAAGCGGATCCGGTCTTCTCGGTCCTTCCCGCACCGTGGCTGGTCTTTTCGTCCCACTTCGACGAGGTGCACTCCCTGCCGGACGAATGGGAAGTCGTGGCAGCGTCGGATGACTGTGCGTGTGCGGCCGTCCGGTGGAGGAAGGGACCTGTCTGGGGCATCCAGCCCCACCCCGAAATCGACGTGTCCGACGGTGAGATCCTGTTGGCCGCTCTCCAGGAGATGATGGGCGACAGGTGCGACCTGGTCCGCTCGCGGCTGCAGCCGATACACCGGGACAGCGGGGTCGCCGGGGCACTCGTCCGGGCGTTCCTGGAGCGTTGAGGCGCCGACGGCCTTTCGGCCCTGCCGGCTCCTTCGTTCGACGTTCAGCCCTCGGGGAATCAGCGGGAAGGAAGCGAGGAGAGAATCCTAGTACACCACGCAGTAGCCGGCGGGGTCACAGACTGCCCCCCACGGACAGTCGTTGTCGTCCAGGCAGGTGTACACGTCCAGGCACGATCCGTTGATGCAGGCCTGGTAGGAGGCACAGTCGAAATCGTCGTAGCACACGTCCTGCAGGTAGCAGGCCCCGTCCGGGCCGCAGTAGAACCCTTCCGGGCAATCGAGGGCCGACGTGCAGCCCTGGAACTCACAGACGTTGTCGAAGGTGCAGTAGTAGCCCGGGCCGCAATCGCTTGCAGAAAGGCACTCGACGACCTGGTAGCAGTCGCCGTCCTGGGCGCAGAAATAGCCGTCCATGCAATCGAAGTCCGAGTAGCAGCGGTCCAGCGTGGCGTAGCAGTTCCCGTCCGCTGCGCACACGTATCCGGACGGGCAGGGCACGTCGTAGCAGGTCACCTCCCGGCAGAAGCCGGCCGGAGAGCACGAGTACCCCGGGCCGCAGTCGAAGTCGGTGAAGCACTGCCCGGCATAGTGGCACGTCCGGTCCGCACCGCAGTGGAAGGCCTGGGCATTGGAGCACAGGCCGTTGGACTGGCAGAACGAATTGTCACCCAGGCAATCCGCTTCCGAGAAGCACCCTTCGCCCAGGATGCAATCGGCATCATCGGAGCAGCCAGCGGGAGCGATCTGCTGGAAGCAGGTCCCGCCTGCGTCGCAGTAGTACCCGGCAGGGCAATCCCAGTCGGTGATGCACACTCCGGGG
>VGRX01000530.1 GCA_016875215.1 Deltaproteobacteria bacterium
GTTTGTGCCGGTCCATCGCAGCCGCAAGAAACAGCCCCTCGGTTATCCCCCACAGCCCGAGTGTCCCCACCCAGAGCGACTCGGACGGCTTGATCTCCTTGCCCAGCGTCAGCAGCAACGGGGTCCCCGCCCCCAGAATCGCTCCCCCCAGTGCGGGAAGGACCATGATCTTGTCCTCCCCGGGGGCCGATACCTCCGACAGCAGCCACATGTTCGCAGCCCCGTGGGCAGCCCCGACCAGCATCATCGGAACCAACCCGCGCCGGTCCCGCTCCAGCCGGTCGAGCCCGTGCTGGGAAGCGACATCCGGGTAACGCAGGACCATCTCGCGGGCCAGGACCCGCCTCAGGTTCTCGTCCTCCATCCTCCGGAACATCTCGAGCATCAGCGGGGCCACGTCCAGCTCGGTGTGCGACGCGACGATCCGGATGGCCCGCTCGCGCAGCTCCATGCTCCCCGAAGAACGGACCGAGAACGCGGCGAGAATCCGCACCCCCTCGGTTCCCTGGTAGCGCCCCAACGCCTCCAGAGCCGACGACGAGACGGATTGGTCGTCCAGCAGCGGCACCAGTGCGGGCAACACACCGGCCTGGAGCGCCCCGGCCCGCTCCACCGCGGCCCGAAGGCGCGCAGTCGAGCTCCGCTGGCGGATGTCCAGCAACAGCTCCACTTCCGCTGCGGGGCTCGTCGTCGGAGATGCCCGGCTCTTCATCCGCTCCGCAAGCCTCCGCCCGAGCAGCGCATCCACTTCCCCGCTCAATCCCCAACGCTCGATCTCCTCGCCCGACACGAACGAGAGCTCGAACAGCAGCGCCGCCGCTGCGGGGCTGTCGTGAGCCACCAGCGCCCGGACCGCAGCCTCCTGCTCGGCCTGCCCCACCGGACTCGGCGGCCGAACCAGCTCCGCCAAAGCATGGGCCGACTCCACGCTCGCAAGCTTGCCCAGCGCACCGATGGCCGCAAGTCTCACCTTCACTGGGCCCGAGCGTGCCGCCGTCGCCAGCGCAGGCACGGCCCGCAAGTCCTCGAGCCGGGCCAGCGCCTCCGCCGCCCCCGCCCGACCGGCGGGCACTCTCCACTCCGAAAGCCTCGCCAGCAGCTCGACCAGCTCGGCGTCCGCCGGCTGCTCCGCCAGGACGCTCCGGTCCCCCGATTCCAGTGCCCGACGCCAGGCGAGTCGCTCGGGGAAGCGTTCTGCAGCGATCGTCCGGGCCAGCTCCCCGTATTCGCCCGGAAGCTGCCGTCCGAGATCGTCGAGCAGGTCGGCCGCACGGTCCGTGCCGTGCTCGGCCAGCGCATGCAGCACGGCCTTGCGCTCTTCCGGGAGGCTCGCCCGCCAGAACAGCATCTTCCACAGCAGATCCTCCGAAGCGGGACCGGCCACCTTGCCCAACGCGACGATCGCCGCCATCCGCAAAGGAGGATCCCGATCCCGCAGGAACTCTCCCAGGACGGGCACTACCCGTTGGTCCCGGGTCTCGCCCAACGCTGCAATGGCGGCCCGACGCTCTCCGACGTCCGAGGACCACAAGGCCAGCAGGTTCTTGCGAAGTACCTCCGGGTCGGCTCCGGCGACGGCCGGTTCCGGCTGGGGCTCGATGGCGGGCTCCGGCTGGGCCGCCGGCTCACTCCCTTCCACGACCGGCTCCGGCTGGGGCTCGATGGCGGGCTCAACGACTTCGGCCGGCTCCGGCTGGGCCGCCGGCTCACTCCCTTCCACGGCCGGTTCCGGCTGGGGCTCCTGCGCCGACGCGACAGGCCCCCCGACCGGCAGCAGCCACAGCACAGCCAGAACCGCCCCCCTCTCTCGCAATGCTCTCATGCGAACCCCCGGGATGGCATCGACTCCTCCATTGTGTCTCAGCGTCGTCCGAGTTGCAAGCGCCCGGAGTTGGGGGGGGGTGATCGACGGCGTGGCAAGGACCGGGCCATGGGGGGGCGAGCGGAGATCCCTACGGCGACCGAACTCCGATAGTGTTGCGTCACTACCCGAGTTACGTCGCAGTGAGCAGCCGGCCGATGAAACGCCGCGGATGCGCCGCTATCGGCCGTCGGGGGTTAGGCTTCCTCGTCCAGCCCGAACCGCACGTCCAGAGCGGAGCGGTCCTTGGCCGTGATCATCTTCTCGAGGCCGTAGACCTCGGGGAGGAGGTTGTTCGCGAAGAAGCGGGCCGAGTGGATCTTGCCCTTGTAGAAGTTGGCATCCGCGTGGGTCTCGACGAGCTTGCGACGGTCCTCGGGAGTGGTGGCGCCCTTGTCCGCATAGATCTTCTGCAGCTTGTCGTGGGCCACGACGGCCTGGCCGGCCAGCTCGTATGCGCACGCCACCAACCCGAAGATCTTGAGGTACGGCGTGGCCTGGAGCAGGGGGAGTCCGAGATCTTCACGGGCCATCCCGCCGGCCAGGAGCGTCGTCTTCTGGAGCACCTTCTGGGCTTCGGCGAGCCGGGCGAGGATGTCCTCGATGCACTCGCTCCTGCCCTGGTTGTCCTTGAGGAACCTGGTGATCTCCTGCATGTAGGTCATGAAGAGCTGGCCGCTCTTCATCGGGATCTTCCGAGCGAACAGGTCCATGGCCTGGATGCCGTTGGTCCCCTCGTAGATCGGGGCGATGCGGGCATCGCGGTAGAGTTGCTCCTGCGGGTATTCCTTGCAGTAGCCGTAGCCGCCGAGCACCTGCACGCCTATGGACGTGATGGCGACCCCGGAATCGGAGCCGAACGCCTTGCACACCGGCGTGAGCAGGTCCACAATGCCCTGCGCCTTCTCCTTGAATTCCGGGTTGTCGCCGGTCCGGACGATGTCCTCGAGCCACGCGACGCGCAGGAAGAGCGAACGCATCGCCTCAGTCCAGCACTTCATGGTGAGCAGCATCCGACGCACGTCCGGGTGACGGATGATGGGGACCTTGGGGGCGTCCGGGTTCTTGAATTCACGAACATCGGAGCCCTGGAGGCGCTCACGCGCATACTGGAGCGCGCTCTGGTAGGAGGCAGCGGCCAGGGCCAGTCCCTGCATGCCGACCCAGATGCGGGCTTCGTTCATCAGGGTGAACATGATCTTCATGCCCGAGTTCTCTTCCCCGATGAGGTAGCCGATGCAGTTCTCGTTGTCCCCGTAGTTCATGGTGCAGGTCGGGGTACCGTGGATGCCCATCTTGTGCTCGATGCCCGCGGCCTGGACGTCGTGGAATTCCC
>VGRX01000531.1 GCA_016875215.1 Deltaproteobacteria bacterium
CCCCCCGCCTCCGCCGTCAGCTCCGCCGGTTGGTGCGCTTCATCCGCCCCCCGGACTTCATCTCCCCGTCCCCGGTCGGTCGCCGCCCGGCCATCCTCAGTGCCGACTTCACCGGCCCCGGTGTCGGCAAGATCGCCTTGCAGCAGTTGACCACCGGCACATCCTGCAACCGCCAACAGCATCACCATTCCCTGAAAACGCATGGCCCCCCCCTGAACTGTCGGGGCCATCCTAGCAACGCAACCTTCACGGGTCAACCCGCCGGCGCCCTGCCTGTAACGCATCAGTCCTGGGTTGACGGGCCGTGAGGGCGGGCTGGGGGGAGAAGATGCGTTTTTGGGCTGGCGTCCGGATCGAAGATGCGGTATACCCGGGAGTATGGCGACGGAGACCACCATCCGCGGTCGCACTCTGACCGCTGCCGATATCGAGTTCATCCGGGAGGTTGTGAGCAAGCACTGGGATGAGGGGCGGTCGTTTATTTCACGGGAGCTCTGCGCACAATGGGGATGGGTGCAACCTAGCGGGCGGCCGAAGGAGATGGCATGCCGGGAGGTATTGCGGGTTCTGGCGGAGAGGGGTGAGGTCGTTCTGCCCCCTGGGCGAGCCATAGGCCGACAGAAGGGGGGACCTGGGAAGAACATAGTGCGACCGACATTGGGGTTGAGTCCTCGAACCATCGAAGGGCCGTTGCGGGGGCTGTTTCCGTTGGACATTCGAATGGTTCGAGGGACGCCGCAGGAAAGGCTGTACCGGCAGCTGGTGGAGGAGCACCACTACCTGGGCTACCGGCAGATAGTGGGCGAGCACTTGAAGTATGTGGCGTTCTCGGGGAAGCGCCCTTTGGCCTGCATCGGGTGGGGTGCGGCGGCGTGGAAGGTGGCGGGGCGGGACGAGTACATTGGGTGGACAGCGGAAGCTCGCAAACGGAATCTGTCGCTGGTGGGGAATAACACGCGGTTCCTGATCCTGCCGTGGGTGCGGGTGCCGCACCTTGCGTCGTACCTGTTGGGACAGCAGGCACGGGTGATCGCTGGCGACTGGGAGAAGGTCTACGGGCATCCGGTGGTGTTGCTGGAGACATTCGTCGACAAGGAGCGGTTCAAGGGGACGTGCTACCGAGCGGCGAACTGGGTGTGCGTGGGGGAGACGAAGGGGCGGGGAAAGTACGACCGGCAGCACGACCATACTGAACCGGTGAAGGACATGTATGTGTATCCGCTGCGGCGGGATTTCCGCCGGTTGCTGACTGAGCAGGAAGAGAAGTGACCCTGGAAGAAGCCAGAGCCGTGTATGCTGCGGGGGAGGAGAAGACGGTGGCGTGTCTCCTGGCCCAGGCTCAGGAGATTGAACGGCTGAAGAGGGAGCAGGGGGTGCTACTCTCTGCGCTTGGGGACACGAATCGCCGTTTCTGTGCGGACTGCTTCGAGAAGCAGCAGAAGATCGACCGCCTGGAAGGGGAGGTAGTGAATCTGCGGCAGAAGCTGCGCTACCGGGAGAAGACGGCGCAGGAGGGGTATTTCGGGTCGTCGACGCCGTCATCGAAGAAGCCGGTCAAGGCCAACAGCGGGGCCGGCAAGGAGAAAAAGAAGTCGGGGGCCAAAGCGGGGCACCGGGGGCGGGGGCGAAGGAGGTTCCGCCGTGAGGAAGCCGACCAGGTGGTCCCGCTGCCGGTGACAAAAGAGCATTGCGAGTGCGGCGGCCCCCTGGAGTCGAGAGGCGCCAAAGACCGGTCGGTGCTGGACCTGCCGCCGATTGAGCCATTGAAGTTCCTCTACCTGCTCGGGAGAAAGCAGTGCACATCGTGCGGGAAGATGCACTACTCCCAGGCGCCCGGCGTGCTTCCGGGCTGGTTCTACGGCAACGGGCTGATCTCGCAGGCGGCAGTAATGCACTATGTCCACGGCATCCCGATGGGCACCATCGAGCGGATGCTGGGCCTGCCGCGCTGTTCGCTGATCGATACATTCCATGAATTGGCGAAGCTCTTTGCGCCGGTGCTGCCGAAGCTGATGGCCGAGTATCGTGTGGCCCCGGTCAAACATGCCGACGAGACCCCCTGGCGAACGCAGGGCCAGTCTGGTTATGCCTGGGTCTTCCACTGCGACACGGTGACCCTGTTTCTCTTCCGGCATACCCGTTCCGGGGAAGTCCCCGTGGAGGTCTTCGGCAACAAATGTCTGCCCGGCGTGCTGGTGAGAGACCGCTACAGCGGATACAGCCGTGTCCCCTGCAAGGTCCAGTTCTGTTATGAACATCTCAAGCGCAACCTCGAGGATCTGGTCAAGAAGTACCCCGATTCTCAGGAACTGAAGCACTTCGCCGAACATGTCCTTCCCCTATTCCGGGAAGCCATGCAGTTGCGGGGCAAGCCGATTCCCGACAACGAGTTCTACGAGGAGGCGCTCAAGCTCAAGACGAGGATTGTGGCCGCCATGGAGGCCGACGCCCAGGACGAGGCGATCCGAACCTACCAGGAGATCTTCCGGACCAACCCGGACAAGCTGTACCACTGGGCGGATGACCGGCGAGTGCCGGCTCACAACAACAAGGCCGAGTGCGAGCTACGGCCCACCGTCATCGCCCGCAAGGTCAGCTTCGGCTCGCAGTCCAGCAGGGGGCGGCACACGCGGGAGGTCCTGGCCAGCGTACTGAACACCCTCGCTCAACGAGGACGCGACCCCGCCGAGATCCTCAACACCGCACTCGACCGCCTCGCAGTCGTCCCGGACCTCGACCGGTTTGAACTCCTCTTCGGAGGAGCCGCTCCTTCCGACAAGCGGGACTCCCTCCCAACGGAATCCCCCAAACGCCTGCGGCCTGTCGTCCAGCCTCCGTCCTCCCAGCAGAGCCAGGCCCGTGCTGTCCCACCTCGGCGTCAGACCTTTGTCCCGAACGCAGTCGCGGCAGCGGTTGTCGCCCTCTTCCTACTCGCCGCCAACGCTCTTCTCCTTGCCACCCCACACGTCGCAGACATCCAGACCCCGGTTGCTGCCGCAACCCTGGGCTCAGCCCGACACCAGACAGACATTGCGTCGTTTCAGAGCCCGACCCGACATGAGACGAGGCAAGACACGGCTTTGCCGCATTTCCCGCCAGTGCCAACTTCAGCCGTCGCCGAACACGAGTCAGTGCGCGGCCCCCCTGCCTACTCAACCCGCCAGTGATCGGTTACGACAGACGGATG
>VGRX01000532.1 GCA_016875215.1 Deltaproteobacteria bacterium
GGGAAGGGCTGGATACTCTCCCAGGATGGGCAGAAGAAGTGGGCTGTGACGGGGGCGAAGGCCTTTTCCGGCGGCTACTCGCTGGCTGCCACCAAGGAACAGAGCGGCGCCACCCTGTTGCTCCCCGGCCCCACCGAGGTCAAGCTGACCGGCCAGACCCTGGCCTTCCGCTATGCCACCCAGGAGTGGACCGGAATCGACTGCGCAACGGCCGGGCTCCAGATCCTGGTCAACGGCACGGTGGCCGACCAGATCTGTGCTCCTGCACCGGAATGGGCTGAGTACTCGCTGAGCCTCGATGACTGGGCCGGCCAGGAGGTAATCATCCGCCTCAAGTACGCGGTGCCCGCGAACCAGCCCGGGGCACACGCCATCTACCTGGACGAAGTGAAGCTGCAGCATCCGTGCTGCGCCAAGAAGGCGGATTGCGACGACGGCGATTTCTGCACCACGGACCTGTGCGGAGACGGTGGAGAGTGCTCACACCAGGTGCTGGCGGGCTGCTGCAGTCCGGCGCTCTACCAGGAGGACTTCGAGTCCGACGACCTGTGGGGGTGGACCCTCTCGGACGATGGCCAGAAGTCGTGGAAGACCACCAAGGAGGACAAGCACACAGGGACCGCCTCGCTGGTCGCGGCCTCTGACCAGTCCGGGGCGAAGATGACGTTGCCCGGTACGTATGCCATCCCGCATTCGGGAGGTGCTTTGAAGCTCTGGTACAAGTCGGTGAGCTGGAACACCGTCACATGGGGCGTGGACGGCATCAGCGTGTTCGTCAATGGAGTCAAGGCAACCACCGTGACGACCCCGGCTCCTGCCTGGTCCCAGTTCACCCTCGACCTTTCTCCGTGGGCGGGCCACACGGTGAGCCTCTCGGTCCTCTACCTGATGGGCAACCAGGGCAATCCGGGGCACCGTGTTTACGTGGACGACCTCCAGGTGGTCCAGGACTGCTGTACGAGCGACGCCGACTGCCAGGACGGTGACCCGTGCACCGCGGAGACGTGCGGCACCTGGAGCGGCTGCGCCTACGCCGACGTGGAGGGGTGCTGCAACCCGACTCTGCTGGAAGAGGACTTTGACCTCGGGGCCGTTCCCGGCTGGACGCTCGGCAAGGACGCAAAGCAAGTGTGGGATGTCTCCAGCGCCCAGGCGCTGAGCGGGTCCTACTCCCTTCATGCCGGCCAGGCCGGCAACGGGGCAGTTGCTGTCCTTCCCGCCAAGGCCGAGATCCCCTGGAGCGGCGCCCAGCTCCAGTTCAGCTACCGGACCTCGGGCTGGGTCGCTGTCGACTGTGCCAAGGACGGCGTATTCGTCTACGTCGGCGGAGCTCTGGCCGGAGTGGCCTGCGTCCCCGCTGCCGCGTGGGAGGGATACACGGTGGATCTCGGCCCCTGGGCCGGAAAGCAGGTCGCGGTCGAGCTCAAGTACCAGGTCCTCAGCGGGGGCAATCCGAACCACGAGGTCTTCGTGGACGACCTCGTGCTTGCCCGGAAGTGCTGTGCCGGCGCGGCCGAGTGCGACGACGACAACTCGTGCACCGTGGATACCTGCACGGCGGGAGCTTGCTCCAATGAGCTGCAGGAGGGGTGCTGCGGGGCCGACCTGTACGCCGAGGATTTCGACCTGGGCATAGCTGCTGACTGGAGTCTGTCAGGGGGCGGAGCTCCCGGAAAGTGGACCCTGGCCAGCGACCAGGTCCAGAGCGGCCCCTGGTCCCTGGGAGTTCCGGCGGCGTCGGGGCAGGCGTTCGCGACTCTGCCGGTCACGGGCCCCCTTCCGGCCAGCGGGGCATCGCTCGAGTTTGCCTACCACACCCTGAAGTGGAACGTGATCGACTGCGCGACCATGGGCATTCGGGTCTGGGCCAACGGAGTGCCTGCGGGTGCTGCGTGCGAGGCATCCCCGGAAGGGTGGTCCGTGGCCAAGATCGACCTTTCTCCGTGGCGGGGCAAGGAAGTGGTGCTGATGCTCCAGTACCTGGTGGGAACGTTGGGCAACGAGGGGCACGCTGCCTGGGTGGACGATGTGCGCATCGTCCCGACGTGCTGCAAGGGGGCCGCGGACTGCGACGACGGCGACGTCTGCACGGCCGATTCGTGCAGCCCCAAGGGCGGGTGCATCCATGCCCAGGACGAGACGTGCTGTACCCCCGGCGTCTTCGATGACGGTTTCGAGAAGGGCGTGGCGTGGGGCTGGTCGCTGTCGGCCGACGGTGTGAAGAAGTGGGCCGTGCTGCCCGATCCCGCGGTCGAGGGGGGATTCGTGCTGGCAGCGGGCAAGGGGAACAACAACGCGGTCGCCACGCTGCCGCCCCTCCCCGTCATCCCGTGGGATGGAGGCTACCTTTCCCTCTCGTTCAAGACCGTCTCCTGGCTTGCCGTCGACTGCAACAGCATGGGCATCACCGTGCTGGTGAATGGAGCAGTGGCGGACCGGCTGTGCGCTCCGGCGGCGGACTGGACTCAGCATGTCGTCGACCTCTACCCGTGGGCCGGTGAGGCCCCCGTCATCCAGTTGGTGTACTCGGTCGGCGATGCCGGAAACGGCGAGCATTCCGCCTCGGTCGATCAGTTCAACGTGGACTTCGAGTGCCCCTGAACGTGCTCGGGTGACAGGGCGAAGCCGGCGGACCGTCCGGAGCTTGTCGTTCGTGGCCGGCGAGGTGTGAGCCGGATCAAGGGAAGTTGGCAGGAGGACCCCGCGTCGTTCTCCCGGCCCGGCCAGGAGCGCCGGCTACTCCGGCCTCACCGGCTGCACGAGCCAGATGTTCTCGCAGTACTCGCGGATGGTCCGGTCGGACGAGAACCGTCCCATGCGGGCCACGTTGAGCACTGACATCCGGGTCCAGTCCCCCGGCCTCTCATAGAGCTCCCCTGCCCGCTGCTGGCAGTCCACGTAGGACTGGAAGTCTGCTGCAAGCATGTACTCGTCCCAGTTCCAGAGGGCATCGAGAAGGGGGGAGAAGAGCTGCTTGTCACCGCGGGAGACGGCACCGGATGCAACCAGCGACAGCACGTCCCGGAGGCGCTCGCTGGCGTTGATGACGTCGGCTGGACGGTAGCCGGACCGGCGCCGCTCCTGCACCTCCTGCGCGTTCAGCCCGAACAGGAAGAAGTTGTCGGCCCCCACCGCGTCGCGAATCTCGACGTTGGCCCCGT
>VGRX01000533.1 GCA_016875215.1 Deltaproteobacteria bacterium
CCGATCGGACGTGATCCCGGCTGAGACCCGCCGCAAGCTGGCTTTGCTCCTTGACTGAACCGCCGCATTCCGCTAAACCCCATCGGGATCGGCCGCGATTCGGGGCTACCCCGGGGGACCGATGGGTCTCCCCTCGCAAAGGCCTTGGTCTTGCGGCCCCAGGAGGAGGACATGCAGAGTCCCAATCTCGTCGTGGTAGGCTCGGTCGCCTACGATTCCATCGAGACGCCGTCCCGTAGCGAGCCCGACGTCCTCGGCGGCTCGGCCACCTACTTCTCCCTGGCCGCATCCCATCTCGCCCGGCCCGGCGTCGTCGCCGTCGTGGGCCAGGATTTCCGCAAAGACCACGTCACGCTGCTGCAGGATCACGGCATCCGGCTCGACGGCCTCGAAACCGCGGCCGGGGAAACCTTCCGCTGGGGCGGACGATATGACAAGGATCTCAAGGAACGAGATACCCTGTTCACCCACCTCAACGTGTTCGCCCAGTTCTCCCCCCGCATCCCACAGGCTTTTCGTGATGCCCCCTACCTGTTCCTCGCCAACATCGACCCCGACCTCCAGCACCAGGTGCTCGACCAGTGCACCTCCCCGCGCTGGGTCGCATGCGATACCATGAACTTCTGGATCACGGGGAAGCTCGACAGCCTCCTGCGCCTCCTCCCGAAAATCGATGCCCTATTCCTCAATGATTCCGAGGCGTTCGAACTTACAGGGCACCGTAATCTGCTGCAGGCGGCCCGCTGGATCCAGGCCCGGGGACCGGCGACCGCAGTCATCAAGAAGGGAGAGCACGGGGCCATCCTCGTCAGCCGGGACCAGGTCTTTGCCGTCCCCGCATTCCTCCTCGATTCCGTGGCGGATCCCACCGGAGCCGGCGATACGTTTGCCGGCGGCATGGCCTCCGCCCTCGCGGCCCTCGACGATACCTCGCCCGATGCGCTCCGCTATGCCGCCGCCATGGGAACCGTCATGGCCTCGTTCTGCGTCGAGGACTTCGGCCCGTTCCGCCTCGCCAGGCTCACCCGAGAGGAGATCGCTCAACGACTTCGCCGCTACCGGGAGCTGACCCGCATCCCCGAGATGAGCCTGTGAACCGCTGACCGGCGGGCCGGATTCCACGGACCTGCCTGGAGGAAAGACCGATGGCACCTGGCAGACCCCTCTTCGATGCCGCAAAGGCCCGACGCATCTGCTCGTTCAACACCACGTCGGAGGTGGCCGGCAGACTGGCCGACCTGCCCCTGCCCTCCCCCATCCTCAAGGCAGCCATCGCAGCCTACTCCAGGGTCTTTGGCGTCAACCTGGCGGAATCGGAGCGGACTCCCGGAGAGTTCGCCTCCTTCGGCGACTTCTTCACCCGGGAGCTCAAGGACGGGAGCCGCTCCGTTGCCCCCATGCCCAACGGCCTCGTCTGCCCCGCGGACGGAACACTCCACAACTTCGGCCCTGTCCGGGACAGCCTCATCCCCCAGGTCAAGGGGAACGACTACGCCATCGCAGACCTCATCGGCGAAACCGAGGCCGCCCGCCGTCTCGCCAACGGCACGTATGCCACCATCTACCTGAGCCCGGCCAACTACCATCGCGTCCATTCCCCTGCAAAGGGCCGCATTACGCACTGCCGCTACCTTCCCGGCGCACTCTTCTCCGTCCAGCCTTTGTTCGTCAACTTCCTCCGGAACGTCTTCGTCACCAACGAGCGGATCCCGATCTTCATCGAGACTCGCCAGGGCCTCGTCTGCCTGGTCATGGTTGCTGCCACCATCGTCGGAAACATCACGCTGGGCTTCTCGTCCCTCACCACCAACCGCCGCGCACCCCAGGCCACCGAGACCTACGAGAAGCCGTTCGCAGTCGACGCCGGGGCCGAGCTCGGGATGTTCCGCATCGGCTCCACCGTCGTCCTCCTCATGGAGGGGGACTGGCAACCCTACATGCTTGCCGAGGGCATGCCCGTCAGAATGGGAGCCCCCCTGTTCCGGAAAGGCTGATCGATTCCTACTCGACGCCGAGCAGCTCGACCTCGAAGATCAGGGTGGCATTGGGCGGAATCACGCCGCCCGCCCCGCGGGGACCATAGCCCAGGGTCGACGGGATGATCAGCTTGCGCTTGCCGCCGACCTTCATGGACATGACGCCTTCGTCCCAGCCCCGGATCACCTGGCCTACCCCGATCACGAACACGAACGGCTGGCCCCGGTCGACCGAGCTGTCGAACTTCGTCCCGTCCTCCAGCGTCCCGGTGTAGTGAACCGTCACCCGCTTGCCCGGCTGCGGCGTAGCTCCATCACCCGCCTTGAGCTCAACGTACTTCAGCCCGCTCTCCGTCGTGACTTCCGCCATCGCTTCCTCCTTCTTCTCTCCTGCCGCCGGGGCATCCGCTGCCGGGGCCTCTTCCTTCTTCTCTTCCGCGGTCGCGGTTCCTGCCGGAGCCTCTTCGGCCTTCTTCTCCTCCGTCGTCGCGGCTGCCGGAGCCTCTTCGGCCTTCTTCTCCTCCGCGGCCGGGGCTGCCTCGCCGCTTCCCGATACGGGCGTGTCCTCGGCCTTCTTCTCGTCGGCCGGAGCGGTTCCTGCCGGGGCCTCTTCGGCCTTCTTCTCCTCCTCCGTCGTCGCGGCTGCCGGAGCCTCCTCGGCCTTCTTCTCTGCGGCCGCCGTCTCGATGGCCGGCCCCTCGGCCTTGGCCTCCTTCTTTGCCTCTTCCTTCTTGGCCGGCTCCTCACCCTTCTTGCAGCCGACCGCCAGGAACATCGCCATCCCCACCAACAACACGACCTTCTTCATCGGATCCTCCTTTCAGGAAATCGATGCGTCGGACTATCCCCCAACCCGCCGTCCCCGTCAAGGGCTTGCTCATGGCTCGTGGCGTTGACGTTTGGACGTCTTGACGTCATGCCGATGAAGCGAGTCACCGAAGTTGCGCTGCTTCCCGCCAACTCTGACATTGCGCCCCCTCGCTTCGCACCGTTGACATACCCGTCCATGCATGCATAATCCGCCTTGTTGCCACGGATCCCCCTGAGGATCCGACCCGCGCCGGAGTGGCGGAATCGGCAGACGCACGGGACTCAAAATCCCGCGGCCCTTGCGGTCATGAGGGTTCGACCCCCTCCTCCGGCACCTAGGGAAAGCCGCATATTTGCTTGTTCCCC
>VGRX01000534.1 GCA_016875215.1 Deltaproteobacteria bacterium
GCGTGCCCGCCTCGCAGTCCACCTCTGCTTCAGGGTCCCAGGTCTTCGGACACGCCCGTGGACCTATGGGCAAGCATCCACCACCGATGAGCGGTCCTTCGGCGGTGCTCAGGACAGGCAGCTCCCAGGGATTCGGGCACTCGTCGACGCGGGGTGCGCATCCTCCGCCGGGCCAGGGAACGAGGCCGGCGGGGCACGTCTCGGCGACCTCCCCCTGATCAGCATCTGCGACGGCGTCCGGCACAACCGCATCGCCCTGGTCGCCATTCCCGCCACAGGCGGGAGACAGGCACACGACCGCAACGAAGAACGTTAAGACATGCCCACAGCCTCTCATGCGTTCACCTCTTTCCTTTGAGTAGTACTGTTCTCCTCTTCTCTCGGCCGCTCTGCACCGGATCTCGTGGAGCACCAGTCATCCGGCACTGGCGGCCTCCCCGAATCACGAACAGCGAACAACGAACCACGATGCTCGCCTCGCAAGGCGAGCGCGTCTCGCGCTCCCGCTCACCGCTTTCGGTCGCCAGCTTCCCCTTGCTGTTCCCGCCTACTTCCCGACTGCTGCATCGATGTCCATGCCCCGGGCAAACACCCCCCAACCCGCCCCGTCCTGGCCCTTGCTGTCCCAGGCAACGAACAGTCCCCCATCCCCCCACACGGAGACAGCCCGGACGACCTGATCTGATTCCGTGTGCTCGTTGACCTGGAACTCAGGACCTTTCTTGATTCCGTCCGATGCGAACAACTGCCCGAAGATGCCGAAACCCGACCCGTCCTGTCCCGCACTGTTCCAGACTACGACGAAGCGGCCGTCGCCAAACGCTGCGACCCTGGGTATCCACTGGTCCCCCACGGTGAAGGAGTTGACACGGAACTCCTCGCCGACGCGGGCACCGTCGGAATCCAGGATCTGGCCGAAGACCCCCCGACCGCTCCCGTCCTGCTCCTCGCTGGTCCAGACCACCACGTATCCGCCAGGCACCGCCGTCGAGTCCGGGTATCGCTGTCGTCCCTTGGCAAACGAGTTGACGACTGCCGGGTCTCCAATCCGGTTCCCCTCCAGATCGAGGAGCTGTCCGAAAATGGTGTAGTCCTCCTGCTCCTGAGCAGACTGCGAGCTCTCCCAGACGACCAGGTACCGGTCTTGCGGCCCAGCGGCCACGGACGGGAACCGCTGCCTTCCTGTCGTCAGCGTGTTCACCGCGAGGCTCTTCCCCTTCCGTTCACCGTTGGATGCGAACACCTGGCACACGATTCCGAAGTCGTCTCCGTCCTGCCCGTTGCTCTGCCACACGACTGCGAATCCGCCGCCCGGCGAGACTGCGATGTCCGCCCCCTCCTGGTCCCCGTCACGGAAGTCGGAGTTGACCACGAACTCCTCTCGGTACCGGGCAAGGTCAGGCGCCAGCCACTGGCCGATCACCCCCATGCCGCTGCCGTCCTGGAGCTCGCCGCTCCAGACCGCAAGTACCCGGCCGTCTCCGAACGCGCCGAGTGCGGGTACCCGCACGTCGGTTCCGTCGAAGGAGCTGATCCTGAACTCTTCCGAAATCGGCTTCCCGTACCGGTCCAGGATCCGGGCAAAAACGTCGCTGGTCGCTCCGTCGGACCGAACAGCCCTCCACGCTGCCAAGACCCGGCCGTCGGCAAGAACTGCTACCGCAGGTTCCACCTGGTCACCCTCTCTGGTCTCACTAAGCGCAATCTCGGAGGCCCCGGATGGCCACAGCAGCAGCGCAGAGACGAGGAGACCCAAGGCAACGGCGGCAGCGACGGCCGGTACGATCCACCGCTTGCTTCCCGCCCCAGTGCTCGTCCCTTCGGCCTCGGCATACTCTTCACGGCCCTCCAGTGGCAGTGACGTGAGCGTCGCAGCGTCGGCTTCCGCTGCCGCTCCGGGCACGAGGACCTCGGCCGAGACCACCCCCGCCTCTCCAGCCGCCCCGACCGCTTCGGTGTGAAGCGACCTGAGACCGGCGCGCTCCAGGGCGTCGAACATCGCGTTCAACTCGGCCAGAAACTCGGGCACATTTCGGAATCGCTCCGACGGCTCCTTGGCCGTGGCCTTGCGCATGAACTGGACCACAGGAGGGGGCACCCCGGCTTCTCCAGCCTCGTGCGTGACGCTGAATGTGGACGAGATCTTCTGGAGGTAGAGCTCCTGGGAGTTGGTCGCGCTGAATGCCCTCCGGCCGGTCAGCATCTCGAAGCAGACCAGTGCTGCGGCATACAGGTCGGTCCATGGGCCGATGTCCCGGCCAAGATACTGCTCTGGTGCCATGTAGAGCGGCGTCCCCATAGCCACGGTGCTCTCGGAGCCGTCGGCCACCATCTTGGCCAGGCCGAAATCGAGCACTCGCACGTACAGCGGGTTCCCTTCGACCGGCTGGAGCATGATATTCCCGGGTTTGATGTCCCGGTGGATCACGTTCTCGTTGTGCGCAGCCTCGAGCGCGTGCGCCACTTGGGTCACGATGCGCCGGACTTCCGCAAGGCTGAAGCCACGATTCCCGAGCTTCCTGTCCGCAAGCTCCCGGGCAAGGTCGCGCCCCGTGCCAACGTATTCCATCACGATGTAAGGCATTCCGCCGAACATGCCATACTTGATGAGTCGGACGATGTTGGGGTGAACCAGGCGCGCCAACGCCTGGGCCTCCTTCTCGAACCTCACCTGGTGAGCCTCGGTCGAAGACCCCTGTCCCGCCTCCACCTTGAGCATCTTGAGCGCAGTCTTCATGAACAGCGGCATCTGGAGCGCCACGTAGACGCTCCCGAACCCACCGCTTCCGATCTTGCCGACCACGAGATGGTCGCCCACCACCCGTCCCACGAGCGGGTCTCGCCCCAGCGGGCCTGAGACACGTCGAGTTTCCGCCTCGGCAGGAATGCGATGCAACTCCTGGACGCCACACCCCGCCGTTCCGCAACGCGTGCCGACCGGTCCTTCGCTGCCGCAGTTCGGGCAGATTCCTTCCACGTGCCCCCCCCCCGGCCTTCCCCCCTAGTCCTTGCAGTAGGGCGGTATGCACATCTTCGTGACGATGTCGAAGGCCTTGTCCGTGACGAGATCCCCCTCGCCGCCGTTGGGGCCTACCCCCTCGACCTCGAACTCCACTTTCCCTGCGACCCCCTGTGCATCCGCAATCGTT
>VGRX01000535.1 GCA_016875215.1 Deltaproteobacteria bacterium
GGGGAGTGCATCGAGGGGACCTGCGTCTGCACTCCGGAGTGCGAGGAGCGTGAGTGCGGCCCGGACGGCTGCGGCGGGGATTGCGGGGCATGCGGGGAGCCGGAGACGCCCTGCATCGAGGGCAAGTGCGGCTGCGTGCCCTCCTGCCTCGGCCAGCAGTGCGGTCCGGACGGCTGTGGCGGGAGCTGCGGCGATTGCGCTCCGGACACGCAGGTCTGCATGGAAGGGACGTGCGTATGCGCCCCGTCGTGCCAGGACAAGGAGTGCGGCGACGACGGCTGCGGAGGTTCGTGTGGGGAGTGTCCTCAGAACCACAAGTGCTCGGGTGAGCAGGTCTGCACCTGCGTGCCGATGTGCGGGAATCACGTGTGCGGTGACGACGGGTGCGGCGGGTCGTGCGGGGACTGCCCGGGCTTGCAGGACGGGTGCGAGGACGGACAGTGCGTCTGTCTTCCTGCCTGTCAGGGCAAGGAGTGCGGTCCGGACGGCTGCGACGGGGAATGCGGCGATTGCCCCGGTGTGTTGAGCAAGTGCGTCGGCGGGCAGTGCGAGTGCACGCCCTATTGCGGAGACAAGAAGTGCGGCGACGACGGCTGCGGCGGCTCGTGCGGCGGGTGCGACGACGGCCAGCCGTGCACCGAGGACATCTGCCTGGACGGGGCCTGCACGCACAAGATGGGGCCGGGCTGCTTCATCGGAGGCGGCTGCTATCCTCCGCAGACCGTGGATGCGGGAAACCCGTGCCAGTACTGCGATCCGGGGCAGAACGTCGCGTGGTGGTCCAAGAAGCCGGACGGCAGCGGATGCAAGGCGAACGGGGAGTGCAAGGCAGGCAAGTGCAAGTGCCTGTTTGCGGACTGCAACGGCGTCTGCTGCAACGAAGGGGCGGTGTGTCTGGCCGGCCAATGCTGTCAGCCCGACTGCGTGAACAAGGAATGCGGCAACGACGGGTGCGGCGGGTCGTGCGGCGATTGCAACGACCAGCTCGCCTGCACGGCCGATTCCTGCATCCAGTGGAAGTGCCTGCACCAGCCTGCCGAGGGGTGGTGCGCGCTCCAGGGGGCCTGCCTTCCGACCGGAGCAGCCAAACCCGGGATGCACTGCCTGGTATGCCTTCCGGACCAGTCGTCGACCGTCTGGAGCGTCCTTCCGGACGGCCACTGGTGTGCGTCGGGCCAGCACTGCTACAAGGGGGACTGCTGCGACCACGCAGGGAACTGTGCGTTCCAGGAATGCGGGTCGGACCTGTGCGGCTGGAACTGCGGTACCTGTGCCAAGGGGCTCAAGTGCGTCGGCGGACTGTGCATGTGCACGCCCAACTGCATCGACAAGGAATGCGGACCGGATGGCTGCGGCGGAAGCTGCGGCAAGTGCTCGGATCCGTTCTTCTGCAACTTCGGCCAATGCCTCCTCCCGCCGTGCGTGCCGAGCTGTGCAGGAAAGGATTGTGCGGACGACGGGTGCGGAGGATCCTGCGGGAGTTGCGTCGATTCGCTGCTCTGCACCAAGGACACTTGCGCTCAGGGCAAGTGCGAGTTCCCCGTCGGGCAGACGTTCTGCGTCGTGGAGAGCGAGTGCGTGATGCAGGGGGCTCCCGACCCGGACAGCCCGTGCAGGAAGTGCCAGCCCGCCCTTTCGCAGATCGCGTATTCGCCCCTGGAGGACGGGTTGCCCTGTGGGAATGGGGGGACCTGCCAGGGGGGCGCGTGCAGTGGGCCGTGATCCCAGCCCCGACCACGCGGGAGGGGCCGTGCAGATGGGCCGTGGGGCCAGCCCCGACCACGCGGGAGGGGCCGTGCAGATGGGCCGTGGGCAGCAGGCAGTGTTACACAGCCCCGACCACGCGGGAGGGGCCGTGCAGATGGGCCGTGGGAATTGGCCGGGCGGTTCCGGGTTAGGATGCACTGTCCCCGGGGTTTCCCGGGAGAGGTAGAGGATGAGCAAACGGGACCAGGGAAGCGACTGGCTGCAGGACGGGCGAGGACTGGCCCCCACGCTGCTGGTGGTGGACGACGACAGCTCGAACCTGGAGAGCCTGGAGGGCGTGTTTGCCCGTGAGGGCTACACCGTCCTGCTGGCCGCCGGCGGCCGGGAGGCGCTGGAGAGCGTCCGGAAACGGCGGGTCGACGTGGTGCTCACCGACCTGATGATGCCCGACATGGACGGGCTGGATCTGCTGCGCTCGGTCAAGACCGTGTCTCCGGAAACGGAGGTCATCCTGATGACTGCCTACGGGACGGTGGCCCGGGCGGTCGAGGCGATGAAGGAGGGGGCGTACGACTTCGTGACCAAGCCGTTCAAGAAGATCCAGATCATCAAGGGGGTCCGGCGGGCCATGGAGAAGCAGGTGCTCCTGCTCGAGAACCGGAACCTGCGCAGCCTCCTCGAGACGAGCGGCAAGGACCGGGTCATCGTCGGCAACAGCCTGGTGATCCGCAAGTTGATGGACATGGCCCGGCAGGTGGCGGCCAGCGAGGCCAACGTGCTGCTGTCGGGCGAGAGCGGAACCGGCAAGGAGCTGGTGGCCCGGCAGCTTCACCAGTGGAGCCGGCGTGCGGACCGGATCTTCATACCGTTCAACTGTGCGGCGTTGCCGAGGGAGCTGGCCGAGGCGGAGCTGTTCGGGCACGAGAGGGGGGCATTCACCGGTGCGCACAAGGAGCGGCCCGGGCTCTTCCGCGAGGCGGACGGAGGGACGCTGTTCCTGGACGAGATCTCGGAGCTGGATCTCTCGCTCCAAGGGAAGCTGCTGAGGGTGCTGCAGGAGGGGGAGGTCCGTCCGGTCGGAGGTGCCCGCCCGGTGCAGGTGGACGTCCGGCTGATCAGCGCGACCAAGCAGGATCTGGAGGAGCTGGTGAAGCAGGGGCAGTTCCGTGAGGATCTCTTCTACCGGCTGAACGTGATCATGCTGAAGCTGCCGGCGTTGCGGGAGCGGAAGGAAGACGTTCCGCTGCTGGCCGACTTCTTCCTGAGGCGCTACGCCAAGAAGAACAACCGGCAGATCGGGGGGATCGCACGAGCTGCTCTGGATGCTCTGACCGCGTTCAACTGGCCGGGCAACGTACGGGAGCTGGAGAACGTGATCGAGCGGGCCGTCGTGCTCTCCAAGGGGGACATGCTGACCGAGGAGGATCTCCCGGAGCCGGT
>VGRX01000536.1 GCA_016875215.1 Deltaproteobacteria bacterium
GATCCACCATCTCGGGCCACCTGCGGCGCTTGCCCCGAGCGAAGTCGAGGGGTTGCTTCGTCGCCGCCTCACTGCGACGGGGCTTGGGCCCCGCCTCATTTGGCCGGCTCGGGCGCGCCTTGCATCTGGCACCAATCTGGTGGTCCGGAATAGTCTGCCGGGGTCAGTGTGCCGGGGTAGCGCTGGAGTTGATGGTGGATCTGGGTCAGCCCCGGAGCGTCCGCTCGACAAGGAGTGCGGGCTGTCTGGAACAGACATGGGAGGTCGCACATGGCAAAGGGAAAGGTAGCGGTGATCGGCGCAGGCAGCGCCAGCTTCGGGCTGTCCGCGCTGAAAGGGCTGCTCGAGGCCCGCTCGCTCGATGGGATCTCGATCCACCTGTTCGACGTGAACCAGGACGCAGTGCGCCGCATGGGAGAGCTGGGCCGGTACGTCGCAGCCCAGCGGAACATCCCCAAGGAAGTGGTGGCCCACGACAGCCTGGCGAGGTGTCTCGAGTTTGCGGACTGCGTGATCCTGTCGGTCGCCATCGACCGGGAGGAATGCTGGCGCAAGGACCGTGAGATCGGGCTCGAGTTCGGCATCGACCACTACGCAGAGAACGGGGGGCCGGCAGCCATCTTCCACGCGGCCCGCAACCTGGGGCTGATCTACCCGATCCTCCAGGAAATGGAACGGTGCTGCCCTCAGGCCTGGCTGCTCAACTACACCAACCCGGTGACCCGCATCAGCACCGCCGCGGCCCGCTACTCGACCATCCGTACCATCGGCGTGTGCCACCAGCTCGACTTCGGCTACTACATGGCCGGCACCATCCTGCACGAAGAGCTGGGGATCGAGCTGCCGCCGCACTACCACTTCCGGTGGAATGACGAGAGCATGGCGTCCTCACATGCCATCACGTGCGCGGCCAAGGAGAGGCTGCACATTCTGGCGGCCGGGCTCAACCACTTCACGTGGGCCTCCGCGGTGTGCGGCCGCTCCGACGGCAAGGACTGGTATCCGACGCTGAAGGAGCGCAACGCCACGTTCGACTGCACATTCGAGCCGCTGACCCGGCACGTGTTCGACCTGTTCGGGATCTTCCCGGTACCGGGTGACACGCACCTGTGCGAGTACCTGCCCTACACCCACTCCGTGCCCCGCAAGACCTGGGAGCGGATGGACATGCAGATGTACGATTTCGACTGGTCGAACCGGACCCGGGCAAAGCGGGCGGTACTGGCCCACGCGGTGGTCAACGAGCGCAACCTGGCGTTGCTGGACCAGGTGGGGAGCGAGCGGGCCGAGTCGCTGGTCGAGGGGCTGCTGCTCAGGAACGGCTATGTGGACGAGGCGGTGAACCTGCCCAACGAAGGGGGAATACCCAACCTCCATCCCGGCTCGATCGTGGAGACGCCGGCCGTGTTCCTGGCCTCAGGGCCGAGCCAGCTCGCCTGCCCGCCCCTGCCCGAGCCGATCGCTGAGCTGTGCCGCCGCCAGACCCTCATCGACGAGCTCTCCGTCAAGGGGATGATGGAAGGGGACCGGGAGTGCCTGCTCCAGGCGCTTGCCCTCGACCCCATGGTCGACGACGTCGAGCTCCCCCCCCGCCTCCTCGACCGCTACCTCAAGGAGTTCGAGCAGTACTTCCGCACGCTGCCGGGGTCGTGTCGACTGCGGTGAGTGACGCACCACTATCGGAGTTCGGTCGCTTCTTGCGACGCAACTCGGGTAGTGACGCACCACTATCGGAGTTCGGTCGCCGTAGGAACCTCCGCTCGACCCACCCATGGCCCGGCCTTTGCCACGCCACCGATCACACCCCACACCTTCCTTGACCTTTCCGCCCGTGGTCTGCTACAAGGGAAGCTGGCAGGCAACGGATGGTGAAAAATGCAGCCGTTCTCGCTCCCCGACAAGTTCGAGAGGAACACCCGCTGGGCCTACATCAAGGACGGAATCGAGGTGGGGCCCTACATGGCCCGTGAGGTGCTCGAGCTCCTGTCGAAGCGGGAGATCGCCCCGGACACGACGCTCGTCGAGCTGAACTCGCGGCGAATGTGCCCCGCCAAGGAGGTCGGACCGTTTGCGTCCTATATCCTGGTGCTGGTCCAGGAGGACAAGACGCGGCGGAGTCGGGAGGAGTTCGAGCGTACCCGCGAGAACGTGGTGCGACGTGCCCGGATCAAGGTGGCGATCGGGGTGGTCGTGGTGCTCGGACTGGCGGTCGCAGCGGTGGTGGCCGTCGTGATTTTCGAGCCGTTTTCCCCCAAGCAGGCTAAGGTCATCGACGTGCGGCCGGTGGAGGATCCCTCCCAGCAGGAGAGCAAGGTCAAGAAGGCCGAGGTCCCTGCCGAGCCGGAGTTCAAGATCATCGACGAGGGGGACGGCGACGAGCCGGACAAGGGGAAGATCGTCAAGTCGCTCAAAGAGGAGGAGATGCTCTCTCCGACCAAGGAGAAGCTGGCGGAGAGCAGGAAGCTCGAGGGACCGGCCAAGGTCAAGAAGCCCAGGGGGCCCCGGCCCGGCTCTCCGGCCGGAGCCAACGGGGAGGCCGGAGTCGCTGCGGGAGGCGGAGTCGCCGGAGCGGATGACGAGGCGGTCATGGACTTCACCGACGACGAAGGGGAAGGGGGCGGGGTCGAGGACGGTGCGCAGCTCGCCCGGTCCCGGCTCACCGGCGTGGTCCAGAAGTGCGCTGCCCAGATGCTGCTCAAGTACGGCGACACGGAAGGCATGGCCGTCGAGGCAACGGCCCAGCTACTGCCTTCGGGGCGGATGTCCGGACTGAAGCTCGACGTCACCCCCCCCAGCCACGTCGGCGACTTGAAGACGTGCATCAGCGCAGAGCTCGGTCGCCAGCGCGTCCCCCCGTTCGAAGGCGACGCCGTGTCGATCTCCACCTCGGTCAATGTCACGAACGGCGGCTGAGGCGCTTCGTCGGACTCGTCGGACGGCGCCGGTCGGACTCGTCGGACACACGAAAGGAAGTCGGACTCGTCGGACACGTCGGACGGCGCCAGTCGGACACGTCGGACACACGAAAGGAAGTCGGACTCGTCGGACACGTCGGACGGCGCCAGTCGGACACGTCGGACACACGAAAGGAAGTCGGACTCGTCGGACACGTCGGACGGCGCCAGTCGGACACGTCGGACACACCC
>VGRX01000537.1 GCA_016875215.1 Deltaproteobacteria bacterium
GCCACGTCGGCGACGCCAACGACCGCGCCTTCGAGCGCCTCGGGATCGTGATGCGCCGCTACGCGAACGCATCCGCGAGCGAGGACGAGACGAGGATCAAGCGCTGCATGGCAAAGGAACTGGCGCCCACGAAGGACACGCTCCTCGACATGCTCTTCAACATCAAGACCCTCGGCCTCCCCCGCAAGACCCTCGAAATCGGCTACAACCTCGCCGAGCAGCACACCGACTGGTACGGCAGCCCGCGCTCCGTCTGGGGCATCGGCAACGGCCTCACGGAATACGCGAAGAGCATCCCCTTCGCCGACCAGCGCTCCAAGGTGGAGATGGCCGCAGGCAAGGTCTTCGAGATGGCGTTCTGACATGAAAGGACGACCAATCGGCTTCCGCAGACAGCGAGAGATCTCGACCCGCGAGATCCTCACGGATGAACTCCTCGACCTGAGAGCGGAGGAGTTCCAGCAGAGAAGAGGCCCGACCGAGATCGACGACTTCGAGTCGTACGTCGAGTACTATCTCGAGTACATCGGAGAGACCGCCGATTGACAGCTCGGGCCTTCTGACCTACAGTGAAAAAGCGCATCCCTTGGGCAAGGATCGAAGATCGAGAGCGTTGCATCCGATCCGCGCTGCGAGTACCTCCTTTCCAACCGCCAGCGGCTGGCCCGGCCGCACTTTCTACTATAGAAGGAACCACCATGAACGAAGAGAAGGTCGCTACCCTGTTCGCCCGCCTGACCGAGCTGAACCGGGAACTCGCCGCAAAGGAACTGGAAGCCATGAGCGTGAAGTCTCAGCTCCAAAACCTCATCCCCGGCAACACAGCCGTCGCCGGAGTCCAACACCTCGTCCGCCCGCATACGTCGGTCTCCTACAAGGAGATCTTCAACACGGTCAACGAGAAGTTCGTCCCGAAGACCAAGGCCGACGCAGTCGCCAAGATCGTCGCGAAGAACACCAAGGTCACCGAGAGCCACACGATCAAGGCAGCCGACTGATGTGGAAGGTACGCGTCACCTGTGACACGTGCCACAAGTCGGCCGACCGCTACGTCTGGGGAGGGCTTGACCTTCTGGACAACCTGAAGGGCAACGCCTGCTCAATCGGACAGCACATCTACCCCCACTTCCAGTCCGTATCCGAGCACGTCAAAGTCGAGATCCTAAGCTTCGACGCAGAACCTCCGGTCTACTTCAAGCGAGACACCCGCTTGACACAGAAGTAACACATCGCGTATATTCAGACCGCCTTCCACAAACCCGAGCAGGGGCCAGCCCAGATAGACGCCGTTGGCGAGACACTGGGCGGCCCCTCGCTCCTTTATCGGAGAGGAGACCCATGAAGCTTTCACCCGAACTTGAGGCCCTTGATAGACTCGTTGAAGAGTCGTATGGGAGCGTCTACACTTCGAACCTGCCCGCGTGGGCCTCGAATATGCGCTTCTGGACTCGCCACCTCTACGGCAAGCGCCCCTTCAACATCGACCAGCTCACGCTGCCCGGCTACGACGGCAAGAACGTCTTCCTCGTCGGGAGCGGCCCGTCCCTGACCGGCCTCCTACCTGAGGAGGTCGCCGGGACCACCCTCATGGCCGGAGCCACCTGCGTCCCCTACCTCCTTTCCCAGAAGATCTGGCCGGACATCATCGTCATCAGCGACAGCCATCCCATCCTCCACGCCTATCTCTGGGATGTCCGTGAGGAACTCCGCGACACCCCGATCGTCCTGCCCGTGACCGCGGACCCGAGATGGGCCGAGCATCCGGTCGGCTCAGGCTACTTCTTCTACAAGCCCTACTTCCAGGTCCGCGGCGAAGACAACATGCAGAACGCCTTCAACACGATCGTCGAGCGCCTCTTCCCCGAGGTGCCCCCATGGACCGTCCAGGCCGGATCCGTCATGAACACGATGCTCGCGACCCTCATGCACGTCGTCCTCCATGGAGTCACGTGGCCTATCTCCCGCGCGATCCTTCTCGGCGCCGACTACGGTCACCACAAGGGCGGTGCGAAGCGCATCCCGATGGCCGCCGGGATCCGCGGCTACGCCGGGAGGACGACCTTCATGCCCGACCCACCGTCAGCCATGGAGGACATCGAGGTCGGCAAGAACGTCACCACGCTCGCCAACATCCTCTATGGGCTCGGGACCCTCCTGATCGCCAAGGCCTGTCCGTTCGATGTGATCCTCGCTTCCCCATTCTCCATGCTGTCCAGCTTCCTGCCGAACAGCCCGCTCCATCTTTCCGCGGTACAACCCGTACCCTACACCGACAAGGAGAGCAAGAATGCCTTCTACGAAGACGCGTCGACCCGCTACGGAGCGCTCGTCAACCCGATCATTGAAGACGCCCGCAAGAAAGCCGCGGACGCCCGCCTCGAAATGCTCCAGCTCCAAGCGAAGATCCTCCAGGGGAGCTCCGAACCTGTCCGCAACGCGCCCAACGAAGGGCACGCCTAGGCTGCAGCTGCCGGACATCCGCTCGGGATCGAGCGAGGCAGGCTACCACTTCGCCTCGCTCTTCGATCTCTGCCAGTGGAAGTTCTTCCTCAAGTTCATCGTCGGTCTGGAGCCCGAGAAGAAAGCCGCTCCCCTCCTCTTCGGCTCGGCCTTTCACTACGGGGCAGCCGCATTCTACGTCCTGAAGGACGTGGACGAGGCCATCTCCCTCGCAGGCAAGGCCCTCCGTGCATCGGCCGACGAGATGGAAGACCCGGGCAAGCTGAACGCCATGACGCAGCGTCTGACCGTTCTGCTTGGGAAATGGATCTCTGTCCTCGGCGTGAAAGACCTTGAGCAGTATGACATCATCGACGTCGAGCGTGAGATCAACGTCCCCGTCCCTGGCCTGAAGGACTTCTACTTCACGGGGAGACTCGACGCCGTGGTGCGCGACAAGCGGACGGGCCTCCTCTCCATCATCGAGAAGAAGACCTCAGGCTACTCCATCCAGCTGACCGAGGACGCCCTCCACTACGGGGATCAAGTCACCGGCCAGATCTGGCTGGCCGAGCATTACTACGGGGAGCGCATCCAGGCCGTCATTCCAGACATCGCTCACTGGCCGAAAGCGTCCGTCAATCCCTCGCTCATCCGTCCCTACCGGGGCGCGCTGATCACCAGATCGAAAGACGACATCGAGCCCC
>VGRX01000538.1 GCA_016875215.1 Deltaproteobacteria bacterium
GGGGCTCGCAGACCGCTTCGATGAGCTGACTGCATCGGTGCTCGGTGGAGAGGAGGGGCCGGGCACGATGTTGGAGATGCTGAATGCATTCAAACCGGAGTGGGTCATCCCGAGGCGAAACCGGCTCATGAACGAGTACCACTTCGGATGCACTCTCCAGGAAAGGGCGGCCCCGGGGCAGAGCATGGCGTTCCTGGAGGACATGTTCGAGGCGGATCTCCTGGATGCGCTCCTGGGACGGGCTGAGCGGTTCGGGAAGCTCGCCAGCGAGCTCAGGCCGAGGCTCGACCGCAAGAGGCCCCAGCTCCGGTTCGATCGCCACGTTTGGGCCCCGAGAGAAGCCGGGGCCATTGACGACCTTGTCCCAGCCGCCTACGACCACGAGCTCATCCATGTGACCGACCGGACGACGCATCAGCGCCTGGGGTTCGTCGAGAAGTGCAGGGCACGCGTGGTCTACTATCCGGGACGGCTGTTCCTTGCCGACGGCGTTCCGATGGTTGTTCTGGCCCCCAGGTACCAGAATGCCTGGCGACGAGACGAGTGGCTCTGCGAGCCGGTCCCGGTAAGCCGCCGTTCGTCTCGCATCCGCAGGGTCTCCCTCCTGCCCGAGATCATGGACAGCGGGATTGGGGGACAGTGGTATTCGGTGGGAGCAGGCGCTCGGTTCCTCGTGGCTTTCACGCCTGCCATGTATCGTGAGGAAGTCCTGGGATGCCGGCTGTTTGCCATGAACAGTACTACTCGCGAATCTACGGAATGGCACGAGGCCCAGACTGTCGAGTTCTGGACCGAGACGCTGCTCGTGGGATTTGGCCCGGACTTGCTCGACCCCGGCTTGCCTCCGGAGGAGGTCCGGGCTCTATTGCACGGCGTCGTGCATCTCCTCAGGCAGGTTCTGCCGCTCGTTCTGCGCGTGGATGTGGAGGACCTCGAGATCTCCTTCGGAGCCGGTGAACCCCCGGCCCTTGGCCAGTGGGTGACCTCCCGAACGTCCGCTCCGATCCGGGCGGCGTCAGACACGCCGACCAATGTCCCCTGGATCTCGTTCACGGATCGGATGGATGGGGGACTTGGTTATGCCCGTCTCCTGCATGAGCGCCTGCTTCAAGGCTCGCTGTTCCCCCTGTTGCTGTCCGACGCGTTGGAGTTGGCCGCGTGGGCAGCACAGCACCCGGAGCGGGAGGCGGCAGACGCGTTCCGCACCTCGCTCTGCTACGAGGAGGACGAATTGGAGCTGGCCGACCCCGGGGCACCGGAGGAGCTCCTGTCCAAGATGCTGGGCCGCTCAGATGGGCTTGCGGCCTCCGGCGACCAGGATGCCTCTTCTCCTGCCGGCGAAGAAGGGAGGAAGGACGGCATCGCGGCGCGGCGAGGGCTCACCGACGTCTTCGGCCTGGAAGAGGGGGAAAACGCATTGGCAAGACTCATTCTGCCCGAGTGGGGACGGGAGAATGACTCACCGTGGGCAATGGCCTTTCTCTGTGCGCTGCTTGCCTCCAGGATGACGGCGGACGAGCGTGCAAAGGTCGAGCGACTGGCCATGGCAGTCCTGGCACTCCGTCGGCGGCAGACTGAGGACGATGCCTGGGTACCGCCTGCCGGGAGAGCCCAACTCGCGCAGTACAAGCCGGACGGCGAATACGTGTCTCTCAAGAACTTGCCGGAGTTGACGGAGGGGAGGACTACGGCGCTGGAGGAGGACTACGGACGGCTCGCTCGTGCAATGGGACTGACGACTTCGGAGGGGAAGATCACCCAGAGGGGCTGCGCCCTGGCAAGAGCCCTGCACACGGAAGGTGCCTTCAGGCAGGCGTTCGGGGTGCTGTGCGAAGCAGCCGATGGCCGTCGGACGCTGGGAAGCGGAGATGTGGTGCCTGTGTCCGCGGGGCTCCTGCGCAACAACCTTCCGATTGCGGCACTTCGGATCCTGGCGGATGGACTCCACGAAGTCCCGTCCGTACGGCGCCTCGGGCCCGCATGGCGGGCGGCGCTGGCTGGACGTGCACAGCCGCACACCATCGACGGACAGCTTGCGACCGTGGCAGAAGGGAACGTGTCACTGCCTCCCTCTCTCTCCGACCGCTTCGCTCTGATCTCGGCCTACCATACGTTCCACCGGGCCTTGCGGACCGCCGTGGCATCGCTGAGGGTCGAACTCAGCCAGGATCGCCGCAAGCTGCTGAATCTGCTCGCTGAGGGAAAGCCGGGAGCGGAAATCCACTCGGCCTTGAAGGCTGCGGCAGCTGAGTTGCTGAAGGCCCGCGACGCTGCTGCGCAGGTCCCCAGGACGGTGCTGGATTTTGCGTCGGCCCTGGCAGGAGCCTCCTCTCCGAAAGAAACGCTGGTGCTCATGCTCAGGCGTCTTGCTGAATCGTGGGGCCCCGGGGCCCCGCTCACTCTGAACGGCAGCTTCGTCGTGCTTTCGGCTGGGTGGGTCAAGAAGCACGCCAAGGATCACGGGCGGGGGTTGCTGTTCCGCCTCAATTGCCTGGGCACCTTCCTGGCCGAAACCGGGTGGCATGAGGCCATGCCCAGGCTGTCGCTCGACTCGTCTCCAGTGGCGGCCTGTCCTCTGAGCGAACCGATTCCGCAGGAGTGGTCACTCCCGGCTACTCCGCCAGCAGGCCTCACGGGAGAGCAAGGATCGGAACCGTTGGAGTAGGGAGTGTAGCCGGCGGGAGTAAGGCGTTTGCCGCTCCGGGACCGATGCAGTCAAACCGACCGGCGGGCCGCTCAACTGGCCATCGCCAGCGCACTCTCGCAAGGCATCGCGATCTTCAGGCCTTCCGCTGCGGTGATCCTGCCCGTCTCCACCCGAGCAGCGGTCGTCTTGAGAGCCAGGGCCTTCTCCAGGTCCCCTCCCTTGTCTGCCTCGGCCGCCATGCGGAGAATCCGGGCAGCCACGCTGCTCTGCACGACATAGGTCATCGTTCCGACTACGATTGCTTCCATGGTGCCTCCTTGTCCCTTGGCGGGACAGCCCGTCAACAGTTCAGATTGTGTACCAGTTCAGACAGGAGGCAACTTTTCGTGTCGGGCGATAGCTCCCCCCCCCTCACTCCCCCAGCCCCAGGATCCTCCGGAAGAACCCCGTCCGCTGCTTTGCCTGCTGTTTCAGGAACAGGTCCTCCAGCTCGCCGCG
>VGRX01000539.1 GCA_016875215.1 Deltaproteobacteria bacterium
TTTTTGCCGACCAGGCAGCCCTGGAGCGGGTCGCACGTCTCGATCCCCGTGCACCACTTGCCGTCGCTGCACTTCTCGTTGGAGGGCGTGTGCACCACGAGGTCGTTGGCCTCGTCGCAGAAATCCGCGGTGCACGCGATGCCGTCGGCAAGCTCGGGGGGGACGCCGGCCTTGCAGCCGGTCTTGGGGTCGCACAGTTCCGTCCCATTGCAGAAGAGCCCGTCGGAGCAGTTGAACGGAGCATGGGTGCACACCTTGCTGCCGTCCCCGGCGGACTTGCACGTGTCCACGGTGCAGAGGTCCGCATCGTCGCAATCCAGGTCGTTCTGGCACTCGACCAGGGTGAGGAAGAGGATCCAGTCGTCCAGGGTACCGGAGTCGCCGGTGACCCAGTCCTGGAGCGAAAGGGTCCACGTTCCGCCTCCGATGAGGCCGTCGAACATGCCCATCGTGCCCGGGCCGGCAGGCGAATCGATGTCGTACACCTTGTAGATGTCATCCGTGGCGCCGCCCCCCTGCTTGTGCAGGTAGAGCGTCTTTTGACCCATACGGGGTCGCTGTCAGGGACGGCAACCGGGAACGGGTCCGCGGAGTGGAAGGGTTGTCCCGGAATCGGCTTGCAGGTGCCGGACACGGCGTCGCAGTAATCGTACAGGCCGCAGTCCTTGTGGGTTGTGCACGCGGAGATGCAGTTGAGCTCCTGGGGGTAGATGCAGCTGCCGGTCGCGGGCTCGCAGAGGTTCTGCGTGCAGGGCTTGAAGTCATCGCAGCTCTTGGGCGTGTGGACGCAGCCGGCAACGGGGTCGCATGAGTCGATGGTGCACAGGACGGGCTTTCCGTTGCCGTCCACGTCGGTGCAATCCTCGGGCTTGTGGGTGCACCAGTCGAAGTAGCAGGCATCCTTGGTGCAGACGTCGCCGTCGTCGCAGCTCTTCCCGCCGCCGCACCAGCCGTCCTCGGTTACAAGGAACAGGCTCCACTTGAGGAGGTTTCCCGCGTGGAAGCCGGGAACCGTGTCGGTCACGGTCAGCTTCCATTCCCCCGTGGAGGAGAGGTTGTTGAACTTGGCCATCCCGCCGGGTGGATTGGCCGGGACTCCGAACTCGTAGGTGACGTACGCGTTGAGCGTCTTGTCGGTCGGATCCTGGAGCTTGAGCTGCGCCGTCTTTCCGCCGTGCTCGAGCTTGATGGCCAGGTCTCCCTTCCATGAATGGGCGATGTACAGCTTGGCCGAAGCGGAGATGACCTTGGAGGTGCCGGCCACGTTGATGGAGCTGGTCACCACGGCGTTTCCCGGGAGCGTGTCGATGGCCTTGGGCGTGTCCGTGGAATCGTACCGGGCGCCGGGGATCTCCTGGCAGATGAGGTCATTGACCGCGCCGGAACCCTTGCAGGCCTCGGCTTCCTTGCAGTGGGAGTCGTTGGTGCACTCGACGCAGTCCGAGATGGGGGCATTGACGCACTTCTTGTCCGCGCCGCAGGTATCCTTGGTGCAGGGCCGGCTGTCGTTGCAGTAGAGGTCCGAGAGGCATTGCGGCCACCCCTTCTCGAGGAAGTCGAGGTAGCGGTCCATGAGGTCGGCGGTGTTGCCGCCCTTGTCGACCAGGAGGGCAAACGGAACAGCGGCGCCGATGGTGCGGTACTTGGCTGCTGCGTCCTCGTAGGCGACTGCGCTGGGATGCAGCGCGGTGTCATTCCAGCCGAGGACGGGGATGCCGCCCGGCAGCTTGTTCACGCGGTCGAGGAAGTTGTTGACCTCGTAATCCGACGAGGGGAGGAACGACAGTCCGTTGCAGAAGTGGAGGCCGACCTGGGTCGCAGTGAGCTTCTGGTCGCCGTCCGCGACACCGGTCACTTTGAAGTACGCGTGGAGCGGGGTGTAGGGGTCGACGTACCAGGTATCGCCCCCCTCGAGGTAGACCTTGCCCCCCTTGGCGAGGTACTGGACCAGCTTCTGGACCTCGCTGTCGAGCAGGATGTGCTTGTTGCCGTACACGCCGGCAGCGACGAAGACGCCATCGAGCGACGAGAGGTCGCCGAACGGTGCGAGGTCCGCCACCACCTGGGCCTGGCGCCCGGCGGCGACGATGGCCTCCTTGATGCGGGTGGCGAACAGGTCGGACGTTCCGGCCGGCTGCCAGACTGCGTAGCCGCCGGCCAGAATGACCTGGATCTCGAACGTCAGCTCGGCGTAGAGGCAGCCGTCGGTGACGCGCACCCGGACCTTGTGAGCGCCCAGATCCTGGGGACCGGTCGGCTGAACCAGGATGTCCGCTATGCGCTGCTTGGTGACCACCCCCTACGAGAGGGGCCCCAGCTTGACGAACGCGGGGGCCTCGACCAGGCTGAACGTCAGCGATCCCGCGCCGTCCGCATCGGTCGCCTTGACCTTCAGGGTCCGGGATTCGGCCCAGGTGAGGGTCTGCTTCTTGACCTGCTCGACGTAGATCGGAGCATAGCCCGGGCACACGCGGATGCCATCGATGGAGAACGAGTCGAGATGCCAGGTGGACCCGCCGCCCGCGTAGAACCCCAGGCGGATTCCCTCCTGTGCGAGCATCGAGGCGGGGACCGGATAGGAGACCGTGCCGGCAGGAAGATCCTCCTCTACCGAGGTGACCCACATGGGAACCGCATCATTGAACGTCCCGTCCGCGGTGGCGAACAGTCCGATGTTCACGATGCCCTCGTAGTGCAGGTACTCCCGGTCGAACTGGACGGTCACGTTGGTCTGCCCCGCCATGGCCAGCCACGGGGTGGTCAGGAACGTGCCGAACGGACCGACCTCCGGATTCCAGGCAAAGCGGGCGTAGGTATCGGGCCCCAGGGAACCGGACGCGCTGCACTTCCAGTTCGCTGCGGTGGACCCGTAGTCGTCGACGATGTCGAACCCGAGCGCCTCCACGCCCCCCGGCTCGACGCAGGTCGAGAACGGCTGGAGGTAGGGAAGGTCCAGGTAGCACTTCTCGAGCGGAACGTACTGGCACAGGCCGGACTCCGTATCGCAGGAATCGGTGGTGCATGGGTTGCCGTCGGATGCGCAGTCATCGTCCTTCATGCAGCAGGTCTCGGCAATGCCGGCATTGGGCGGCGCCAGGTCCGGAGTGAGGTTGCGGCAGATGCCGAGGGG
>VGRX01000540.1 GCA_016875215.1 Deltaproteobacteria bacterium
GCCTTGCGACTCAGCCCTTGCGGTTCTCTAGCCCTTCACCTCCATCAGGTTGGGCAGGGGACTTCCACCCCCAAGCTGTCAAACATGCTCGGCACGAACCTCCCCCTGCGGCCCCGGGGCCGCAGGGTACTCCTCCCCGGAGGAGAGGCTGCATCCGGGCCGCGCTCCCAGACACGAAACTAGCGCGTCACGCATACCACCGAAGACGCCGCACCCTCGTTGGCCGTCAGGTTGCCCGCACCATCGGCCCATCTACCTCCTTTACCAGCGGCACATCTGCTCCACCCCGGGTAGGCCTGCCGGCCAACCCGGGGCTGGTCCGCCATTCACGGCTCGGGAAGCGCATCGGCCGTCAGGTTGCCCGCACCGGCGGCACATCCGCACCCTGCTCCCGGCGGCCGATGCGGCGCAGCGCGGCCCGTCGCTTACGCTCCGGGTGGTGTGGGGGGCCGCACCATCGGCCAGCCGTCCCGCATCGGCCGTCAGGTTGCCCGCACCATCGGCCAGCCGCCCCGCATCGGCCGTCAGGTTGCCCGCGGCCACGGCACATCAGTTCGCTCCCCCTATGGACAGGAGTCAGTGATGGAACAGGCCCGGCCTGTTTGTTGCGACGGATCAGGCCCGTGGTACGATCTTGGGTGCGACTGTGGGAGGTTTGGACAATGCAAAAGCTCTTCTTCAGCCTGTTGTCACTGCTGTGCAGCCTGGTGGGGCTCTATGGTGCACTGCACCTGGGGTGGCACTGGGAGATGGCGGTTCCGGGGGCGCTGACGCTGCTGTTCCTGGGGCTGGCGCTGGTGAGCGGCAACCGGACCTACCTGGAGCTGCTGGAGGAGTGCGAAGAGGACCTGCCCGAGGAGAAGCCTGCGGCGGCAGGCCGAATGCCGTTCGTGGAGGTCGTCGAGGCCGGCCATGCGGAGCACGACGGCCGGCCGGAGCTCCTTGCGGAAGGGGGGCCGGCCCTGCGACCGGCCCGTGAGACGTGCAAGCTCATCCCGGCCCCGGTCGAGGAGAAGGAGGAGCTCTGCGTGCGACGCCCCATTGCCTCGCCCGTTCCAGCGACCCGGCGGGGACGGCACCACACGCAACGTCTCGAGTGGGGCCAGGTGGACGAGTTGCTGCGCTCCGTGGACGGACCTTCCCGCTTCTGATACTCTCTACCGGTTGGACCTTTTCCCGGTCGTTCCCGGGGGAACACGAAGGGGGGAAACGTGCGCCCAGACTTCATGTCCAGGGTGGCCTGCTCGGCCGCGCTGCTCGCTGCCGTGACGCTGGCCTGCAATGCGCCGCCGGATGGGCTGGGAGTTGGGCAGGAGGGGGCCGGCCCGAGGGTGGTCTTCGACCTGGAGGCCAGGCCGCTGCCCGAGATCCCACTGCCCAACAACGTGGCCACGGTGATGGACAAGAGCAGTGCCACCGGTCGCCGGGTGAACGTGTCGGTGCTGGCCTCGACCCGGGCTGAGTCGGACCTGCGCCGGAAGATCAACGAGCTGGACGGGTTCGGGACGTTCCAACCCGTGACCGTGTCGTTCGATGCCCCGCTCGACCTGGAGAACGTCCGGAAGCGGCATGCGGAGAACCTCGACCCTGCGGATGATGCGGTGTACCTGGTCAACGTGAAGCCCCAGTCGGAGTCGTTCGGCGAGCTGGTGGCCCTGGATGCCGGCAACGGGAACTACCCGCTCGGGTGCGAGTGGCCGTTCCAGTACTGGGACATGGACGAGCACGCGGATTCTCCCAACCTCCTGTTCGAGACGCACGAGGAGGACTTGAACGGGAACGGGAAGCTCGACCCGTACGAGGACATCGACTTCGACGGGGTGCTCGACCACCCCAACACCTGGTCGGGCAAGCCGGTCGGAGCCATTTCTCCGGACAACTACGCGGAGTGGCTGTCAAGGCCGGATCGACCCATCGACGATCTCATCACGTTCTACGAGAAGGAGACCGACACGCTGGTGCTGTGGCCGGTGGCGCCCATGCGCGAGCGGGAGACGTATGCGGTCGTTCTGACCCGGCGGCTGGTGGGCAGCGACGGCAAGCCGGTTCGCTCGCCGTTCCGCACGGTCCACCACCTGCAGCAGGAGAAGGAGCTGGCCCCGCTGGCCGATGCACTGGCGGTCTCGGTCCCCGGGCTGTCGATGGACGACGTGGCGTTCGCGTGGTCGTTCACCACGCAGTCGGTGACCGCTGACCTCGAGGCGATCCGGGCCGGGATGTACGGGCACGGGACGCTGGCATCGCTGGCAGAGGAGTATCCACCCGACCTGGAGCCGAAGCTGGCGGTAGGGCCGGACGAGGACGGGAAGCCGGCCGAGAAGCCGTACTTCATGGGTACCAAGGACCTGGCCATGCTGTTCGAGGCCATCGGCGGCATGGTGCTGAACTACGCGCCGGAGGTGGTGGAGGCGCTCAAGCTGGACACGCAGCACGTGGACTACTTCGTGCTGGGGAAGTTCACGACTCCCTATTTCCTGGTTGACGGAGACGGGATTGCGACGCCGATGTATCCGGCGGACGACGACGAGTCGTTCCGGGTGGACCCTGCGGCGGGATCCGCGGTGCACGGGCCGTCGACCGTGTCGTTCCTCTGCTCGATTCCGAAGACGACGGCGGCCCGCAAGCCGCCGTTCCCCGTGGTGCTGTACGGGCACGGATACTCGGGGGCGCCGTTCGAGATCTTCGGCTTTGCGGGGCGTTTCGCCCAGTTCGGCTACGCTCTGTGCGGGCTGGATGCCGTGGCGCACGGGATTGCGCTGCCTGCGGACGAGGACATTCCATACGACACGCTGGTGCCGACCATCCTGGAGCCGATGGGACTGCTGCCGTTCTACCTGTCGATGTCGGATGCGAGGATCCGGGACCTGGACAACGACGGGAAGCTGACGTCGTTCGACAACGGGGGGGATTTCTGGAGCTACGACATGTTCCACACGCGGGACATGGTGAGGCAGGCCGTGGTGGACGCGATGCGGTTCATCCGGATCTTGCGTTCGCTGGGCACTGCGAAATGGCAGGCGGACAGCAACGGGAACGGGAAGGCGGACGACCTGATGGGGGACTTCAACGGCGACGGGGTGGTGGATCTGGGGGGTGCAGGCAATCCGG
>VGRX01000541.1 GCA_016875215.1 Deltaproteobacteria bacterium
GGGGACCGCACGTACCAGCCCAAGGTGGGCCGAAAGCTCGTCCACCGTGCCCCCGGCCTCGAACACCTCGTCGGTCTTCGGTCGCCTCTCCCCGCTCAGGGTCGAAGCGCTTCCTTTGTCTCCGGTCCGTGTGTAGATGACCATCCGCAGCGCCCTCAGAACGCGAATGCCGCCCTGCCGATGACCGAGTAGGACGCCAGCTCCCCCAGGCTCACGCCCCCGATGGCCCCCAGGTCCTCCTGCTCCGGAGCAATCAGCGGGAACTGCACCGCTGCCGATGCCTTGAGCCAGAACAGCTTGGGCTGCAACCCGCCGATGGCGAACAGCGCACTGTACGGAACCGCGTCCTTGAGCGGCGCCATCCCGTTGAGCTCCGCGATCAGGGAGACCGGCCACTTGGGCATGAACACCAGCCCACCGCCGTACTTGGCGTAGATCACGCTGCCCGGCAACCCCTTCGGATCACCCAGCACGTAGAACTGGTTCACCAGCTCGCCGTGCATCTGCAGCGACACCGCTATGGAATCGAACCCCATGGCCAGGTACGGGTCGAGGCTCATGTAGCCGTGCATGAACTTGGGGCCGTACCACAGGTCCGCGGTGGCCATGCCCCCCGCCTCCCGGGTCCCGGACGGGACGAAGACCGAGAGCCCGTAGCCGAGCCCGAACGCTGCGGCGCTGCTGCCCCAGATGTGCCCGAACTTGGTATCCAGTGCGACGTTCCCCATGTGCCACTTCGTCTCCTCCTCGAACATCATCACCGCCAGCGGGACACGCACGTTCAGGGAGAGGTACTTGAAGTTGATCTCCATGTTGGGCTCGACGAGCAACGATGTCGCCTGCTGCTTCGCCAGCTCCCGCGTCAGCCCGAGGATTGCCTTGCGCTCCCCCTCCGGCAGAGCGGTGGTGTAGGCCTGCACCGCCCCCTTGTCCGATTCCTTGATGACCCCCTGGTCGACCAGCTTGTCCAGCTCGCCGTCGAGCTTGGCATCGTTTGACGCGGTGTCGGTCAGGTCGTTCCACTTGTCATCCGGGATGGTATTGATGGCCATCATCGCGGCGTCGACGTTGGCCGCGGCGTTGGCCTTGCATTGCTCGTCGTCCCCGCAAGCGGCCGCGACGGTCCCGTCCACGAACACGTCCTTCTGGGAGCTGAGCACCAGGTTCATCGGAGCAAACTGCACGTTCACCCCCAGTGCGAACCGCCTTGCGCCGGTGGGCTGCTTCACGGAGCGCCCCACGAGCAGGTCGGAGCCCTCGAAGGGGTCTGCGGCCAGGGCCGCGCCGGAAACCAGCGACATTCCGACAAGAACGAGTGCCACGAATCTTTTCCGCATGAAATCCTCCAGGTTGTCACCGATGGGACGAAGCAGAGACTAGCCTTTCTTGCCCCGCAATTCAAGTGGCCCGAGCACGTTGCGGGCAGAAGGTGGAAATAAGAATTGATCGCCTCGGACTCGCGTGTTAGCATCCTGGGAACTTGGTTGTTGGGTAGGAGGGGTTGGGACGCGCTCATGAGAATCGAGTTTGCCGGTGACACGCACGTCGGGATGAAGCGGGATCACAACGAGGACTCCCTCCTCATCATGCCCGAAGAAGACCTCTTCGTCGTGGCCGACGGGATGGGCGGACATGCATCCGGTGAGATCGCCAGCCGACTCGCAATCGACACCATCAAGGCCTTCTTTGAGGATACCGGGCAGGATGCGGAGATCACCTGGCCGTTCACCACCGGGCGAGAGGATGACTACGACGCCAATCGCCTGGTCACGGCCATCAAGCTCGGCAACCAGCGCATCTTCGAGGCCAGCAACTCGCAGCTCCAGCTTCGCGGCATGGGAACCACGGTGGTCTCGGTCTACCACAGCGAGGGGCGGTTGTTCGTGGCCCACGTCGGGGACAGCCGATGCTACCGCTTCCGGCAGGGGAATCTCCAACTCCTGACCGAGGACCATTCCCTGCTCAACGACTTTCGCCGCTCCCTCAATCTCACGCCCGACGAAGAGAAGAAGTTTCCCCACAAGAACATCATCGTGCGGGCCCTCGGGATGAAGAACTCCGTCGACGTCGACCTCGAGATCTTCCCCCCGCGGGTGGCAGATACGTATCTTCTCTGCTCAGACGGTCTCACCGGCGAGGTCGATGACAAGGCGGTCGAGCGCGTGCTGCGCGAAGAGAAGAACCTCGTCAAGGCCTGCCAGCGGCTGGTCCAGATGGCCAACGATGCCGGAGGAAGGGACAATGTGACCGTCCTCCTGGTCCGCCTGGCGGAAGGGGATTCTCCCGAGTTTGACGAGCTCACCGAGGAAGTGACCCGGGAGCTGACCGAAGATGTCAAGGGCCAGCTCACCGAGAACTCCGGGTCCGAAAGCTGAGCGACCCGAATTGCCCCCAGGAGACAGCAGAACATGAACGGAGTCTTTGGCGAGCTGCAGAAGCGGGGGTTCCTGTACCAGTGCACCGGTGAGGCCGAGCTGCGCCTGGCCCTCGAATCCGGCCCCGTTACCTTCTACGTGGGATTCGACCCGACAGCGGACAGCCTCCACGTGGGAAGCCTGATCCCGATCCTCGCCATGGTCCACATGCAGCGGGCCGGCCACCGGGCCATCGCACTGACCGGAGGCGGTACCGCCATGGTCGGCGACCCCAGCGGAAAGACCGAGATGCGGCAGATGCTCACCGAGGACAGGATCCGGTCGAACGCGGTGGGCATCAGCGCCCAGCTCGCCCGCTTCCTGGTCCTGGACGGAACCACGGGGCTCGCCCTCGACAACATGACGTGGCTCAGGAACCTCCGGTACATCGACTTCCTGCGCGACATCGGACGCCACTTCTCGGTGAACCGGATGCTCTCGGCCGAGTCGTACAAGGTGCGCCTCGAGACCGGCCTGTCGTTCCTGGAGTTCAACTACATGCTCCTCCAGGCCTACGACTTCCTGGTCCTGCTCGAGAAGCAGGGATGCACGGTCCAGCTCGGCGGCCAGGACCAGTGGGGGAACATCGTGGCCGGCGTCGACCTGGTTCGTCGCGTGACCGGGAGGGAAGCCCACGGGCTCACCTTCCCCCTGCTCACCGATGCCTCCGGGAACAAGCTCGGAAAGAAAA
>VGRX01000542.1 GCA_016875215.1 Deltaproteobacteria bacterium
AACCTTTAATCGGATCCTGCGCGAGGCCTCCATGTCCACCTCCACGGTATAGACTCGCAGCCGCCGGTAGTGTAGAGTGTGGCGAAGTCGCTCGACGAGGTGGAACCATGAGCTGCACCACGCTCCGGTTGATCGCTCTTTCAGTCGCCGCGCTCCTGCCGCTTCCGGCGCTTGCGGCGCCTCGACACATCCATGTTTCCTGGTCCCACCCCG
Organism: Deltaproteobacteria bacterium; assembly: GCA_016875215.1. Taxonomy (GTDB): domain Bacteria; phylum Myxococcota_A; class UBA9042; order CAIXZC01; family CAIXZC01; genus CAITUV01. Next base: position 214 of record VGRX01000542.1, read on the forward strand.
ACACGTCCACCACGGCCACGGTGACCTGGGTGTCGGACTCCATGGGTGACCCCAACCTCATCCAGTACGGCATCGCTGCCCCGGGCCAGTTCGAACTGCCCGCCCAGCTCGTGCAGGGCAACCCGGGGCTCGGTGCGCTGCACGTGGCAGAGCTGTCCGACCTCAAAGCCGACACCGAGTACCAGTACCGCGTGGGCGGCCCCGGAGGGTGGAGCGACACCTACAAGTTCCGGACCGGCCCCGACGACCTGTGCTCGTCCTTCCGCTTCGCCGCGTTCGGGGACAACCGTCCCGACATGGACTGGGTCCCCCAGTTCCATTGGAACCCCATCCTCGCCGAGACCGTCGAGGCTGCCCCGGCTTTCCTCCTCCACACCGGCGACATCGTCAAGGACGGCAAGGATACCAACCAGTGGAACACCTTCTTCGAGAACAGCCACCCCTACCTTGCAGAGATCCCGCTCATGGCCTGCCCCGGCAACCATGACGACGGCCCCGCTCCCGGCGACGGCGCGAACTACAACCAGCTCTTCGCCTTCCCCCGGAACTCCTACGGCAGCACCGAGGACTTCTACTACTTCACCTACGGTGATGCCATCTTCGTGTCCCTGTCGACCATATCGTATGAGGGAGGCAACCCCCCGTTCTCAGACCAGGCCGCCTGGCTCGACCAGGTGCTGACCGACAACCCCCGCAAGTGGAAGTTCGTCTTCCTCCACCCTCCCCCGTACACCAGCCATGCCAAGTTCGACCTCATCTGGACCCAGGTGGAGTTCAATCACCCCCCCAACGAAAACCAGCAGAACGAGGCTCTGGTGCCGGTGTTCGACAAGCACCACGTCGACATCGTGTTCGCAGGCCACAACCACTACTACGAGCGCCTCGGCCCCATGGTGGGCGGCCCCAAGCCCGACCAGGGGGTTCCGGTGGGCGGCTTTGCGCTCGGCACGGTCTACGTCATCACCGGCGGCGCAGGGGCCATGGTCTACGACGAGTTCGACATCCTCGGGATCAACATCGACCTGATCTCCTGGGTCTGCGGGGCCGCCGCCGGCAGCGAGGTCTGCTCGGGCAGCCACCACTACGTCACCGTCGACGTCGGCGACAACGTCGCACACTACGAGGCCTGGGCGACTGCCGAACAGACACTCGGCAACGACCCCGCAAACCACAAGCTGCTCGACTCGTTCGACATCGTAAAGGGCACGCCCGAGTGCGGCCAGCCGCCGGTCGAGCCGGAAGTCGAGCCGTCCCCCGAGCCCTTCCCCGACCAGGCCCCGGACGTCATCTCTTCTCCGGACTCGGAGCCCGATGTCCCCGCGCTCCCGGACGGCGGCCTGCCGCCCGACCTGGACGACAAGGAGGGGCTGATGCCTCCGCCCGAGATCGTCCCGGCCGAGGACGGCGTCCCTTCGGTTGACACGACCAAGCCGCCCGCCGACACGGGCAGCGCCCCCACGGCCCCGAACGTCAACAGCGCATGCGGCTGCCGCGTGCAGGCGCTTGCCCCCCCGTCGACGGGTCCGTCTCTTCTCTTGCTTCTGGTCGCCCTCGGGTGGCTCGCTGCGCGGCGAATCCGCTGGCCGAATTGACGGCGCACAACTATCATGGGGGCGGGGCCTGACCGCGAGGTGAGCCGCATGCGCGCACGCAGAAGGACACGCTGGGCTGTTCCGGCCGCAGGGCTGGCAGTCCTCCTCCCCCTGCTGATTGCCGGCTGCCCCGATCTGTCCCGCCTCAAAGAGCCGCTTCCCCCGCTTCCCGAGAGCCCGACCTGGTATCCGCGTGAGGCGGTCCCCGATGCGCTGGAGCGGGATGCTGCGCTGGACGGCTCTGCCGGTCTGCCCGACGTCGCATTCCCCGACCTCGATGTCACCTTCGACGCCCTTGCCGACTTCTCCCTTGCAGCGGTGCAGCCCTCGGAGGGAAAGGTCACCGGCGGCGACGTCATCATGCTCGTCGGCAATGGCTTTCATGAGGGGATGGACGTCTACTTCGACGAGGCCTTGACCCTCGACCCGTTCGTGGTCAACACCCACTACGCGACCGTGGAGAGCCCTCCCGGAGCTCCGGGGCCGGTCGACATCCGGATCCGGGGCATCCATGGCCAGGAGGCCTTGCTGCACGATGCCTTCACCTACGTGGCCGACCTGTATGTCCAGTCCGTCGACCCGGGGAGCGGGCCCGCTGCGGGCGGAACGCCCACGCTGCTTTCGGGTACCGGCTTCTCGAACGACTGCTCGGTCTATTTCTCCGGCCGCAAGTCCCCCGCAGTCTACGCGGACGGTCCCGAGTCGCTTCAGGCCGTGACCCCGCCCGGCAACTGCGGACCCGCGGACGTCACCGTCCTGTGCGACGGCCGCAAGTCCACGCTCGCAAACGGCTTCCTCTACCAGGGGCTGGCGCGGATCGACCGCCTGTACCCGAAGGCGGGCGGCGTGTCGGGCGGCTACTTCGTCCACCTCGAGGGGCGCAACTTCACCCCCAACATGACGGCCCGATTCGGGGACGTGGAGCTCGGCAAGGGACACGTGGTCTTCTTCGCCCCCACGCTGGTCGACCTCCTTGTCCCGCCGGGGCAACCGGGCCCGGTCTCGGTCGAGCTGGTCACCGACTGCGGGCAGACCCTGGCGGACCCGGCATTCATCTACGTCGTCGAGGAGCCCCCCCAAGGGCCTCCCTCCATCATCGGAGTGCTCCCCACGACCGTCCCGGCCTGTGCTGGCGGCCCCGTGACCCTCGCGGTGCAGAACCTCGGCGATCCGGGCTCGCTGGACGTCTTTGTCGGCGAGGAGGCGGCCCTCGTCCTCTCGGTCAACGAGGACGTCGGAATCCTCGACGTCATGCTCCCTCCCGGACCGCCCGGCCCCGCGGTCCTGCTCGTCTCGGG
>VGRX01000543.1 GCA_016875215.1 Deltaproteobacteria bacterium
AGTGCTTTCTCGACGGGTTCATCTCGGTTCAACAGGCGGTCTTCAAGCGCAGACCCGCACCAGTGCTGGGGATCGGCTTCGAAAGCCGATTGAGCTCACTATGGTAGCGTAAATTGTCTTGACGAGCATGCCGGGGCCGCTCCAAGATGGCGGGCGTGGACAACAACGGAGGGAACACCCATGGCACGGACATTTGCGGCGGTTGTGGCGACGACAATTGCGGTCATCCTGGCGGCAGCGGGCTGCGGCGGCGGCGACGAGGCAGAGCAGATCTGCATACCGCAGGAGAAGGAATGTGACGGCTCAGACGTGGTCAAGTGCAATGCGGACGGGTCCGATTGGAGTTTCTACAAGGCTTGTCCCGACGGCTGCAAGGACGGCCAGTGCAAGTCCAACGGCACATGTGCACCGGCCTGCGGGGGCAAAGAATGCGGGGACGACGGCTGTGGCGGCACCTGCGGCCTGTGCGGGGCAGGCACGACCTGCCAAGCTGGCACCTGCAAGGCAGGAGCCTGCACACCGAACTGTGCAGGCAAGACATGCGGCTCCGACGGATGCAGCGGGACGTGCGGCACCTGCTACTCCTCGGGGGGAGCGGCCGACCCCTCCCTGTGCCAGGCTAACGGCACCTGCTGCGTGCAGAGTTGTGCAGGCAAGCAGTGCGGCCCCGATGGATGCGGCGGTGTCTGCGGGACCTGTCCGGCCAAGTCCACCTGCACCGCCCAGGGCCAGTGCCAGCAGAGCTGCGTGCCCAGCTGCTCCGGCAAGCAGTGCGGGAGCGACGGGTGTGGGGGAGACTGCGGCGTGTGCTCCGACGGCATCTGCCTCAACGGCAAGTGCGGATGCGAGGACAGCACGGACTGCAGCGACGAGTCCATCTGCTACGGCTCTCCCGGCAAATGCACCATGGCGTTTGGGAGGTCCTACTCGTTCACGCTCGCGGACGCCACCATTCTGGAGGGCGACCCCAACGACGGCTTCTCGGCGTGGGACGTCGGCGGCGGCATGCCCGACGTGTTTGTGGAGTGTACGGCGGAGGGCACTCTGGTGTTCAGCTCGACCGTCAAGAACGATACCCTCAGTCCCATGTGGTGGGAGTCGTTCAACATGGTGGTGGCCAAGGGCCAGTACTTTGAGTGCACGGCATACGACAACGACGTGTCGGACGCGGACTGGATTGGAGCATTCGAGTTCAAGCAAGGCATCCCCGCCTCTCTGCTCAAGGACGGGTACTACGGCTTCGACGCTGGAGACCCGAGCTACGGTTTCCAGACTGCGTCGTTCGTGATCACTCCGAACTAGCGGGATGCACGGATTGACGGGGCCACCGATGAGAACGACATCGAGGTGTCCTGGGAGTGGTAGTCAGGATCGAAGCGCTCGACTCGCAACGCAAGGAGGAGGACATGAGGACCGTGATTGTCGTGGGCGTGGTATTGGTGGCAGTCGGCTTGACCGGTTGCGGCAGCGACGGCGGAGACGACAAGTGCGACCTGAAGGGCAAGGTGACCGTCTTCTTCGACAAGGCCCCGGGGCAGTCGGCCAACTGCCCCGAGATCGGCAAGGTCGAAATCGACGGCGACGATGAGAGCGACGACACCGAGGGCGAGTGCAACGTCGTAGAGGACGAGGATACCTGCTCGGCCCAGGGCTACTGCTACTCCGAGGAGTACGACACGTCTGTCGAGTTGAACATGAAACTCGACGGCAACAAGGTCAGCGGCACCGCCGAGTACGAGTTCCCGACTACGGACGGCGGCACGCTCACCTGCAAGTACACCATCTACACGCTGAACTGAGCCGGACCCGCCAGGAGGGAGAAAATGTTCCGGGTGAGCGTCACGCCGAAATGACCAACAACCAAGCCGCTCTGCCGGGCCCGCCGCCCGCCGGCTACGTCCCAGGCGTGTCGTGGACCAGCACTGCCGCCTCTTTGCCGCGGACGCCACCCGGAACGACGGGCTGGCTTGGCTCCCCGGACGGCAGGTGCTGCTGCCATGAAAGGACCTGGGTTCGACTCCCGGTCCCGCCACCACTCACCCCTCGACATTAGGCCGGTCCCGGCAGTGCGCCGTGGTCCACCCGCACGACGCTCATCTCGGCCTGTTGCCAGGCCGTCCAGAGCTTCCGTCCCCGCTCCTTCCCGCCTCTCTGGGTGGTGACTTAAGAAACCCACCCGAGGCCCTCATCGGCCCGTTTCCGTCTCTGTCTCTCGGAAAGCTGGTGACTCTTCGAGCTAAGTCCTCTAACTCGCCCCGACCGCCCATTCGCCAACGATTCTATGGGGTTGCGTGACAATCCGCCCGAACCCCTCGGCCCTGACAGTTCGACTCCCGTTCGCATGAGCGAACGTAACGTCGAAATCGTCTTGGGGAGTCCTCAGGTCGGATGCGGTGAGCCGCGGCAGACCATCCGGCCTGCTGCGAGGAGTTGTGGTTGGCGAACGCCTGCAACTCCTTGGCCACCGCCAGGGCGATGTTCACTTCCTCGATCTTGTACCGGGAGAAGTTCCGCACCGTCTTCTCCAGGAACACCGTCAGCTCCAGTGACAGACGGTAGATGGGCAACTGTTCGTACTTGGCCATGCCGCGCACTCATGCGAAAAAAAGCGACCCTCGCTTCGCTTGGGTAAAAATAATCAAAGTATCAAATACTCAAATAACCAACAAAAGCAACGGTCCCGGAACGCCGCTAACGGACGCAACGGACGGGGGAGCCGCTGCTGACGAAGAAGTAGCCGTCGTAGACGAGGCCGCTGTTGAAGAAGACGTGCCACGCGTAGCCGTCGTCGTCCCCCACGGGCGAAGACGACCAATACAAAGTACATGCTCCTTGTATGTAATGCGGCCAGTAGCAACCGTTGGCAGGCCCTCCAAAGTTGCCGCACCCATTGCACGAGTCGTCGCGGCACGACCGTGCCAGGCAGGCCCCCTTCTTCACACTGCAGCTTCCGCCGGCCTCCGTAGCCGGGCAGCCACGGATCAGGCTCCGCAACTCCCCGATCGTCGGAAGCCGCCAGCCGCCCCCGTCCAGGACGAGCCTCGAACAGTGAGACTTGGCGTTCTCCCAAGACGTGTCCCCACCCGTCGGAGTTACCTTTT
>VGRX01000544.1 GCA_016875215.1 Deltaproteobacteria bacterium
GGACTACTCACGCAAACTGCTCTGCGCTCTGCACAGCGGGCTTCCGCCCTGCCAGGCCATGAGCGAGTGCACCGGATACCCGGCATGGGACCAGTGCGACGAGGTGTGCAAGGGGGTCCAGGCATGCGAGGCCCAGGGGAACCCGGTGTTGGGGTGGAACTGGACCGACTGTTTTCTCTTGTGCTCGCTGGGAGTCAGCCAGTATCCGGGGGTGGAAAAGGAATTCGTGGACTGCCTGCTTGCGGCGCTCGAGACGTGCTGCGGCCCCGAGTTCATCTCGTGCGATCTCGGCGGCTCGGGGCAGGGGATGAAGGTGCCCTGCGAGGATCTGTTCTGCATGGAGCAGCCGCTGGAAGCGTGCTCTCTGGTACCGGAGCCGTTCGCCACGCTGGACGAGTGCAGGGCCGAGTGCAAGGACTGGTGCAAGGGGCAGGAGCTCGCTGCGTCGCTGTGTGCCGAGGTCTCGGCCAAGTCGTCTGCCCCGTGCACCGAGTGGATGCAGGGGTGCATGAAGCCGCCCCCCGAGCTACCCGAAGGGCTCGTCGAAGTCTGCAAGGCCGGCAGGGAGAAGTGCCCCGACGGGTTCCCGTTCGGCGGAGACATGGGAAAGCTGGGGTACGAGATCTGCGCCTGGCAGATGGTGGGATTCGGGCTGGTGGCCCCGGGGCTGCTGAAGCCGCCCGGCAAGGCGCTCGAGTGCATCGAGGGGCTCGCCGTGTGCCCGCAGGGGGCCATCGAGAGCATGTACTGCGTGCTCGACATCCCAGCGAAGTACGAGCCCATGTGCGACGAGGCTGCCAAGCTGTGCGTCGAGACCGGGGATCCTGTGCAGGTCGCCTACAAGTGCAACGCGATGCTCACTATGGCCGGGGCCCTCAACCCCGACTTCATCGGCAACATGGAGCAGTGCCTTACCCAGGTCTCGGACTGCGACGGGCTCCTGTCGCAGTGCCTCAAAGGGGGGCCGGAGTAGACGGGCCAGGGGCCTGCCTGGAAACAGCCCCCGTTTCGTCGGTCACGGTGAACGGAGTTCGTGCCAACTCATTCGGCCGGCTCGGTCGCGCCTTCTTCTCTCCGCTGCATCTGGCACCGATCGGGTATCCGGGGATTGCCGTCGCAGACCGGCAGGTCGCGGTTGCACAGAACTGACGGTGGATTTGGGGGCACCAATCCCCTTGACAGGGCGGAGCGCGTCCACTACGAAGATGGCCGGGCCGTGCGTGGCCCGTTGAGGATCCTGGAGGAGTGGCCGAGCGGCTTAAGGCAGCGGTCTTGAAAACCGTTGACCTCGTAAGGGGTCCGGAGGTTCGAATCCTCTCTCCTCCGCTACGAAGATGGCGTGGTTGCTTGTTCTGCTGAGGCGGCCGATGCATGCAAGCGGCCTTCGAGTTCCCGAGGCCGCTGGGCCGCCCTCCGTTCGGAGGGCTCAGAGGAATGGGATGGGTCGGGAAGGGGGCAGGGCCGACGGCACACCCGCAGCCCGGGCCGACGGCACATCCGCAGCCCGGGCCGACGGCCGTTGCGGAGCACGGGCAAGGCGCCGAGGTCCCCTACTCCCCCATGCACTGTGCGTACGCTTCGGTACAAGATCCAGCGAGGGCTGCGTCCTCGCACTCCGGGGTGGATTCCTCGCCACATTCCGCGGCGACGCAGTCCACGATGGCACCGAACTCTCCCTGCGCTTCCTTGGTGCCGCTCTGGAGGCAGGTCGAGAAGCAGGCCTGGTCCGACGGGGCACAGGTGTCCATGCAATCGAAGATCTCCTTGCAGGTCAGCGTCCCGGGGGGGAAGCAGGCATCGAACTCGGCCGAGCAGGCAGCCTCGGCGTCAGCGATACACTTCTCATCCGCCTCGGCACAGTCCCAGTAGCCCTGCGCCTCGAGGCACTCGAGAATGGCGGCGTAGGCCTTCTGGGCCTCGACCGAGCCGGAGGACCAGCAGTCGGAGATGCAGGGGTTCGGCTCGCCCTCGGGGACTTCCGGGCAGGCGGCGAAACACTGCTGGAGCTCCTGGCAGCTCAGGTCGCCGTCGCCCTGATAGCAGGCGCACCAGATATCACACGGCTTGTAGGTCTTCTCCAGGTACGCATGGCGTTCGGGGCTGTTTGCTGCGAATTGGTCGAAGCAGTCGAAGTATCCGGTATCGACCAGGCACTGAAGCAGGGCATTGTAGGGGATCCCCTCGGGCCAATCGTCCACCTCGTTGACGCACTGTTGACAGCACGCCATGTCCGCAGTGCACGCTGCGAGGCAGTCGCAGAACCAGCAGCAGTCCTTGACCACTTCAGACTCGCACTGGAACGTCTCCGTGTTGCAGACGACCTCGTCCGGGCCACAGGATTCGCACGGACACTGCCCGCAGGCACCGCCGGCACCATCGGAGCCGCACTCCTTGGCTGTCCCGTCCTCCAGGACGCAGTTCCCGTCGGTCTTCTCGACGCACGTGCCTGCGCCAACGTCGCACAGGAGTCCCTCCGGGCACCCCCAGTTGTCCGGAACCGGATCCCAGCAGCTTCCGCCGCTCACTCCATCGATACAGTAGCCTCCCGCACCCCCCGGACCGCACTCCCTTCCCTTGCAATCGGGCACGCACAAGCAGATCCCATCCTGGCAAGGGACGCCGGGACAGCAGATCCCGCACGTTCCACCGCAGCCGTTCGGACCGCACTGTTTGCCCTCGCAGTCCGGGACGCATTCACACACGTCCTCAGGCATGCAGACGTCCTGCTCTCGACCGCACTGTCCACACTCTCCCCCGCACCCGTCGTCGGCGCACTCCTTCCCGTCGCAGTTGGGCTGACACACGTCGGCACGGACCTCGGCTGCCCCCAGGTCAGGAGCTGCGTCCGTCCCCGCGTTCCCGCTCTTCCCCCCGCACCCGACCAACCCCACTCCGCAAACCAGGACCACCAGCTTGCTCCACTTGCTCATGACGGCACCTCTCGGCGGCAATCAGGATCGTAGCGAGGGAGGAGGGGGAGGTCAATGGTGACGTCGAGGCCGGAATCGCCAGAGGGATGGACGCTGCTCCACCGACCACCCCGTCTCAAGCAGGTGAGCTGATCTTGTGACGAAGGGGGGGGAGCACGGGGAGGGACCCC
>VGRX01000545.1 GCA_016875215.1 Deltaproteobacteria bacterium
GCTCCTGGCGGACTGCACGGCCGCTGCCTACCCGGATCTCCAGCGGGGGCTGATCGCAGGCCGGACCGTGCTCATGAGCTGTCCAAAGCTCGACGACGCAGAGGAATCGGTCAACAAGCTGGCCGCAATCTTCCGCAATCCGATCCGGTCCGTCTCGGTCGCAATCATGGAAGTTCCGTGCTGCTCAGGCCTGGTCCGCATCGCGCAGGAAGCCATGCGCAGGGCCGGCGCTTCGCACCCCGTCGAGGTCGTCCGGGTCGGCGTCCGCGGCGACCTGCTCGAGCGTTTCCCTGTCTGAACCGGTAGAAAAGGAGCCCTGTGTGTGGTAGACCCTGGGCTCGGATTCAAGGAGGTACCTGATGGACGGGGAGAGGCTCCTGCAGATTGTGCTGGCCGCAACCAGCGAACGGGACGGGCGACGAATCCTGCCCTGCGAGACCGCGTTTCGCCTGGCGGACGAGCACGGCGTCGACCTGAAGGACATTGCCCGCGTGTGCAATGCCAACGACATCAAGTTCGTGCAGTGCCAGCTCGGGTGCTTCAAGTAGTCGAGGACGGGGCTGATTCTCCTCCGGTGGACCGGGGGGGGACTTCGCCCCTGGGCGACGGCTCGATGCGCGGCAGCCGACGGGGAGGTGGCTTTGGCTTCGCAAGACGCTTCGATTCGCGGTGCGCAGCCGAGGTGCGACATCGGCCTCGACGAGGCGCTGGCCCTGGTACGCGGGGTAGTGGCCCCTCTGCCGGCCCGGGAGGTTCCCATTCACGCGGCGGAGGGGCTGGTGACCGCCTGCGAGGTCGTCGCCGCGGTGGATAGCCCGTCGGCCCCGGTCTCGCTCAAGGACGGGTTTGCTGTGTGCTCGTCGGACCTGGCCTCCGCTTCCGAAGGGAACCCCGTGCGCCTCGAGCTGACGGGCAGAGCCGCTGCCGGAAGCCCGTACCGCGGGACCGTTCGTTCGGGCACGGCGGTGCGGGTTCTCACGGGGGCCCTGCTTCCGCCGGGGGCCGACGCGGTCCTGTCCGAAGAGTTCACCCGTCCTGTCGGCGATACGGCCGTCCTGTGCCTGGCAGATGCAGGAGCAGGGCGCAACCTCCTGGAGCGTGGAGCGGATGTCGAGCAGGGGCGGGTTGCGGCGGCGGCGGGACTGGCTCTGTCCCCCGCCATGCTCGGCTACCTTGCAGCGGGGGGATGCGGCAGCGTGCGGGTACACCCCCGCCCCCGAGTCGGGCTCCTGGCCACCGGGGATGAGCTGGTACCCCCGGGACAGCCGCTGGCCAGGGGGCAGGTCCATGCGTCCAACATGGTGACGTTGTCCGGGTGGCTCGACCGATTCCGCATGCCGTCGAAGCTCGGGGCCGCTTCCGATTCCGAGGCCGCCATCGAGGAGGCTGCCCTGGGCCTCCTTCCCGATTGCGACGTCCTCCTGACGAGCGGCGGTGCGTGGAAGAGCGAGCGGGACAGGACACCGGCCGTGCTTGCCAGGCTCGGCTTCGCACCGCTGTTCCACCGCATCCGCCTCGGACCGGGCAAGGCGGTCGCGTTCGGCATGCTCGGGTCCCGGCCTGTGTTCTGTCTGCCCGGCGGCCCCCCGTCCAACGAGATGGCGTTCCTCCAGGTCGTGCTGCCCGCACTGCACTGGCTGGCCGGTCGGAACGCCCCGCCATTCCCGGAAAGTCGAGTCACCGTCACGCAGGAGCTCGGAGGGTCCGTGGACTGGTCGCGGTTCTTCCAGGCCCGGCTCGAACGACTCGATTCCGGCCTGACCGCATGTCCGCTCCGCACCGGCAGCCGTCTGCTCTGCCAGGCCAATGCCACGGCACTCATCCGTGTGCCGGAAGGGGTCGCCCGGATTCCCGCCGGCGGAACGGCCCAGGCCCAGTTGATCGCCCCCGAGGCTGCCTTCCTCGCAGCTTCGGGCCAACTCCTCGGAGGTTGCTGAAGTGCACGCCGACCGTCATCCCCCCATCGTCTCCATCGTCGGCAAGTCCGACGCGGGCAAGACCACCTTCATCGAGAAGCTGCTCCCGCGCCTCGTCGCCCGGGGCCTCAAGGTCGCCACCGTCAAGCACGACGTCCACGGCTTCTCCATGGACCACGAGGGCAAAGACAGCTTCCGGCACAAGCAGGCCGGAGCGTCGGTCTCCATGGTCTCCTCCCCAACCTCCATCGGCATGGTGCGGAACGCGGACCACGACCACTCGCTCGAGGAGCTGGCCACTCGCTTCCTGTCCGACATGGACCTCGTCATCACCGAGGGATACAAGCGGGAAGGCTGGCCCAAGATCGAAGTTCACCGTCAGGCCATGAGGACCGGGCTCCTCGCAACTCCGCAGGAAGGGCTGTTGGCGGTCGCCACGGACGAACCGCTCGATGTCGCCGTACCCCAGTTCGACCTCGACGACGCAGAAGGCGTCGCGGACCTGATCGTCCGGACCCTGCTCCCCTGAACCCTACTGGCGATACCCGATGACCCCCAGCCATGGCAGCCCGGCACCGTCATCGGAAACGATGCTCTTCCCGTCTCCGCTGACCGTCCCGTGCCCCAGGGGATACCATTGCCCGGTCTTGAGCAGGACTGGATCCCCCCCGACCGGCCGGACCGTGGCATCCAGCGAGCCCAGGAAATAGAGCGTGACCTTGGTGCCTGCGACAAAGCCGAGCTCGTTGTCGAACGAGAGCGGAATGCCGCCGACGGTGTTGAAACCGAGCCAGTCCGGCGCAAGTGCAAAGAGAACGTCCGGCTCTTCCCCCGGCCCGGCAAAGCAGTCGGCGAACTCCGTCGGGAGCTTCCGGATCTTGATGGCAACCGGCTCGAAGATGCCCGGAAACCACTCCTCCGGCTCGACCGTGAAGCTCACCCCCGCAGACTGCACGGTCACCGGCGCCGCAGGCATCTCTTCCATCTCGACGACCGCCTCGCCCATCCCGTACAGCTTGTAGGGGATCTCGAAGTGAACGATGTTGTTCTCCAGCGGCAGCTCGGCAGATTCGTAATAGCAGGCCATGGCCGAGTAGTCGCTGGTCACGAACCGCACGTGCAGCCCGACGACTTCCCGGGGCGGGTCCACCCCGACCGCCCAGGTTCCGTCGTCCTTCGTAGG
>VGRX01000546.1 GCA_016875215.1 Deltaproteobacteria bacterium
CGCCGCTCCTCTTTGCCGTCCTGGGCGAGACGCTGGCCGAGCTCTCCGGTGTGCTCAACCTCGGGCTGGAGGGAATCATGCTCTGTTCCGCCATGGCCGGGGTTGCCGCGGCGGCAGCCTCAGGAAGCGCCCTGGCCGGTCTGGCGGCGGGGGTGGCGGTGGGGGCGCTCTTCGGCCTGCTCCACTCATTTCTGACCGTCACCCTGAGGGCCGATCAGGTGGTCGCAGGGCTGGCGCTGGTCTTCCTGGGGACCGGTCTCTCGGCCGTCGGCGGGGCTCCCCTGGTCGAACTCCAGGGGATGGTGCCCCACTTCTCCCGCCTTGCCGTGCCCTGGCTCTCCGACCTGCCGCTGGTCGGTCCCGTGCTCTTCAACCAGGTCTGGCTTGTCTACCTGGGGCTGGCGCTGGTCCCCCTGATGCGCTGGTGGTTGCGCCGCACCCGGGCCGGCCTGGAGTTGCGGGCGATCGGCGAGGACCCGGTGGCGGCGGCGGCGGTGGGGATCAGGGTGGTAGCGCTGCGCTATCGCTATGTGGTCATCGGGGGAGCACTGAGCGGACTGGCCGGCGCCACTCTCAGCCTGGCCATCACTCCGGGCTGGGTAGACGGTCTCACCGCCGGTCAGGGTTGGATGGCCATCGGGCTGGTCATCGTGGGCGGCTGGCGGCCGCTGCCGGCCGCCGCCGGGGCCTTCTTCTTCGGCACCATCCATCGGTTGACCCTGGACTTGCAGGGCCTCGGCCTGCCGATCTTCCAGAATCCCAACACCGGCTTCTTCCTTTCGGCGTTGCCCTACCTTGCCGCAATCGCCGTGTTGGTGCTCTCCTCGGCCCGTCAGTCGGTGCTGGCTCCCGGTGCATTGGGCAAGCCTCTGTAGAGTGTGGGTACTTCTTGAATCCGAGGTCGAGCGGCCGGCGGAAATAGTTGTTGCTGGCAGAGACTGGATAGCCGCGCTCAGAGATCCAAGGCCGAATAGCCGAGTCGATCAGTAGCGGAGCCAAAGAGAACGGGGTTGGCCTGTCGGGAGCAGATTCGCGGTCGAGCGCGTACGGGTCTGCCGATGCGGTTTTCGGGTCGTTTTCTGGGGCATTTCTTTCCGAAAAAAAGCTCGCGAATGGCTTGAAAACAGGCGATCATGTGATTGGTGGAGGTGAGAGAGGTGCGCCGCCCCCGATGTCGAGACGGCGCACCATGGGCCGGAGTTAACGGCCCCAAAAAAACACAACGGAGGTGAGAATGAACCTGATGGGCAGCTTGGTCAACGGTGTTCACGGCTTCCTGGCGATGTTCAGGAAGCAGTTTCAGAACGCGGCCCGAGGAGCACCGGACGGGAGGGGGAAGCAGGGACGGCGCTGGAACCTGTCCCCGCTGCTGGGCAACGGCGTACTGGGGAAGATGACGGGGATGCGGTCGCTGCGGGGTGTGGAGCAGTTGAGCGCGGTGTCCCACGGAGGAGATGTGGGGATGTTCGGAGACCGGCGGATGCCGGACAACACTCTGGAGGGAATGCTGACGGTGACCGGGGAGGAGACAGGCAACTGGCTGCTGGAGAAGCTGTGTCACGCCTGGCACCGGGCGAAGATGCTCGTTCCCTGTCGGGAAGGCATGATCGGCAAGGAGCGTCCGCACATCGTCGTGTATGACGGCAAGACATTCATGCAGACACCGGAGGAGCAACCTGCGCCTTACCACAAGAAGAGCACATCGACGAGAACCGTCGTGAACGGGAAGAAGGTGAAGAAGAAGGTGGACTATTGGGCTGTGGACATCGTTCGGGCCGTGCTCGTTTCCTCGGCGGCTGCGGTGTGCATAAGGCTGAAGGTGGTGGTGGAGGGGGACGAGGTGGGGGCCGTCCGTGAATTGGACAAGGAACTGGTGGGGCGGTACCGGTGGTTTGCCAAGGACCCGGTGCTCGTCCTGGCCGATGCGAAGCATGGGAACAAGGAGTTCCTCAAGCAGCAAGGCGACCCGTACGGAGAGAACCCCTGTGGGGAGGGGAGCCACGGGCACTACTACCTGCTGAAGGTCAAGGGGAACGCCGGGCACATCTACAAAGAGGGGATGCGAGCCGCCAAGGTGAAGGCGGATGCCCAGAAACCGGAAGCCATGACCGACTTCGAGGATGCCGGGCATGGACGGCAGATCAAGCGGGAAGTCTGGCGGGTGGACACGAATGTCAGCCTGAAGATCGAGGAGGACGATGAGTGCCGCCTGGATGACGAGTCCGTGGCGATCCTGAAGCGCAAGGACTGGCCGACGGTCAGGCAGGTCGTGCTGGTCAAACAGACGACCCGGCACAAGAAGCCTCGAAAGAACGGGAAGACGAGTGAAGCTGTCGAGTGGCGGCTGGCCGTCACTAACATCAAGAAGGAGGATGTAAGCGCAATGAGCCTGCTGCGCTTCCTCCGCATGGAGTGGGGCATTGAGGTCTACCACAACCTCCTGGACCAGGTGATGCGGGAAGACGACAAGGATTGGGCCAGGAAGGGGCTCGCCCCCGTAGCCATGGCCACACTCGATTCCATCGCCGCAAACGCTGTCGGCATGCTCAAATCCCGCCACCTGAGATCCGCCGGCAACCGCCAATGTCTCTCGTACCCGCAGTTGGTGACGCTCATCCTGATGGTTATGGCCGGAGGCCGAATCGGCCAGATACTGGCGGCCGACAAACGCGGCAAGCAAGCCAGCATCGTCTCAGGCGAAACCGGTGACGCAGAACTCGACCCCGCGTTCACCAAGCAGTGGAGCGACGCTGAACTTGGGCAACTGCTGGCGGCCATCCGCTTGCTGTTCGGACTTGCTGTGCGCCACCTCGCTCACCACCATCGCATTACCCTGACGCTCTCCGTCGACATGACCAGCGGAGGCGTCTCGATGGCACTGAAGACCGAGTAACGGGTGCGCCGCCTCGGTCGGGGGCCAAGACGACCTGGATGATATCTACCCGAACCGGCACGATGACGGTTGGGGAAATGGGAGACCTTGCCCAGGCACACCCCGCAGATCACCTGGTTGCCCACCAGCCCCCCGCATATTGCCCAGAAGGGCATTCTCCGATCCTGGCTAATGAGGGCGAATCGTGCTCTTTC
>VGRX01000547.1 GCA_016875215.1 Deltaproteobacteria bacterium
AATGGGCTCTCCTGCTCCGGCAATCGCCTTTGCCGGTGCAGGGGCCGGTTTTGCCCCGGCCGGCGTTTTTGTCACCAACTCCACCTACGCCTACCTGGCAATGACGGCCGGCGACGACTACTCCAAGAAGTTCGGCGGGGTGGACGGCACGGATCCGGACTGGTTCCTGCTGACGATTGCCGGGCAGGACGGCCAGGGCAAGGAGACCGGCAAGGTGGAGTTCTACCTGGCCGACTTCCGGGATGACGACGCCGGCAAGGACTACGTCATCGGCGACTGGACCTGGGTGGACCTCACGTCGTTGGGGACGGTCACCGAGCTGAGCTTCACCCTGTCTTCCAGCGATGTCGGCGACTTCGGGATGAATACACCGGCCTACCTGGCGCTCGACCAGGTGCGGGGCGCCATCGTCGAGTAGTCACCTGCCGGGCGCAAGTCAGTCAGTAGGAATCCCGGAGAAGCCTTCGGTCGTCAAAACAGGTGCAGAAGAGCGGCTCGTCTGGTACACTTCGCCCGTGACCTGGGCAGGAGGTGGGCCATGGTGCGAGTTCCGTTGCTGGGAGTCATCGTCCTGACGCTCGCAGTGGCGTGTGGCGGGACGACCGGGCCGTCCGGGAACCTGTCTGAGATGTCCGGTGCGTGGGACGGGGGCGGGGAGACCCTGGATTCCATCGTCACCCCCCGCGAGGTGGCCCCCGATCTCCCCCCCCCTCCTGATGAGTTGGTACCCGACCTTCCTGTGGAGCCGGACGTTCCGGCGGGGCCCAAGCCGGGCGGTGCGTGTGTCTCCGGATCGGATTGCGTAAACGCACCGTGCGTCCCCACTCCCGCCGGGATGCAATGCTCGATGATGTGCGAGGAAGAGTGCGCCGGCGTGGCGGGTTGGACCTGCTACCCGAAGGTGAACGAGTGGGCGCCGGGGCTCTGCCTCCAGCCCGACTGGATCCTCTGCCGCGCCTGCAGGGACGATGCCGACTGCAAGGAGGAATGGAGTGGCAAGGAGTATCCGTGCGTCGACTACGACGGCGGGATGCACTTCTGCTCCAAAGAGTGCGAGCTGGACCAGGACTGTCCGTCCGGGTTCCTGTGCAAGAGCGCGTCGTTCAAGGGCGTGCCGCTTGCGGGAGGCCGCTGCGTCCGGAAGGACGGCCAGTGCCCGTGCTCCGGATTCTACGTGGGCGGGAAGTCGGACTGCACGAAGGCCAACGACTTCGGATTCTGCTCCGGAGCGTTGCTGTGCACCAACGATGGGTTCGTCTGCGATGCTCCTGAGCCGATTGCGGAGGAATGCAACGGCAAGGACGACAACTGCAACGGCCAGGCGGACGAGGAGCTCGGCACCAAGTCGTGCGGGAAAGGAGAATGCTTCCACGAGGTCGCTGCCTGCCAGGACGGGAAGCCCATCTACTGCAACCCCGTGGAAGGGTCGTCACCCGAGAAGTGCAACGCCAAGGATGACAACTGCAACGGGGAGACGGACGAGCTGTGGGCGGAGCTCGGTACCACTTGCGATACCCCGGATCCCGACCTGTGTGCGAACGGGACGTGGGAGTGCACGGTCGACGGCCTCGGCGTGGTCTGCTCCAACGACGTGGCCGCGTCGGAGGAGGTGTGCGACGGGAAGGACAACGATTGCGACGGGCAGACGGACGAGGGAATGGGAAGTACCTCGTGCGGCGTGGGAGCGTGTGCCAAGACCGTGAGCAACTGCGTCGATGGCGTGCCGCAGGTGTGCGATCCGATGGCCGGGGCGGAGCCGGTTGACCTGCCCGACGACAAGGGCATCGATGCCAACTGCGACGGCACCGACGGTGACAAGGTATCGGCGATCTTCGTCGACGGCGTGACCGGGGACGACGCGGCGCAGAAGGGAACCGCCGAGAAGCCGATGAAGACGCTGGCCGCCGCGGTGGCGCTGGCCCAGAAGGAAGGGAAGAAACAGCTCTTCGTGTCGAAAGGAACCTATGCCGAGACGCTGGCGCTCACATCGGGGATGCACTACTACGGGGGCTATGACGCGTCCACGGGATGGAAGCGGGACATCAACAATCTCACCCAGGTCGGCTCCGGAAATCCGGGCGTGACCTGCAAGGGGGCGTCCGAGGTTCTGCTGGACGCTTTCCTGCTCAAGGGGGGGAGCGCACAGGGCGTCGGGGCAAGCGCGGTCGGGGTGTGGGTGGAAGGGTGCACAGGGGTGCAGTTCCGCAACTGCTCGTTGCAAGGAGGCAACGGCACTGCCGGGGCTGCCGGGACCGTCGGGAGCGCAGGCGGAACCGGTAACCCGGGGGGCAACGGCGGCAAGGGGTGCGGCTACGCAGGATACAACTGCGGGAGCTGCTCTGCGCCCTCGTCCGGGAGCGCCGGGGCAAGCCCGTGCGGAGCGAACGGTGGCGGCGGTGGCAGCGGCGGCGGCCAGGGGCAGGGGGGCAAGCCCGGCGCCGCAGGCGTCGGCGGTGCGGGAGGAGGACCCGGCGGCAACACAACAGGAGTCAGCGGACAGAAGGGCGGTGCCGGCCAGACCGGTACAGCAGGGGCCAACGGCAGCAGCACCGAGTGGAAGGGCGACTACCTGGCAACCGGCTTCGCACCGGGCCTCGGCAATTCCGGGCTGCCGGGAGGGAACGGAGGGGGCGGTGGCGGCGGCGGAGGAGGTGGTGGGGATACGGGAGGGTACTGTCACACCTACGGCGGCAGCGGCGGTGGGGGGGGCGGTGGCGGTTGCGGCGGCACTGCCGGTACGGGTGGCGGCGGCGGCGGCGGCGCATTCGGCCTCTACCTGGTGAACGGCGAGGTCGCACTGGTCAAGTCCAAGGTGTTTGCCGGGCTCGGCGGGTCCGGTGGCAGCGGCGGCGCAGGCGGCGCCGGTGGGAACGGCGCCCCCGGAGGCTCGGGTGGCCCGCCGTCGGGTGTGGACGACGATGCCGGCGGAGGTTCGGGCGGAGCGGGCAGTCCCGGCGGCAAGGGCGGTTCCGGAGAGGGCGGTCCGGGCGGGCCCGCAGTCGCTGCAATCTGTGTCGGCCAGAGCAAGCTCTCTCTGGAATCGGCCACGCTATCCGCCGGATTGGCCGGCCTGGGCGGCGAGTCG
>VGRX01000548.1 GCA_016875215.1 Deltaproteobacteria bacterium
AGGAGGCCGCGGCCGCGGCGGCTGCGAAGCAGGCCGAGGAGGAGCGCAAGGCTGAGGAAGCAAGGAAAGCAGCACAGGCGGAGGCTGCCAGGAAGGCCGAGGAGGAGCGCAAGGCCGAGGAAGCCAGGAAGGCCGCGGCCGCGGCTGCTGCGAAGCAGGCCGAGGAGGAGCGCAAGGCTGAGGAAGCAAGGAAAGCAGCACAGGCGGAGGCTGCCAGGAAGGCCGAGGAGGAGCGCAAGGCCCAGAAGAAACCTGAGGAGGACAACGAGTTCGACGGGATGGAGATCAAATGAGCGCACTGACGACTCGTGGGTTGGGGCTGAGGAGCGTCTCGTTGTTGGCACTTGGACTGATTGTCTTTCTGCCGTTGTCTGTTTCCGGCCAGGAGAAGCAGACGTCCAAGGACCGATTCAACCAGGGTGTCGCCCTGGCGAAGCAGAAGCAATACGAGGAAGCGATCCAGGTCTGGCTCGCCGTTCTCGACCAACTGGACAGCGAGGACGTGCCAAAGGCACACAAGGCTCTGGGGCTGGCCTACAAGAAGGTCGGGAAGCTACCCGAGGCCTGGTACTACCTGACCGTCTACTTGAAAGCCGGCATCAAGGAGGACCGCGAGGCCGGCGCTTGGCTCGAGGAGGTGGAGAAAGAGTTGGCGAAGACCCATAGGAGAGTTGCCATCTCGTGCGAGCCGGAAGGGGTGTCGCTGAGTTTCTCGCCCGCTCCCGGGGCGGCAGTCCGCAATCCGCCTGTCGTGAGCGGAGTCGAAGGGCAATCCGCAATCCGCAATCCGGAGTACGCCTGTCCCCTGACCTGGTGGTTCCTACCGGGGAAACAACACGTCCACGCCTTCAAGGAAGGGTACCTGGCGCAGACTGTAGAGATTGATGTCCGGGAGCGCGGCGAGCAGGGAGGCTACACGATTCGGCTCGCGACTGTCGCCCCAGAGCCCCCAAAGCCGGCCCCTCCGGACGTCGAGCTTGCGAAGGCCGCGGATGGGAACGCTGACCGTTCGACCATCCCCTCGACTCCGCTCCCCTCGAAGGGGCCTGAGGGGACCCCCTCGGGGCCTGTCGAAGGCGGGGCAGGCGACCATCGACCATTGACCATCGTTCAGACGGCGGAGCCGAAGCCGAAGTCCAAGGCACTGGAGTGGGCATTGATTGGGTCGGGTGGGGCGGTGGCGGTAGCCGGGGGCATCTTCCACGGTGTGGCGCACTCGAAGAACGAGGACCTGTACGGCGACTACAAGCACAGTGCAGACCCGTCGGCCGCGAAGAAGAAGTATGATGCCGCGTACGACGACGACGTGCTGCCCAAGGAGATTGCCGCCTACGTCATGTATGGGGTTGGTGGAGCAGCCGTGGTGACCGGCGTGATCATCATGGCGGTCAGGCACGCTCGGTCCGATGGAGAAGAGCCGTCTTCGCCGTCAGTGGTGCCGATGCCGATACCCGACGGTGCCGGCGCGATGATGACGGTCGAGTTCTGAGGAGAAGGCGATGTTCGAGCATGGCTCTCGGCGCGGTTCCGCATTCCCCATTCCGCACTCCGACTTCGGCTCGTTCCGCATTCCGCATTCTGCATTCCGCGTTCTTGCGTTGCTCCTGGCTGCGCAAGCAACGCCCGGCTGCATGAGGTACGAGGATTTCTATGGGCTGGAGAAGGACGGAGCGCATGACGCGGGCAAGGACGCTGCGGGCAGCGACGGCAGGTCCGGTGACGGACGCTTGGAGTTGGTGTCTGACCTGAGGGACGTGTCGGACAAGCACGACCTGGACGCGGAGAAGGTGGATCTGGACTTGCATCTCCCGTCGGACGGGGACGTCGAGGCGCTCGGCGATGCCGACGTGCAAGACGTCACCGACGCGGACGCAGTCGAAACGAAGGATGTCCATGAGGCAGAGGCCTTCGATGTGGAGGCGGACGTTCAGACGGCTTGTGGCAACGGGACATGCGAGTCGGAACTCAACGAGTCGTGGTACACCTGCCCTGGGGACTGCGACAAGTGCGGGGATGGGCAGTGCCAGGCATGGGAGAAGAGCACGGGAATCTGCCCCATCGACTGCGGCGTGTGCGGGGACGGGCTGTGCCAGGCGCTGGAGTTGGAACCGGGCAACGAATGTCCTGCGGACTGCTCCGAATGCGGCGAGACGTGCGACGGAGGGGAGACGTTCTTGAACTGCCCCACGGTCTGTCAGGCTCCGGAGAAGAAGTGCGGAGACGGCATCTGCGTTGCTCCGGAGAACGCTGGCTCCTGTCCGGAGGACTGCTCCGCATGCCCGGACGCCGTGTGCGATGCACAAGAGCAGTCCGAGGGGTCGTGCCCGGAGGATTGCGATTGGTGCCCCGACGGCATCTGCGAGGCGTGGGAGACAGGGCTTTCGTGCTTGGCCGATTGTCCCGACAACTGCGGCGACGGCGGGTGCGCGGCCGAGGAAGGCGAAAACCAGCAGACCTGTCCCATCGACTGCAGCGCGGATCCCGACAATGACGGGGTGCTCGGCTATGATGACAACTGCCCGCTGACGAAGAACGAAACCCAGTTCGACACCGACGGCGACGGCCTCGGAGACGCGTGCGACTTCGACGGCGACCAGGATACGGAATTGAAAGCGACCGATTGCAACGACGACGACCCGGATACTTCCAACCTCATGGCCGAATGGTGCGACGGCAAGGACAACGACTGCGATGGCGAGGCGGACGAAGATGGCGAAGCGCTCTGCAATGACGGCGACCCGTGCACCGTGGACTCGTGCGGCGGGGGCAAGGGCTGCGAGCATGGTCCCCCCGCTGTACCCGAGTGCGGGGATGCTTGCTGCACCGGTACCGAGGACCATTGCATTTGTGCCCAGGACTGCCCGGCATCGACGTGTCCGGGCTGCTGTTCCGGCAAGCAGTGCAACCTGGGAACCGCACTGGCCCAATGCGGACAGAACGGAGGGACATGCCAGGACTGTACCATCGAGAAGAAGAGTTGCGTGAACCAGCAATGTGCGTACAAGTGCGGCGATTCCGTGTGCGCTCCGGCAGGAAACGAGACGTGTGCGACCTGCCCCGGGGACTGCGGGTCATGCTGCCC
>VGRX01000549.1 GCA_016875215.1 Deltaproteobacteria bacterium
ATGTCTTGGCCGTGCCGTGGGTGCGGTGCGTCTGCGACGTGATGGGGCCGGGCCCTGCCCGGAAGCCCACCGGCCGCCATGTCTTGGCCGTTCCGTGGGTGCGGTGCGTCTGCGACGTGATGGGACCGGGCCCTGCCCGGCGACGTGAAGGGCCGGGCCCAGCCTGGGGGGAGATCAGTGGATGTCGACCGTGATGGGGCCGGGCCCAGCCTGGGGGGAGATCCGTGGATGTCGACCGTGATGGGGCCGGGCCCTGCCCGGCGACGTGATGGGGCCGGGCCCTGCCCGGCTACGTGAAGGGCCGGACCCAGCCTGGGGGGAGATCAGTGGATGTCGACCGTGATGGGCTTGCTCTCTTCCTTCTTCTGGATCTCGACGGAGAGCATCCCGTCCTTGAACGCTGCCGAGATCTTGCGGGGATCGTAGGCATCGCCGATGCGGAAGCTGCGGGCGAATCGACCGGAGCACCGTTCCCTGGCGAAGTAGCGCCCCTTGAGCTCCACGAGCTTGCGCTCGCCGGAGATCGAGAGAACGCCGTCGTTGAACTCGACCTTGAGGCTCTCTTTGTTCACGCCGGGCAGGTCGAGCTCGAACACCAGGGAGCTTTCGGCCTCCCGGATGTCCACCTGAGGCACGAAGCAGGGCTGGCCCTCCTCGCTCTGGAGCCAGCCGAACGGATCTTCACCGAAAACATCGCGGAACAGGGACGGCAGAGCATTCCTTCTGTACAATGATACGTTCATTGCATCCTCCTCTGAAGCAGGTTTTGTTTTTGTTTCTGGCCGGCGGTACCGGTCACCGCCGACCGACCATCCAGCAATAAAGTAATAGGCCCCGCGGGCTTGTCAAGGGGGGAATTTCGTTTCGAGGGGGCGATTGCCCGGAAGGGGCGGCCGTGCAAAGGGGGCAAAGGGAAGACGAGCGGAACGCCCGCGTGCGTTGGAGGACAGGTCTCGGGGTTCCACTTCACGTGTGACGACGACGGAACGCCCGCATGCGTTGGAGGACACAGGGAGCGACCATCCTGGCAGATCCTGACGCACCTAGTCAGGGGCAGTATTTCTGCGCTCCGCGACCGTCTTGCGAAATGTTCTTGAACGCCCTTTGCGGGTCTGGTACACAGGGATCATGACACGGTGCGCAAGAGGACCGGGCGTCGGGGTCTCGCGTGAACCGCCTTTATTGAAGGAGGAGTCATGGCAAGGAGGATCAAGAAGGTTGCCGTCCTGGGTGCGGGGGTGATGGGGACGGGGATTGCGGCGCATCTGGCGAACGTGGGGGTGTCCTGCGTCATGATGGACATCGTACCGCCGTTCCTGAAGGAGGAGGAGCGTGCGGACCCCAGGAAGCGGAACATGTTCGCTGCGGACGGACTGGCCAAGCTGCTGAAGGCCAAGCCTGCGCTGATGTACTCCAACGATGCGGCGCAGCTCATCGAGGTGGGCAACCTCGAGGACGATCTGCACCGGGTCTCCGAGTGCGACTGGATCATCGAGGTGGTGAAGGAGGATCTGGCGATCAAGAAGGATCTGTTCGCCAGAGTTGCGAAGCACCGCAAGGCCGGAGCGCTCGTGACCTCGAACACGTCGGGGCTGTCGATTGTGTCGATGACGGAGGGGTTGGACGAGGAGTTCTGCCAGCACTTTCTGGTGACGCACTTCTTCAACCCGGTGCGTTACATGAAGCTGCTCGAGTTGGTGGTGGGTCCCAAGACGTTGCCCGAGGTGGTGACGTTCATTGCGGACTTCGGGGAGAACGTGCTGGGCAAGGGCATCGTGTACGGGAAGGACACGCCGAACTTCGTGGCAAACCGGATCGGAATCCATGCCGTGATGTCGGGGCTGCAGATCATGCAGGAGATGGGGCTGTCGGTGGAGGCGGTGGACCTGATTGCCGGGCCCCCGATGGGACGGCCGAAGAGTGCGGTGTTCCGGACCATCGACCTGGTGGGGCTGGACACGTTCGCCAGCGTGTCGAAGAACGTGTACGACAACGTGCCCGGGGACGAAGAGCGGGCCGTATTTGCCATCCCGGACTATGTGCAGAAGATGCTGGAGAACAAGTGGCTGGGGAACAAGACGAACGGCGGGTTCTACCGGTCGGAGAAGAAGGACGGGAAGAGGAACGTGTTTGTCCTTGACCTGAAGACGCTGGAGTACAAGGAGAGGAACAAGCCGTCGTTCAAGTCGGTGGATGCGGTCAAGGGGCTGGAGACGGTGGCGCAGAAGGTGGCTTCGCTCTGCTATGCGACGGATGAGGCCGGCGTGTTTGCGTGGCGGTCCGTGGCCCGCAGCCTGATCTATGCGGCCAACCGGCTGGGCGAGATCGCGGATGACGTGGTGAACATCGATCGCGGCATGAAGTGGGGCTTCAACTGGGAGCTCGGGCCGTTCGAGATGTGGGATGCCCTGGGTGTGGCGAAGTCGGTGGAGCGGATGGAGCAGGAGGGGATGAAGGTACCAGCCCTGGTCAGGACGATGCTGGCCAAGGGGGACGGTACTTTCTACAAGAACGTGGACGGGGTGGACTTCTACTTCGACTTCAAGGAGGAGAAGTACATGCCGGTCCCGATGCGTCCGACCTGGCTGCAGATCAAGAATCTGCGGGCCAAGGGGAGCGTGCTGAAGAAGAACGACTCTGCGACGCTCCACGATCTGGGCGACAAGTGCCTCGGGCTCGAGTTCCACAGCCGGATGAACGCGATCGACGACGACATCATCCGGATGATGTGGGAGTCGCTGGACGTGCTGGAGAACGGGTACGACGGCCTTGTGATCTACAACGAGGGGCAGCATTTCTCGGTCGGAGCGAACCTCGTCCTGATCAACATGTACGCGATGCAGAAGAAGTGGGCCGAGATCGAGATGATCGTGGACCAGTTCCAGAAGGTGAACACCGCGATGCACCGGGCGACCAGGCCGGTGGTGGCGGCGCCGCACCAGATGGTGCTGGGCGGAGGGTGCGAGGTGTGCCTGGGGGCGAGCCACATCCTGGCGCACGCGGAGCTGTACATGGGGCTGGTCGAGGTCGGCGTCGGGCTCATCCCCGGCGGGGGCGGCACGAAGGAGCTGCTGGT
>VGRX01000550.1 GCA_016875215.1 Deltaproteobacteria bacterium
GGGGGGGGCGGCCTGCATCAGCGCAGCATCGGCCATCGGCACGTCCAGCCGGGCTCCTCGGCCGGTGCGCTCCCGCCGAAAGAGAGCTGCCACGATGGCCAGAGCCGCAAGCATGGCCCCGCCGGTATCCGCAAGCTGCAGCGCGGGCAACCCGCCATCCCCGTCTTCCGGCAGCAGCAGGTCGAGCAGCCCGGTCCTGGCCAGGAAGTTCACGTCGTGGCCGGCATCCCCTCCCCAGGCCGAATTCTGCCCGAAACCTGTGATCGAGCAATACACGATGCGGGGGTTCTCCCGTGCCAGCGTCTCGTAGTCCGCACCGAGCCGGATGGCTCCACCGGGCCGGAATCCTTCCACGAGCACGTCCGCCCGCGCGCCGAGCCTGCGCAGCGCCTCGCGGCCCCCCTCGGTCTTCAGGTCCAGAGCCACCCGCTCCTTGTTGCGAAGCAGCATCAAGAACCGGGTTGCGGTGATGTCCGTCGGTGAATTGGGTGCTTCAACGTGGATCACCCGGGCTCCAAGGTCGGCCAGCAGCATTGTGCAGAACGGCCCCGGAAGCAGGCGCGACAAGTCCACCACCAGTGTATCGGTCAGCATGCACACCCCACTCATTCACCTCCCCGCTGTCCGGGCTGCACGCGTACCAGCACCGCCTCTCCCTGGGCGAGCCCTCCACAGATGGCCGCGGCCCCCAGTCCACCGCCCCGGCGGGCCAGCTCGTGAGCCAGCGTCGCCACGAGCCTCAGCCCCGATGCCCCCACCGGATGACCGATCGCAACCGCACCGCCGTTCACGTTCGTCCGCTCGTGCAGGCGGGATTCGAGCGCTCCATCCCCGTCCGCCAGCACCCGCAGACTGACCAGAGGGACCGCGGCGAACGCCTCGTTGATCTCGATGAGATCGAGGTCCGACACCGTGCGTCCGGCCCGGCCCAGTGCTGCCCTCAAGGCCAGAGCGGGAACCCACGACATCCCCTCCGGGGTCGATGTCGTGCCGGCGGCAGCTTCGATTGCAGCGAGCGGACGGATCCCCATCTCCGCTGCCTTCCGGCCCGACACGAGTATTGCCGCAGCCGCTCCGTCGTTGAGCCCCGGTGCGTTCCCCGCAGTGATCGAGGCCGTCCCGAAGATCGGCTTCAGGCCGGCCAGCGCTTCGGCCGTGGTGTCCGGCCTCGGCTGCTCGTCCGCGTCCACGATCTGCGGTCCCTTGCGGCCCGGGATTTCGACCCTGGCCAGCTCGGCAGCCAGCCGTCCGGCGGCCACCGCCTCCCCCCATGTGCGGTGGGACCGGGCCGCAAACGCATCCATGGCCGCACGGTCGATTCCATACCGGAGCGCCCCCCGCTCAGCGTCCACCGCGACCGGAGCAAACCCGGCGTATTCAATGGGGAAGATGGGATCCTGGAGCTGCACCGCACCCGCCTTGACTCCGAGCCGCAGCCCTCGGGCCAGGTGGGGGACGCGGCTCATCGATTCCATCCCCGCCACCAGCACCACGTCGGCCTCTCCCAGCCGGATGGCCTGGTCCGCCAGCCGGAGCGCGGTCATGGGCGAGCAGCATGCCGTGTCCACGCTTGCCGAGAACCGGTCGATGCCCAGCCTGAGCCCCAATTGCCTGCCGGCAACCGACGCGGTCGGGAGCGACATCGAAAAACAGTTCCCCGCCACCAGCAGATCCACGGCCTCCGCAGGAATTCCGGCATCACCGAGTGCCGCATTGCAGGCCGTGACGGCCAGCTCCACAGGGTCGAGCCCGGCCAGCCCGCCCAGGTAGCGCCCGAACGGAGTGCGCCGGGCAGATGCGAGGATCGTCTTCTCCATGGGTCCACCTCCGACCGGACCATCATCGCACGTTTCGATCCGCGTTCAAAGCGGGGACAACGGCTCGGCGGTACCGGGCTCGTGAACCATGGCGGGACCGCTTTGACTTCCCGGCCCGCACCGGATAGGCTTGGCTCCGGGAGAGGAGGAGGGCGACCATGCGAGGAGTGTCACGGGCCGGCTTCGGGTTGGTGCTCTGCGTGTTCTCGGCATGTTCGTCCGGAACGAACCGGACCGATGCGTCTTCAACCCCGGACGACGCTACCGACCTTCCCGGCGCGGACAGGAATGGCGGCCCGGACAGGAATGGCGGCCCGGACAACGTTTCGCCCCCGGATCTCCCTGAAGCCTTGCCGGCCGACCGGGTCGACTGCGACCAACAGGTCTGCTTCGACTGCCTTTGTCCGTGTGCGGGGGACTGCGGAGGGTGCTTCAGCGTGTGCGCCCCGCTCCCCCCGGGCGTCGAGGATTGCTCGTGCTGCGGCGAATGCCCCGATGTCCCGGACGCTTCCGAGGCCGATGCCGGCGAGCTGCCTCCTCCCGTCCCCGAGGGGATCTGCTCGGAGGATGGCGACTGCCTCTTCCTCCCGGTTGCCGGCTGCTGTCCCCTGCCGCCCAGCCCCTGCACGTGGAAGCCGGTCGCGGGCAACGCAGACGACCTGGCCGCGCTGCTGGACTGGAAGGAGGATGCCTGCCTGCCGCAGCCGCCATGTCCCGACTACGCACAGCCCGAATGCGACACCTGCTACGACCTTCTCGACTACTCTCCCGGCTGTGTCGAAGGTCACTGCGCCGTGGTCGAGCAGATGGACTGCGAAGCCCTCTGCCTGGCATCGGCCAAGGACCCCGGCAAGCCGTGCCCGTTCGTCTCGGACCCGGACCTGGTCAACGGAGATACCCTCGAGCTGTGCGGCTGTTTCGTCATCACCGAATGCGACCCGATCGGGCAGGCCGGCTGCAGTGCCGAGGAGAAGTGCACCCTGACCGCGGGCAAGCCGGACTGCAAGCCCGTCGGATACCAGCCCAAGAACGCACCGTGCAACCCTGACAGCGATTCCTGCGCGGCGGGACTGCTCTGCAACCCGCTGAGCTGGTGCTCTCCGATCTGCACGGAGGACTACCAGTGCGAGAACGAGGGCTACGAGTTCTGCAACAAGACCGGCCTGGGCCCGCTGTACGGGTACTGCATGGTCTACCTTTGAGGCGGCATGAACTCTGTTCACCGTGACCGACGAAACGGGGGCTGTTTCTAGGTTTT
>VGRX01000551.1 GCA_016875215.1 Deltaproteobacteria bacterium
TTTTTCTACGGCTCCTGAAGCTGAAAGAGAACGTCGGCGACCCGGCGACCATCCGTCGGATCCACGAAATCCTGGTGCCCCGGGAGTTCACCAGGCTGGACGAGATCACCGACATCCTGTTTTCGACAGCTGAGGATCTGAAACGTGAGGAACCGCAGGAGGGGGACGACGAACCCGCCGACACCAATGGCCACGAGCGCAAGCCAAAGTTCCGCCCGGTGGCCTTTCATGACGCTTGTGCGACGCGCGTCCAGGCTCGCCTGGGCGTCACCCTCCTGAAGCGATCGCGGGCGACGTTCTCCTCGCCCGAGGGTGATGTCGCCGTCGTTTGCGCGGTCTCGAAGCGCCACCCTACCGGCGACTACTGGTTCGCCTTCCACCCCCACCAGAAGGAGCTGCTGCAGGGGACCAAGGCCGGGTATCTCGCACTTGGATGCGGCTCCGAGTCCAAGCTCATCCTGATCCCCATCGCGGCGGTCACGCCTTGGCTCCCCGGCATGTACACCACCAAGACCGACTCTTCGATGTACTGGCATGTATCGGTTTACGAGGAAGAACACGGCCTTCGCCTCTACAGACGAAAAGGCGAACCCAAGATCGACCTGACCCCGTTCCTCGTACCTTAATGGGCGCCGAACCCACGGATGAAGCTGACGACCCCCTCTGGCACGCCTGTTGCCGGGCTTCGCCCTCCGGCGCGGTCGGTGCAGAGACGTTGGATGCGTATCGCGTCGGCGCCGGCAACAGTCGCGCCAGTGCCCTCCGGGCACCGGGGGTCGCAGCTTATCCGCCAGCCGTTAGGCGGGGCAGGACGCTGCCCGCGCGTCCAATCTGTCTGCGCTCAGGGCGCCGCTACTGGGCGTCCTTGCAGCATCTGAATCCAACGTACCCGTTCAGGCCGTCGTCGTGATACCGCATGATGGTCGTCAGGTACTTCGGGTCCGTGGTCTGGTAGTGCCCGCCTCGCGTCGGATGAACGGTGCTTGCGTCTGGCAGGCACGTCCCTTTCACTGCGGGGCCGCCGTTGGTCGGGGTGCTCGTGTAGTCACCGCACCACGCATCGACCGTTGCCTCCCAGGCATTGCCTGCCATGTCGAGAACCCCGAACGGGCTGGCCCCCGCTGGTCTCGATCCGACGGCCAGGGTGCTGTTCGTCCCGCAACCGAAGTCCGTTGGATTCGGGCCACTGGCCATGGAGACCACGTCGCAGGATGGGGCCGAGTCTCCCCAGGGGTACAGACGACCGTCAGTCCCGCGCGCGGCCTTCTCCCACTCGGCCTCCGTGCAAAGCCGCTTGCCTGCCCACGCGCAGAACGTCTGTGCGGCGTTCCAATACACGATGGCTGGTCGGAACGTGCCGTCCGGGCTGGTGGAAGTATTCTGAGCAGGGCATCCTTTGGCGCGCACGCAGCCAGCGTACTGCTCCAGTGTCGCTTCGTACCGATCGATCTGGTACGCGGGAACGGTGACCACGTGGGCTGGGCGGGCCGCCTCCGGACACATCGGCCCCATGTTCTCGTTGCAGCCCATGGTGAAAGGACCTTCCGGGATCGACACCATGTCCCCGGCGCACATCCCAACCTGATCGCATGTCAGCCCGTTTGGGCATGACCCGCATGTTCGCCCGCACCCGTCCGACCCGCAGAAGCGATTGGTGCAGTCCGGCTTACACGGAAGGCACTTCGCATCCG
Source organism: Deltaproteobacteria bacterium (assembly GCA_016875215.1). GTDB lineage: Bacteria > Myxococcota_A > UBA9042 > CAIXZC01 > CAIXZC01 > CAITUV01. The sequence goes on from VGRX01000551.1 coordinate 1,692, forward strand.
CGCAGCCGTACGGGCAATCGGTTATCTTCGCCACGAGATTCCCGCACGAGTCCAGCAGGTAGAGGCCGTCGTTGGCGCACCCGGTCTTCGCCGAGGTAACGCAAAGGCAGCGGCCCGCACCGTCGCACTCCTTGTCCACAGGGCACGTCCCGCAGGACCCCTTGCAACCGTCCGAACCACATTGCCGATCGGCGCACTCCGGGACGCATTTGATGCACTGTCCATCGCTGCACCCGTCCGGGCAGTCAGTAATCTTGCTGCCGACCGCCCCGCATGAGTCGAGCCAGCAGAGGGCGTCTCCGCAGCAGGTCGCCTTTGTCTTGCTCGGCTCCGGGACGCACTGCTGACACCCACCACCGGCGCAACCGAATGGACAAGGGCTCAGTTCCGGGCCCTGATTCCCGCAGGAGTCGAAGAAGCAGACGGCCGCCCCACAGCACCCCGTTGAGGCGTTCGGCTTGCACTGGCATGAACCGGCGCTACAGACCTTCTCCGGGGCGCAAGTTCCACAAACGCCACCGCACCCATCGTCCCCGCAATCCTTCCCGGTGCAGTCCTTCTGACAGGCATTGCACTTGCCGTCCACGCACCCGAGCGGGCACTCCGTGATCTTCGCGCCCACGTTGCCGCACGAGTCCGCCCAGCAGATCGCATCCCCGCAGCAGACCACCTGCCCGTCCTGGCATCCCGAGTCGGCAGGAACATCCTCAGTGATGTCCGCCGGCGGGTCCACTCCCACGTCAGCCTCGGGACCGACCTCCGCCTCGCTACCCGTCAGGTCCTCGACCGGGGCATCCGGCACGGGCTCCAAGGACGCGCCCTCGTCCACGCCCGGTTCATCCGGCACGAGCATGTCGTCCGGGATCGCGGGGGTGTCGTCCCGCGCTGACGCGTCCTGCGGGCCCGTTGCCTCGTCCGGCACGACCGCATCCGAAGCCCCCGAGTCGGCTGCGTCACCCACGGTTATCGCCGGCCCGCTCCCTCCGCCGCAACCAGCCAACGCGAGCATCACCACAAGAATCCGACGCATTTCATCCTCCCCGGCCACCCGGGATACTACCACCGCGAGGTGACGTTGAAACCCCCGATCCTTCCCGACCTCCCGGCTTGGCCAACGCCCCCCCGACGGCCTCGGAGTCCTAGCCCCGGGCCCGCCTAACCCACGGATGGACCTGACAACTCCCTGCTGTCACGCCGGCTGGCAGGCGCCTTCGGCGCCCCGGCGCGGTCGGTGCAGTTGCGTTGTATGCCTATCGCGACGGCGCCGGCAGCCGGCGCGCCAGCCGCCCGCCTTCGGCGGTCGCCGGGATTTGCAGGTCATCCGCCAGCCGTTCGACCTACGGGCGACCGGTCCGCGAGGCCACGAGGAAGGCCCGGGGTTTC
>VGRX01000552.1 GCA_016875215.1 Deltaproteobacteria bacterium
CCGCGAGGATCAGAGGGTCGTTGCTCCCCTGGACCCAAGCGAAGCTGCCGCCGCCTCCGCCCCCGCCGCAGATGCTGCACGTTCCCTTGGCCCCCTGGCCTCCGACCCGGACCTCCAGAGTCTTGCCGGACAGTCCGGTGAAGTCCCCCTTCATGTAGGCCCCTTTTCCCCCCACGCCGACTTCTTCGTCACCGCCGGAAGCGCCCCAGGCCTCGATCGTGACCTTTGATGCACAGGAGGGGAGAGCGTACGTCGTCGGGGCCCCGGTGTGGTTGAAGGTCTGGGTACCGGGCTGGCAGTCGGCAGCGCAGACTCCCCCCTGGCACTTTCCAGGCAGACCGCCCACGGTGCAGGGGGTACCGTTTGCGACCGGCACGTAGAGGCAGCCGCTCTTGATGTCACAGGAATCGTTCGTGCAGGCGTTGGAGTCGTTGCACTTGGAGGCATCCGGCACGTTCTGACACCCGGCAACCTTGTCGCAGGAATCGAGCGTGCACTCGACGCCGTCGTTGCAGTTGAGCGGAATCCCGGGCACGCAGTCGAGCAGCACGTCGCACAGCTCCATGCCGGTACACACGGTCCCATCGGAGCACTTGGCGTGGTCCGGGACGTGGACCACTTTGTCCCCGACCTCGTCGCACAGGTCCTGCGTGCACGGCACCTTGTCGTCGAGAACCGGGGCGATGCCGGGCAGGCACCCCTTCTTGGCGTCGCAGGTCTCGGTCCCGTTGCAGAACTTCTGGTCGTCACAGGCACCGTTCTGCGGGGAGTGAACGACCCCTCCGGCGGCTTCGTCGCAGAAGTCGAAGGTGCAGGCGATACCGTCATCCAGAGCGGGGGGAGTCCCGCTCACGCACCCCTTCTTGGGATCGCACGTTTCCTTCCCGTTGCACACCTTTCCGTCGTCGCAGACGGTGAATCCCGTGAAGGTGCACCAGCCGTTGGTGCAGTAGTCGCCGGTGGTGCACGGGTTTCCGTCGTCGCAGGCCGCGGAGTTCGCCTTGTGCTGGCAACCCACCTTGGGATCGCACGAGTCGTCGGTGCACGGGTTGTTGTCGTTGCAGGTGAGCGAGCCGCCGGAGATGCAGCCGCCCAGTTGGCAGTGGTCCCCCGTGGTGCAGAGGTTCCCGTCGTCGCACGGGGCGGTGTTGAGCTTGGTCACGCACCCGCCCTTGGGGTCGCAGAGGTTGTCGGTGCACGGGTTGTCATCCGCACACGTGAGCGTCGAGGTGTACACGCATGCGCCCTTCTCGCAGTGGTCGTCCACGGTACAGGCGTTGCCGTCGTCGCACGCACCCTCCTGAGGCAGGAACAGGCAGCCCTTGGCCGGATCGCACGAGTCTGCGGTGCACGGCTTGCCGTCATTGCAGACAAGCGGCTGTCCGGGCACGCACCCCTTGGCCGGGTCGCAGCTTTCCTTGCCGGTGCATGGATTCCCGTCATCGCACACCAGGGGTGGTCCTGCGACGCAGCCGAGCTTCGGGTCGCAAATCTCCTGGCCGTTGCAGAGGTTGCCGTCTCCGCACGCAAGCGGCTGTCCGGGCACGCATCCCTTGGCCGGGTCGCAGCTTTCCTTGCCGGAACAGACGTTGCCGTCATCGCACACAAGAGCGGGCCCGCCCGCGCACGCTCCGCCCGAGCAGACGTCCTGGGTGGTGCAAGCATTGGCATCGTTGCACGGGTTGGCGTTGGGCACATTGAGGCACCCCTTGCCCGGCACACAGAGGTCGTCGGTACAGGGATTGTCGTCACTGCAGTTCGGCTCGACACCCCCTTCGCAATTGCCCTGGGCGCATGCCTCGCCGATGGTGCACGGGTCGCCGTCATCGCAGGCGAAGCCTTCGTGGTCCGGCTCGGTGGTGCACTTGCCGGTGGCTGCCAGGCAGGAGCTCTTGAGGCAGAGCTCATCGGGGCCGTCCGGGACGGGCGGGCAGGTGATGACCGTGGAGGGATCGACGGCGCACTTGTATGGGAATCCCGCCTTGTCGCACACGAGCGTCCCGTTGCACAGGTTGCCGTCCTCGAGTGCCAGGCAGTCCTTCTTTTCCTGGCAGTCGCAGGAGACCGGGGTCCCGCCGCAGCTCCCTGAGACACAGACGTCTCCGACGGTGCAAGGGTCGTCATCGTCGCACAGGGTCTGGTTGTTGGTGAACACGCACCCCCCTACCCCGTTGCACGAGTCGTCGGTGCAGGGGTTGCCGTCGTCGCAGACCACGGGGTTTCCGATACATTGTCCTGCGACGCAGTGGTCGCCGACCGTGCAGGCATCTCCGTCCTTGCACTCGCCCTGGTCGAGCGGCTCGAAGGTGCAGCCGGCCTCGCCCTTGCAGGAATCCTTGGTGCACTCGTTGCCGTCGTCGCAGAGGGGCACGGGGTTGCCCTCGAGCTCGCCCGGCTCGTCCACGTCGAGGTCGCAGTCGTCGTCCACACCGTTGCATGCCTCCTGAGCAGGTATCGCGGCATCGCAGGCCGTCAGCCCTTCGGGAACGCACTGCCGCTTTCCGGCGCACGTGCCGAAATCGTTGTCGACGGAGCACGGGGTTGCAAGGCCGAGCTCCACGGACTTCCCGGTGCAGGGGCAGACGCCGGCATCGGCCACGCACTGCTTGGTTTCCAACCCCTCGACGGTGATCGACTCCACGCAGGAGAAGCCCCACGGGCAGTCGTCGTGCGCCTTGCACGCACCGCCGCAGAAGCTGCCTTCCTGGCCGTAGGAGATGCAGACGTCCTCGGCGCCGCCCGGTGCCTTGCACCCTTCCGTGGTGGCGCAGGGCTTGCAGAGGTTGGCATGGTTCGAGACGCAGGCGAAGGTGGTATCGGGTCCGGAGCCGATCTGGCGGCAGGTCCAGCCGGCCGGACACTCCTCCTCGCCGAGCTGAGAGGAGACCCCCTCGCCCATGTGCTCGACGCACCAGCCGGACTGGCACTGGGCGTTCTCGATGCACTTGTCGCCGAAGCACCCGGTGCCGGGCTCACATGCGGGGGCCAGGTCATCAGGGCCGAAGTCCCAGGCGGTCTCTTCGACGGACGGGAGGTCGGGCAGGCCGGGAAGCTCACCCGCTGGGG
>VGRX01000553.1 GCA_016875215.1 Deltaproteobacteria bacterium
GAAACGATCCGCTCGTCGCCGTTGTAGTAGGAAAAACCGTCCACCAGCTCCCGGGGTCCCAGCGCAAACCCGCACGCGATCTGGACATCCTCTTCCGTGTCGTTGCGGAAGTGGAACCAGTGCTGGCCGGCTGCCACCTGGTTGTGGATGTCGACCTCGACCTGCTGGAACAGGAGCGGCACGCGGTCCGCCTCGAAGCCGCGTCCGTCCTCGGCCTGGACGGACAGCTCCAGCGCATCGGCCCGGCTTGCAGCGTAGGCCATGATGACCAGCATGACCAGGGCGATGCGCACCACCACCTTGATCACGATGTCTCCGGTGATGATCAAGGCCGGCGCCTCGGCTGCCGTCAGCCCTTCCCTCCCCCCCAGCTCCGCCGTCTTCTTTCCGCCTTCGAGTCTGCTCATGGAATCCTCCGTGACGTTCGATGTCAACGCCCGGACAGGAAGCAATGCTCGTGCCAGGTGGACCGCAGCAGGGAACCATGCGGGGATGACGCCCCACGGGCCGAGGCGGGGCCTACCGGCAATCCACGAAAGATTGATTTTGTCGATTCAGAGTAGATCGCCGCGGCAGTCGTCTGCCGCTCAGGCTTCCAGCGAGGCCGCCAGGTCGCCGGGCCGGTACCTCCTGAGCGGCTTGACGCGGTCGAAATCCCGATCTGCGGATGCGAGACAGGCGATCCCCCGGCAATCCGCGGTGGCCGCGACGAGCGAATCGTTCATGAGCAGGCCGAACCGGCTCCTGAACCGCTCTGATTCCAGCCAGGTCCGCACGTCGAGGGGGAGGACCTCGACGCCCATGAGCGGGATCCGCTCGACCTGCTCCTGGTACAGCCGGAGCTTGCGAACCACGTCGGGCTTCTCCCGCAGCCGGCGCAGCACGCCGCCCGGCCGGACAAGGCCGGCGGCAACCGCCTCGATCATCATCAGGCGATGAGCCACCTCCGCAGCGACGACCACCGAAGTATACGCCTTGACGTCACCGCTCTCACAACGGCTGAGGAAGCGCGTGCACGACTCGGACTGCCCGACGAAGTGGTAGATGAACACCGTCGAATCCACGAGAACGCGCTCTCCCGAGGGGAGCTTCTCAAGCAACGAGGAAGTCATCTTCTTCCTCCATCACCGCCTTGAGCTGGGCCGGGGTGGCCTTGATCGCCCCGCGGGACTGCTCCACGGCACTGCCGGTCCCGAGGGGGACGCCGGCGTCGTCGAGGTGCCGGGCCAGGGCTTCCTCGAAGATCTCGCTGAGCTGTTTGCGGCGGCGGACCGCCTCGAGCTTGGCGCGCAGGAAGAGCCTGTCGTCGAGCAGCGTGCTTACCTTGCGTCTCATCTTCCTCCCTCCTTCCTGTCTTGACACTATCAAGATGGACGGATGGAGTCAAGACCAGCCCTCGCCCACTATCCGCCGCCCGAGTTCGACGGAGACGTCGTGGTTGCCATCACGCTCGAGGCTGACGAGGGAACCAGTGACCCTACTTCACGCCTTCGACCTTGAAGCAGACCTTGTTGAGGACCTGGTTGGTGAAGTTGTGCTGGATGTAGCCGTGGGTGTAGTCGTGCATGCCCCAACTGTAGAGGCCGCCCATGTAGGTCGCCCCGCCGGTCGACGCAATGTAGCCGTTGGCGTTCCACCCCTTCAGCAGACCGGCCGAGACCGAGGTGTAGCCCGCGGGGCAGTTGCCTGACTGCGGCGTCCGGATCTGGACGAACGGCAGGCCGGTCCGGACGAAGTAGTTCCAGCACACGAACGAAACATGGCTGTACTGGAAGTGGACCTGCATGTAGTTGTTGCCGCCGTGCCCCCAGTCGTTCAGGCCGCCCAGGAACGAGGCATTGTCGTTGAGCTGGAGGTAGAACCAGTCGTTGGAGCCGTCCAGGACGCTGACCGCCTGGCTGTTCCACCCCTGCGGGCAGCCTGCGGGATCCATCAGGCCCAGCACGACCGGGTAGACGCCGTCCTTGGTGGCCGCGTCCTCGTCCACCCCCATGACCCGGAAGCAGATCCCGGTCACGGTGCTGCTCCAGGTCCGGAACTGGTAGGAGGTGTCATCCGCGTACTCGTGGCTCCCGTACGACCAGGAATCCTCGTAGCCGATGTAGGCGCCTCCCTTGGTGGCAGCCATGTAAGCCCAGGCGTTGTTTCCCTGGACCGCGCTCTTCGACACGTAGGTATAGCCCCCCGGACAGAGGGCCTGGTTCCCCCCATAGAACGAGAGGACCGAGATGTGCGGATTGCCGGACGACGACGTGAAGGAGCGCCAGCAGACCTTGGACATGCCGTTGACGCTGTTGACCCGGACGTAGATGTGGGACTGCCCGTAGCCGTCGCTGTTCATGCCGCCCATGAACAGCCCGTGGTCGTTGATGTTGATGTACAGGTTGTTGTCCGGTCCCTTGAGGGAGTCGACGTTCTCCAGGGTCCAGCCCTGGGGGCAGGCCGAGCCGTCGTTGAGCCCGAGAACCACGGTGTAGCGCCGAGTGCGGGCCAGCAGGCCAGGGGCCGCTGTGATGGCCGACGAGACCTGTGCGTCCACGTAGGCCTTGTTGGTCGCGTCGTCGGCAGCGGTCGGGGCGCTCAGCTTCTCGATCTTGTGGGTGTTCATATCCAGGTTCTGGTGCAGGTCGACGATGCCCGTGATGTCGGCAGCGCCCTTGATGTTCAGGGCCCCGTTGCCGGTGATGGCGCCTGCGATCTGGGCATCCCCGTCCACCTCCAGCGCATCCTGCACGTAGAGGTCTCCGTCGCCGCTGGCGACGTCGGCCGTTCCCGCGGTACCGATCCGGACGACCCCGCCGGCCACCTGCAGCTTGCCCGCAGGATTGACCATTCCGACGCCCACCTTGCCGTTGTCGAATATGGAGCCCGATACCAGGGCCGCCCCGTTCCACTTCGGCACCATGTCGGCCAGGTTGGCGCCGACTTCGGGGTCGGTCTCGGTGAACACGGGCGGATCCTTGTCGCACGACACCAGGTTACCGTCGCTCGCACACCACTTGCCTGCCACGAGGCTGCCGACGGTCGGGTCCATCTCGACCAGGAGCCCTTCGTTGTCCACG
>VGRX01000554.1 GCA_016875215.1 Deltaproteobacteria bacterium
CCCATCGTCGTCCGGGTCACAGACATCCCCTTTTCCGTCCGAGTCCAGGTCGGCCTGGTTGGCATTCGGCTGCGAGGGGCAATTGTCGACCTCATCGAGCACGCCGTCGCCGTCGTCGTCCAGGTCACAGGCATCGCCGAGGCCGTCGGAATCCGCGTCGGTCTGGAACGGGTTGGCGACGAGCGGGCAGTTGTCCGCGAGGTCGTTGGTCCCGTCCCCGTCGTCATCCGCGTCGCACAAATCCCCCTGACCGTCCTTGTCGAGATCCTCCTGGCCCGGGTTCTGTGAGAGCGGGCAGTTGTCCGCGTCGTCCGGCACTCCGTCGCCGTCGTCGTCGCCGTCCACGCAGTCTGCGCTCGTGTCCCCGTCGGTATCCGGGAAGCCCTCGTCCGTCTTCCCGTCACAGTCGTCGTCCTTGCCGTTGCACGATTCTTCGATGCCCGCAGGGACCTCGTTGACGCATTCGACTCCCAGGCCCGCCTTCTCGCAGGTGTAGGTGCCGTTGGCGCACAGGTCCGCGTCTGCGCCGTCGCACGTCTTTCCCAGGAGGGTGAAGCCTTCGTCCTTCTTGGTGTCGCAGTCGTCATCCTTGCCGTTGCAGGTCTCTTCAGCCCCAGGGAAGACGGCTGCATTCCCGTCATCGCAGTCGCCGGGCGACTCGGCCGTGTAGGTTCCCTGGGCCGCGCACAGGCACTGGAACGCGGCCGTCTTGCCCCAAAAGTCTGCATCCGTGTCCGAAAAGAAGATGCCGCACCCCGATGCCAGCTTCTCGTCCGTGAGGCCGTCGCAATCGTTGTCCTGTCCGTCGCAGCTCTCGATCGCACCGTGGAACACGGCAGGGTCGAGCGGAGCGCAGTCCGCTGCATCCGGATCCCCGTCCCCGTCCGTGTCCTTGTCGCAGGCATCGCCCAGGCCGTCCGAGTCCGTGTCCTCCTGCAACGGGTTCTTCGTCACGGGACAGTTGTCGGACGCGTCGGGCACGCCGTCGCCGTCGTCGTCGGCATCCACGCAATCTGCGTCCCCATCCTGGTCCAGGTCGGGGAAGCCTTCGTCCACGTCGCCGTCGCAGTCGTCGTCCTCGTCGTTGCAGGTCTCGACGATTCCGGCGGGCCACTCGACGCTGCAGACTGCGGCCTTGCCATCCTGGGAGCAGACCTCCTTTCCGTTCTTGCACAGGTCGGAGTCGGGGCCGTCGCACGCCTCTCCAAGCAACGGAAAATCCTCGTCAGCAAGGCCGTCGCAGTCGTCGTCCTTTCCGTTGCAGGTCTCCTCGATTCCCTCGGGCAGCTCGGCCCCGCAGGTCACGGTCAGGCCGTCCTGCGAGCAGGCGTAGGCGCCGTTCTTGCACTGGTCCGGATCCTGGCCGTCGCACGGCTGCCCCAGCGTATCGAAGGGCTCGTCGACCGCGACGTCGCAATCGTCGTCGACGCCGTTGCAGGCCTCCTGGGCCCCGGGATGGACGGCCGGGGCCTTGTCGTCGCAGTCCCCGGAGGCCGTGGCCGTGTGGACCCCCTCGGGCCCGCAGAGGCACGCAAGGTCGGGAGACGTCCCGTACCCGTCTCCGTCCAGGTCCGAGAAATGGAGAATGCACCCCTGGGCGCCCTCCTCGTCCGTGTCGCCGTCGCAGTCGTTGTCCGTGCCATCGCACTGTTCCGGCGAGGCTCCCTCGAACGGATTGCACGTGTTGATCACGCCCCCCGAACAGGTATCGACGGAGTGCTTGCACCCCCCGATCCCGCAGACCACGGTTCCGAAGCCTTCGTCCGTCTTCCCGTCGCAGTCGTCATCCTGGCCGTTGCACTTCTCCGCCGCGGCAGCGTGCACGGCAGGATCCAATGGGGCGCAGTCGGTGACGTCCGGATCCTTGTCCCCATCGTCGTCCGAATCCACGCAGTCCTTGAACCCGTCGAGGTCGGTATCCGCGAACCCTTCGTCCACGCCCAGAGCGCAGTTGTTGTCGATGCCGTCACATGTCTCGACCGCAAGATGGTGGATCGTCGGGTCCTTGGAAGAGCAGTCCGACGCATCCGAGTCCCCGTCCCCGTCGTCGTCCGAGTCGCAGGCATCGCCTTCTGCATCCTTGTCCAGGTCGGCCTGGGACGGATTCCCGATCGACGGGCAGTTGTCCACCCCGTTTCCGCTCCCGTCCCCGTCGACTTCGTCATCGCAGGCGTCTCCGACTCCGTCCCCGTCCAGGTCGGCCTGGCTCGGGTTGAACGATTCGGCACAGTCGTCCAGACCGTTGCTGATCCCGTCGCCGTCGAGGTCGTTGTCGCACGGGTCGCCCAGCCCGTCGCCGTCGAGGTCGCCCTGCAACGGATTGGCCAGGCAGAGACAGTTGTCCGCGTCGTCCAATGCGCCATCCCCGTCGTCGTCGTCCTGGCACGCGTCGCCGAGGCCGTCACCGTCGCAATCCTCCTGACCGGGGTTGGCCGCCTGGGGGCAGTTGTCCATCGCGTCCGGGACTTTGTCTCCGTCCAGGTCGTTCTCGCAGGCATCGCCGGTGGCGTCGCCGTCCAGGTCCTCCTGGCCGGGATTGGAGGTCTTGGGGCAGTTGTCCTTCGAGTCGTCGATTCCATCTCCGTCGTCGTCCGGGTCGCACGGGTCGCCCGCCCCGTCCCCGTCCCAGTCGAGCTGGCCCGGGTTGTAGGCCGCGAGACAGTTGTCCGATGCGTCGGCCTCGCCGTCGGCGTCATCGTCCGCGTCGCACACGTCTCCGTGGCCGTCCTGGTCGAGATCGGCCTGGGAGGGGTCGAACAGCTCCGGACAGTCGTCGAGCGCGTTGGGAACTGCATCGCCGTCCAGGTCGGGATCGCAGGCATCGCCGGTCAGATCCTGGTCGAGGTCGTTCTGCAAGGGGTTGCCCTTGGACGGGCAGTTGTCCTCGCCGTCCGGCACTCCGTCGCCGTCCTTGTCCGACTCGACGCAGTCGGCCACGCCGTCTCCGTCGAGGTCGTCGAACTGCTCGTCGGTGACACCGTCGCAGTTGTCGTCCTTGCCGTTGCATGCTTCGACGGCCTCGGGCGAGACCGAGGGGTCGAGCGGGGCGCAGTCTGCGGGGT
>VGRX01000555.1 GCA_016875215.1 Deltaproteobacteria bacterium
CGTGGAGTTCGCAGGTGACGAGGGCCACGAGCGAGGCACCTGCTGTCGCGTCCGGCACGGAGTAGGTGATCCCGAACCTCTTCTCGCCCAGGGATGCCACGTCCGGATTGATGATACGGGAGGTCTCCTTGAATGGAGGCTTCCAGAGGATCTGGATGGGGATGCCCGACATCAGGATGCTCACGGTGTCGCCTGCGGGGTCGAGCTGGGCGATGCTGAACCGAAGAACATCCCAGGGCTGGTCCCGCTGCAGGCACGTCTCCACCCAGGTGACAGCGTAGAGGCTCTGCTTCGGGTCGTCCACGACAGTGACCACGCGCGGGTCCCGTGCGCTGCAGTTCGGGCCGACGTAGGCGGTGGGCAGCATGTTGACGTTCATCCCCTTGCGGAGGCCCACGAAGGCCTGGCCGGGACCGAGGTTGCCGTTGTTCGCCAGACAGGACACGTCTGCCTGGGCCTGGCAGCTCTCCACGATCGCGATGACGCTGACCTGCGGAGTGATGTGGACCGCATGTGCCTGGACTGCCACGTTGGTCTTCGCTGAGAGTGGCACGGGGGTCGGGTTCAGATTGACGCAAGTGCAGGTCTGATCGCTCAGTGCGACGGGGATGTCGGTTTCAACTGCGCAGACCGGGAAGGTCTGGAATGCAGTTGCGCCCGGACCACAGACGTAGGTGGTGCAGGGGTCGCTCTTGGCCCTCTCCGTCTGGGCGACCGTACGAGCGGCCTGCTCAGTCTCGACGATGGAGCCTTTCAGCTTGCACTTGGGCTCGCCCGTGTCGTTCGAGCAGTAGCCGACCATTCCGCATACATCGACACAGGTGGTCTGGAGGGCGACCTCGTCGTCGAGCGGGACTTCCCAGCACTCGGACCCTTCCGGGATCACTGCGACACAAGCCGCAGCCAGGTTGGAAGGATCGTAGGGCGGCTGGGAGCATTCCGGAGTGACTTCCTCCGGGGGAAAGAGCGGGTCGGTCGAGATCTCTTCTCCGCCATCGGCGCTGTCAGTCTGCACGGGCGTCGGCGAGCAGGCAGTCGGGCCCGACATGACCGCAGCGAGCATCACGGACAAGGCAATGAGGGGCAAGACGAGGACAAACCTCCGCGTCCCGGTCAGCTTCGTCATGTACGACGGCTCACGGGTTGAAGCAGCCACTGCAATCTCCTTCCGCATGACCTGCCTCCTCGGACGTGAGTTGTGAAATGCGTCCTCCGGTGCAACGCTCCGTCGGACAGATCCAGCATAGTCAGCCCGAAAGGGAGTGTCAATGCCGATTTGCCAATCATGTCGCTAAGTTCCGAGTAATTTCCTGTCTGGCTCATCTGGATCTCCGCCGGAATTTCCGTCGGAATTTCCTTCCCCCCCCGGGGCTGGAGTGGTAAGAGTGCAGTCAGGAGCGTCACCCTGTGCGGAAGGCCCCGATGGACAATCCGGAACGGAAGAGACTCGCGGCCAGGTTCCTCGCAGCTTGGACGAGGAGCATGGCTCGCGATTTCGACAAGTTTCGAAAGAAGGCAGCGAATGACCTGAAGAGGAAGGTCAACGGGATCAAGGATGGCAGGACGCTTCGGAAGCTGTTGGACGGCACCTGCGTTCCGCACGAGGACAAGCTCCGTTGCTATGCCGAGTATCTGGGCGAGATGTTCTCCGAAGCTCGGGATTCCCTGAGAACCGTCATGGAGACTCTGCTCGACCCGCACATCGCCGATGAGCAACTCCTGCAGGATCTAATGGACAAGTTGTGCGGCACGAAGGACGGAGAAAGCCTAGTGGCCCTGGTGAAAACGTGCCGGGGAACTGCCCCACTGGAACCGTCTGCCCCTGCGGGGACAAGCTGCATAGCGATCGTCACGATCCTGAACGGAAAGCTCGAGTACTCACGATCCATCCGCAGGGGGTTCGTAAGGCGTGTCGGCCAACTGCTTGCAGGAAGTCAGTGGGAGCCAAGGTGGTACGAGGTCGAGGGGGTTGCCACGATTCCCACGGGTGCTTCTGGACCGGACCCGAACAGGGCACTGATCGAGGGGCGGCTGTCGAAGATAGGAAGAGACCTGGGGCCCAACTGCTGCGTGTTCCTGGTGCCCATGGGTACTGGGGTTGCAATCTCGACGGTGGGGGCTTTCCTGGGGAGGCACGAGATCCTTTTCGCTGGCGTGACCGACCCGGAGGGCACGTTTCCGGACGAATTGAAGACTCGAAAGCGAAGGCACGGTCCTGGGCTCGGAGGCGTCCCCTACTTCGTCTCGGTGGAGAAGTGGCTTGCCCATCTCAGGGATCTGATCCCCGAGCGGAAGTTGGCCTACGTCTTCAGCGCCAGATATGAGCAGGACCGCAGGATTGCAATTCGGATCAATGAACTCGTCGCAGACCGCGACTGGGTGGAAGGATTTGGCACTACTGTGGAGGTATGGGAAGTCCCCCCCAACGAGACCGATCTGGGCAACTGCCTGATCAGGTTCACGGGCCGGGACAGAAGGTACAGAAGGGAGGACTGGGCCCTCGTGGGATGGTGCTGGCTGGACGATGTTCTTGACACGGCACCGCCCCCGGACCCTCCAGTACCCATTGTCGCCTCCACCAAGGAGTGTGCCATGGGCAGGGCCGCTGCCTGCATGGCGGTCACTGCAGACGACGAGCAAATCGGCTGTCTGGCGGCCGACATGCTGGGGGTGTTCCTGTTCGAGGGAACTCGGCTGTCACACATCGACAACCGCAGGTCCAAGCTGAAGCTCTTGCACTACCTGAACGCTGGTGTCCTCAAGCGCCTTGGCCTCAAGCTTCCCCCAAGCACATTGCAGACGGCAGAGAGAGTCTTCGAAGAGGCCTGAGCTTCGGCCCTTCGACACGGCCGTCAGGGTCTGAGTTCAGGGCGTGGGGGCACATGCAGGATTCGGCGGGCTTCCTCCGGCGACGCCACCTCTCTTCCAAGTTCCCGGGCAACTCTCACGATCCGCTCGACGAGCGATGCGTTGTTTCGTGCCAGCCGCCCTTCGCAGTAGTAGATGTTGTCTTCAAATCCGACCCTGACATGACCTCCCATCAGGATGGCATGCACGG
>VGRX01000556.1 GCA_016875215.1 Deltaproteobacteria bacterium
GATGCGGCACCCGCTGGTACGACGGCACTTCACGCCGGCCATGTTCGTCAACGAGCCTCACCTGAACATGAGCGGACGCTACGCCATGGTGCTGTTCCGAAGGGTCAGCGAGGCTCCTCTTGCGGACGGGAGCTGGTGCTCGCCTGGAGCTCCGACAGACTGAACACCCGGATTCCCTGGAAGTCCGCCGCTACTATGACGCTGTCACCGGCCACGGTGACCCGGTTGGCGCTTCCCTCGCCGAGCGGGAAGTGGACCGGAGCCCCCGGCTTCTGCGGGTCGGACCAGCCCACGAGCAGGAGCCCGGCCCCGCCGTCTGCTGCGATGACGGTGTCACCGGCGGCTGCAATCCCTCGGACGACGTCCCCGGACGGCACGCAGGCCACGGACTCCGGAGTCAGTGTCACATCCACGTAACAAAGTCCCTGGCGCCCCCGGGAGAAGAGCAGTCCGTCCCGGAACAGATGGAGACGCCTCACGTCACCGGCCGACTCGAGCAGCCCGGTCTCCAGGACCGATGCCCGGTCCGCAGCGAGGCGCAGCCTTGCCACCCCCTTGCGCCCGTTGGCGACGAACACGGTCAGCCCCTGAGGGAGTCCGTTCTCTCCGGCCTCGGTTCGGACCAGCACGTGCCGGGCATAGCCTCCCGTGTCCTGGCCGAACAGCGGCGCCGGACAGGTCGGGTCGCTCACGTCCCAGGCGGCAACCCCCATCACCCCGAGCGCAGCGACGAGCAGGCTTCCCTCCACGGCAACCGAGAGAGCGGCCCCCGCAGTCTCGATCTCGACGATCCCCTCGGTCAGCGGCCTGGTCCGCTCCGCATTGAACGGGACGATCCGGATCCCGGGCGGCCCGTTGGCGACGTAGACCCTTCCCTCGGTTGCGAACAGATCGTTGACCGAGTCGGGCAGCAGGACGACGGGCTCGGGGCCCACGAGCACGGGTTGCGGCTCTCCTTCGGACGGCCGCGGCGCAGGCAGCCTGTACAGCACGAGGCCGAACGTCGTCCCGGCAAGCACGTTGCCCCCTTCGAGCAGCAGCCCGGAATAGGTCCGGGCGGTCAGCTCGCGGGTCGGATCGGGTCGCTCCTGCCCCCGGGCCTGCCAGGATATGAGCAGCACGAACACGGCCAGACCGGTTGCCAGCCGGGCGCTTGCCATCACTTTTCTCCCTCCGTTGTCGGCAGGTTCATGGGAAGGGGCAGCTCGGCCTTGCGGAACAGCGCCAGGATCCCCTGCTCGTGCAGCACCCGGACCACGATGCCGAGGCCGTGAGTGCCATGCACGATCACTTCTCCCTCCTTGAAGGAACCGACTTCCGAGTACTTGCGTGCATAGTTCGCGTTGACGTTCTCCGTGGCTTCCCGCCAGCGCCTGGTCACGTCGGGCGACTCGGCCGCAACGGTACGGGCCTTCTCCGTATCGGTCCACTGCTGCTGCCGGCGGTCCCGAATCCGGAAGGCCCTCTTCAGCAAACCTGCCCGAAGCTCCTCCTCGCCCCTCTCGGGAAAATAGGGCTGCGTGGAGCGACACGTGCGGCAGGTCACCTTGGCCACGGCGTCTCCGTGCAGGGCAGCGACGTTCCCGTGCAGGTTCAGGCGGCACTTCTTGCAGAAGAAATCTATCTCGTCGCCGATGGAGTAGTGGGTCGGGGCATTCATGGCTCACTCCGTGTAGTAGCGGATCATCTGCTCCACAGCTCTGGCGCACACGGCGCAGTAGTCGATCTCCTTCTTCGAAAACATCTTGCAATCCAGGGCGGGTCGATAGAGCCCTTTTGCGGAATAGCCCGCCCCCTCGAACACACCGGTCCGGGCCGAATACTCCGGGACGGGGGGAGTCGGGACCGGTACTCCGGGCTCGATCTGGCTTCCCCACTTGACCTTCGAGGGCCCGTGGAGCAGGGCGGTGACGTTGGGCTCCCACGGTTCCACTCCTCGGGGGTAGAAGTCGGAGTAGGCGACCGAGGAGGTGTAGTACTCGTCGCCGAGACCTCCGAAGCCGTGCCCGAACTCGTGCATCATGACATACTCATCATACTCATTATCTGAAATGAATATTGAAAACATATTAAATATTCCAGCACCGCCATATCTGCTCGTATTGACAACCACGACAATGGCATCATAGGGAACCAACGAGGCGAGATCCCGGAGCGTGCGGTTGTCCGAGGTGGTGAGATAGCGTGCGGAATCGAAGGTATTGAAGGTGGTCCTCAGGGGAGGGTTCCTGTGGAGGGACTTGCGGGGCTCGTCCGGGCCGCACAGGTCCGCAACCGGTATCACCCCGCGGATGCTGAGGCGGTCCTTGTAGCGGTCGAAGGGTGGGGTCTCGATCATGACCCGTGCGAAGCGCGCGAGATCCCTGGCGGCCTTCTCCTGCTGGTGGGCGGGGTAGCCGTCGGCGAGGATCACGACGTCGAGGGTGCTGTCGATGGGGCCGGCGTCGGCCAGGAGCAGGGTGGTGACATCCTTGCGCTGTCCAGGGGTGGCGCCGACGAGGTGGGTGTGGGGGTCGACGGTCTCCTCGAAGACCTTGACCAGGCGTCCGCGGTTGTCCCGGGAGAGGATGCGCAGGATGACGGGGGCCCTGGGCATGGGAAGTCGGACCGTCTCGTGGAAGACCCGGCGGGTCAGCGTGGCCTCGGGGGTGGTCTGCCATTCGCCGAAAAGGGAGGAGTAGCCGTATTCGAAGATCGGCTTCCCGGAGGCCTGATCGAGGACGACGGCACGATACTTGCCGAAATCGGGGAACGCTGTGAGCCCATTGCGGGGGCCGGGCCAGTCGCCTTCACGCAGCACCGCATCGATCGCGAGGGTCTCTTCCTTGTTGTTGCCGAAGTGGTGGTAGTCGATCCGGAGCGTGCCGGCCTCGAAAAAGCGGTCGAACCCTTCTTCGGGCTGTGCGACGGCGGGGCCGGCTGCACAGAGCGCAGCGAGACACACAGCCAGACTCATGCCGTGGAAGACCACGCACGAACGTTCGAGCATATACGAGCTCCCGATGCCAGGACCGCCGGAGGGCCAGTGCGGTCACCAACC
>VGRX01000557.1 GCA_016875215.1 Deltaproteobacteria bacterium
GGCGGACTGCTCCACGAACGCGGCAGCCAGCAGCGGTATGTCAGTGGCCCTCGAACGCAGCGGCGGCACCACCACGCGGGCCGACCGAAGGCGATAGTAGAGATCCTCGCGGAAGCGGCCCGCAGACACTTCCTTGGCCAGGTCCCGGTGCGTGGATGCCAGCACACGGAAATCCAGCTTCCGAGGCAGCGAGTCGCCCACGCGCGTGACCTCACGCGTATCGAGCACCCGCAGAAGACTGGTTTGCATGAAGGGGGAAATGTCTCCAATCTCGTCCAGGAGGACCGTGCCTCCGTCAGCAGACTCGAACACCCCCTTCTCATCCGACACCGCCCCGGTGAACGAGCCGCGCTTGTGGCCGAAGAGCTGGCTGCTCAGCAGCGAATCCGAGAGACCGGCGCAGTTCACCGGGACAAACGGGCGCGCCTGACGCTCACTGTTGTTGTGTATGGCTCGGGCGACCAGCTCCTTGCCTGACCCGGTCTCACCTGCGATGAGCACGGTCCAGTCGACGCGAGCCGTCTCGAGGATCTCCTTGTACAGCGTTTTCATCGCGACGCTGTGACCGAGCATCCCCTCGAACTCCGTGGTCTGGTCCAGCTCGTCGCGCAGCAGGTGGACCTCGGTCATGTCATACAGGAACAGGATGCGCCGGCCCTCCTCCACCGGGTCCGTGTGAATCTCCAGGTCCATCCAGTAGCGACGCCCGTCGCCGGAATCCATGGTCACCGGGAGCCGTGCCGGCTGCCCTTCACCGGCCGACAGGCCGAGTCGCACAACGGCCCGATCCCGCGCCGAGACCGGAAACACCTTCTCCCACGGGCGCCCGTGCACGTCCGATTCCTGCACGTTCAGCAGCTCCAGGCCGGTCCTGTTCAGGAACGTCAGGTTGCCGTTGCGGTCCACGATGGCCGTGATCATCCGCAGCATCCCGAGGATGGACAACAGGTCGTTGCGCGACTTGCGGATCTCGGCCTCCGCCAGCGTCCGTTCCGTCACGTCCCGCAAGAAGTCGATCACGCACTCCCGTCCGCCGACCACCCCGAGCGTGGCGGTCAGGTCGACGTAGATGCGCGTCCCATCCTTGCGACGGTACGGCAGTCCGGATTCGGCCACGCTCGTGCCGGCGGCCCTCTCACGAAATCGAGCCAGACAGCCCTCGCGTTCCGCCTCGGGATGAAGGTCGTCCACACTGAGCCCGGGAAGTTCAGCATCCGCATAGCCGATGATGCGCAGGGCAGCCGGATTGGCGTAGACCAGTCGTCTCGAAGGGATCTCCGCGACGAGAATCCCCTCGGTGGCGCTCTCGAACAGCGCCTTGTACCGCGTGCTCGTCTGCTCGACCGTCGCTCCACCACGGGTTCCCGCGGTCGCCAGCGCCTCGAGCTGCGAGATCCGCTGACGTGCCTCGCTCAGCTCGTACAGGAGCTGTTCACGTGATCTTTCGACATCCTTCATGTCCTACCACCCACGCCAGGGCCGCTCCACCTGCTCAGAACGGGAACTCCAATAGAAAAGACGGGGGCTCCCCGGCCGGACCGGCAGGAACCACCGTCACCGAAAGAGCCTCGCCGTCTTCCGGGGTCAACACGGCAGCAAGGACCGCCCCAGTGGCCAGGGCAGCGCCTCCGACACCCCAGAGGACGTAGCTTGCTCGCTCCCAGGGCTCGACCCGGTCATCAACGCCGGACTCCCACTCGCGCTCCACCTCCAGGTACTGAGCCATGGTCAGAGCAGCGTCGCCGTATCGGGTCTCGAAATCGGCGTCGAGGTCGTCCAGGCGGCTCGACGCGACCCACCAGGTGGCACCGCCCGCCAGCAACGCGGCAACGCCGCCGCCGACGAGAAGCCAGTCGCGAAACTCGACTCGACCGAGCCACGAGGAACGGACCGAGGGTTCCACCGCCGGGACGAACGCCTCCTGGCGGCAAGTCAGGACTCTGGGAGGCGCGTTCTCCGCCACCTCGATGATTTCGGACCGGGTACCGGCAATCGGATCCGACACCAGGACCTTGTGGGCCCCACGGACAAACCACCACTCCACGGGAGAGGGGAGAGACCGCTCGGCCCCGGCCTCCTCCAGCACCAGCCTGCACTCCGCCGCGTCTGCCTGCAGAAGCACCCGGACATGCCCGGGCAGAAGCTTCTCCTCGACGTCCATCCTCCACTGTGCACACTTGACGTCGGAGGCATCCAGGCGGACGCACCGGTCGAGGTGATACCAGGCCTCGGCCCAAAGCTCCAGCTTCTGGAAGTTCCGTCCGATGTTGCGGTGGACGACCGCAGCGTACTTGTATCCCTCGCCCTCGGAGTCGAGAATCGTCCACCACACGTCGATGGCTTCGGTCAGGGCCCCCTCCCGCGACAGCTCGATGGCTTTCTGGTTGAGCGCCGACGGATCCGGGTCAAAGGGCTCACCAAGGGCCGAGGCCGGATGGCAGGCCAACAGAGCTGCGAGCCACGCAGCGAGGCCCAGCGCGGCGCTCCGGGCAACCTCGACGGCAGAAGCAGCGAGGCTTCCTTCACTCTTTCGGGATGATCCCATACTCGTCTTCCGTTGCCCCCGGGTCAGCACCGGCCCCTGTGCCGGGTTCCACCACGTTCTTCGGCCCTTCGCCACCTGCGACGTCGGGCTCCTTCTCACTGTCCGGCTTCTTCCCGCCGTCGGGCTTCTCCACGACCCCTGCGACGTCGGGCTCCTTCTCACTGTCCGGCTTCTTCTCACTGTCCGGCTTCTCCACGACCCCTGCGACGTCGGGCTTCTTCTCACTGTCCGGCTTCTTCTCACTGTCCGGCTTCTTCCCGCCGTCGGACTTCTCCACGACCCCTGCGACGTCGGGCTCCCTCTCACTGTCCGGCTTCTTCTCACTGTCCGGCTTCTTCCCGCTGTCGGGCTTCTCCACGACCCCTGCGACGTCGCCCGTTCCGCCAGCGGTTGCGGGAAGGGACGACGAGGCATCATTCGAGAGCGGCGCATCCGTCGAGCCGCTGCCATCCACCGTACCGGCAGCAATCAAGACGTCGACAGACG
>VGRX01000558.1 GCA_016875215.1 Deltaproteobacteria bacterium
CCAACATGCTAGCGTCCCGCCCTTGAAACTGCAAGGGCTCCGAGAGCTTCCTGCATGGAAGCCCCGGGGGTCTCGCAGGGGGTAGGTCGGGTTGGGTCGGGGGTGTCCAATTTCAACGCGGAGTTTTTTTATGCGTAGTGGTCAAGGCGGGTATCTGAACTTTGGTTGACGGGCTTCCAAGCCCCCCTGCTCAGGTGAGGTCAAAGAATGCACACCCTGGGTACTCACTTCCTTCTGGAGCTTGCGGGTTGTCCCTACCACAAGCTGAATGATCCTGGATTCGTGGAAAATACGCTGCTCGGCGCGGCCAAGGAGGCGAAGGCGACGATCGTCACGTCGACGTTCCATACGTTCAATCCGTATGGAGTGTCCGGCGTGGTGGTCATCGCCGAATCGCATCTGACCATCCACACCTGGCCGGAAATCGGCTATGCCGCGCTCGACATCTTCACCTGCGGCGGAGAAGCCCTGCCCGAAAAGGCGGTGGACTACTGCATCCACGCATTCGAAGCGGCCAACCATTCCTTCATCGAAATCAAGCGCGGGATCATCGACGACCGTACTCAGACGGCATCCTGCTTTCTGAGCATCCAGGAGGGCAAAGGTGGGGGTACCTGAATCCAGCCTGTGGCTCTATGACTTCGTCTCCGCAGATACCGACGGACAGGTCCACCGCGTCGACCGCATGGTCGTCTCGAGCCAGACGCGATTCCAGAAGGTCGACATCTACCAGACGCCGCGCTTCGGCAAGATCCTGACCCTGGACAACCGCGTCCAGTCGCTCGAACTCGACGAGTTCATCTACCACGAAGCGTTCATCCACCCGGCCATGGTGGCCCACCCCTCCCCGTCATCCGTCTTCGTCATCGGCGGAGGCGAGGGCGCCTGCCTCCGGGAGCTGCTCCGTCACAACACGGTCCGCCGCGCCCTCATGGTCGACATCGACGGAGAGCTGGTCGAGCTCTGCCGCCGACACCTCCCGACCTGGCACCAGGGCGCGTTCGACGACCCGCGCTCCGAGCTGAGGTTCGAGGACGCCCGCAACTACGTGGCCGGTACCTCGGAGCGGTTCGACGTCATCATCGTCGACCTGTCCGAGCCCGCGGTGGACAGCCCTGCCTATTTCCTGTTCACCGTCGAGTTCTACCGCATGCTCGACAAGATCCTCGCTCCCGGCGGCCGGATCGTGTTCCAATCCGATGCCCCCGCCATCCACGCATCGGGCATCTGGAGCACCACGGTCAACACCATCCGACAGGTGTTTCCCCACGTGCTGCCCTACGCGGTCACCATCCCCGGGTTCGGCTCGGAGTGGGGCTTCACCCTCGCCTCCAGGGACCCGCTCCCCCCCATGTCCGCCGGCCAGGTCGATTCCGTCCTGGCAAGCCGCATGCCCGAGGGCACTCTCCGCTTCTACGACGGAGTGACCCACCAGCGGATCACGTCCCTCCCCCTCTTCATGCGCCGGAAGCTGGCCGGAGAAACCCGGTTCTTCTGCGATGCCAACCCCCCGGAAGTCGAATGGGGCAATTGATCGTTTGGTCTGGACAAGCCCGCCTTGCGCGCGGTATGTTCTATTCGGAATGACCGGAATCCAATGGAGGATCCCATGCAGGTCGAGTTGAACTATCGCAAGATCCTGGTACCCATCGATTTCTCGGACACTTCGAGGAAGGCCTTCTACGTGGCCTTGAAGTACGCCAAGGTCTTCGACGCGGAGACCCACGTGCTTCACGTCCTCGAGCCTCTCGATACCTTTGACTCGCCGGAGAAGGTGGAGGCCCACTCCAACGAGGTCACCCGCGTCGAGGATGGCGTCCGGCGGCGTGTCAACGAGCTCTTCGAACGCGCCGGCCTCGCCGAGGTCGACCGGCGAAAGGTCCACGTCTCCATCCGCGGCGGCAAACCCTGGCGCGAGATCCTCGAGTTTGCCAACGAGAAGCAGGTCGACCTCATCGTCGTCGGCAGCCACGGCCAGACCAGCTTCAAGGAGTTGCTCATCGGCAGCACGACCGAACGGGTGGTCCGCAAGGCATCCTGCCACGTCCTCTGCGTCAAGCCGGACGACTACGAGTACGGCCCCATCGGCATCCCGGAGAAATACAAGAACGTCTGAGTCGACCTTCGTGTCGCTCCCCGCTGCATCCGCCGGCCCGGGTGCACCGGACAAGTTCCATGTCGGAGGTATTTCATGGCATCCCGTCCGTGCGTTCTCGGCGTCATCGGCGGCAGCGGCCTGTACGACGTCCCCGAGATCGAGGTGCTCGAAGAGCTCCACGTCTCCACCCCGTTCGGCCCCCCGTCCAGCCCGGTTGTCAAGGGCCGGCTGGACCAGCGGACCATCTTCTTCCTCGCCCGGCACGGCGAGGGACACGTGCTCGCCCCGTCCGAGGTCCCCTACCGTGCCAACGTCTGGGCCATGAAGAGCCTCGGCGTCAACACCCTCCTCTCCGTCTCCGCAGTCGGATCGCTCAAAGAGGAGATCCAGCCGGGCCACCTCGTCGTCCCGGACCAGATCATCGACCGCACCCGTGGAATCCGCCCCGCAACCTTCTTCGGCGAGGGGGTCGTGGCCCATGTCGCGCTCGCGGATCCCTACTGCGCCGACCTGTCCGCCCTCGTGACGAAGGCCGCATGCCAGGCCGGTGCCACCGTGCACCAGGGCGGTACCCTCGTCGTCATGGAAGGCCCCCAGTTCTCCACCCGGGCCGAGTCGTTCCTCTACCGCAGCTTCAACGCCAGCCTCATCGGCATGACCGCAATGCCCGAGGCCAAGCTCGCCCGCGAAGCCTCCCTGGTGTACGCCACGCTGGCGCTTGCCACCGACTACGACTGCTGGCATGAAACCCATGAATCGGTCACCGTCGAAGGCGTGTTCCAGGTCATGAAGGGGAACAACGTGAAGGCCCGCAATACCCTGCTGGCCCTGATCCCCATGCTCGGCGAGCGGACCTGCCACTGCTCCGCCGCCCTGCAGCATGCCGTCGTCACCCGATCGGACGTGATCCCGGCCGAGACCCGCCGCAAAAA
>VGRX01000559.1 GCA_016875215.1 Deltaproteobacteria bacterium
CCCCCAGATGGACCCGGACGACCTCGCCGCCCTGCTTCTCCCCATCGCCCGAGGCGAGGCCGACTACGTCAAGGGCAACCGCTTCCTCCACCCGGATGTCTGGCGCCGCATGCCCAAGGTCCGGCTGTTCGGCAACCTCGGCCTGTCGCTGCTCACGCGCATGTCTTCGGGCTATGCCGGGATCTGGGATTCCCAGTGCGGCTACACCGCAGTCACCCGGCAGGCACTGGCTCGCATCGACTTCGACTCGGTCTACCGGCGCTACGGCTTCCCCAACGACTTCCTCGCCCACTTGCATTCCGCTGGTTGCCGGCTGGCACAGGTGTGCGTCCGACCGGTCTACGAAGGGCAGAATTCGGGCATCCGGCCGGCACGAGTCGTACTTCCGCTGACTCTCCTGCTTGCCCGATCACTCTTGCTGCGGTACCGCCGCGAGCGACGGACCGAGCGCAGACCGTCGACCCTCCCCTTCGCGTCCCGGTGATCCGCATGCGCATTCTGCTGTTGACCACATCGTACCCGACGGCGCCGGGTGACTTCCGCGGTGGGTTCGTCGAGGACTATGCCAGGGAGCTGGCCTCTCTCGGCCACGATGTGCATGTCCTGGTTCCCCACCCGGGCGGCGATGCGCTCGAGAGCGAGTCCGCAAACGGCATCACGATCGAGCGGATCCGCTCCCCCCGCTTGCTCGGAGACGGCAGCAGCGCATTCGGCGAGCTCGGCGTCCTGACTGCCGTGGCCCACACCCCGGCCAAGGCTGCCGATGTGGCACTCGCTCTGGCCGCTTTGACCCGACGGGCGCTGGAGGCAGCCCGCTCCTCGGACCTCGTGATCACGCACTGGCTGGTCCCTGGTGGAATCATCGGGGCGGTTCTCTCCCACCTTCGAGGCATCCCGCACATCGCGGTCGAGCATGGCGGCGGCGCCCGTGTCCTCGCCCGGATGCCCGGACGCGCTCTGGCGCTCCGCTTCATCCTGTCCGGGAGCGCTGCGGTTCAGCTCGTTTCTCGACAGATCAAGGAACGGCTCGCGCAGGCTGTGCCTTCGTGCGCCGAGCGGCTGGAGGCCTTGAGCCTGGTCTTCCCGGCACCGATCGCGTCGGACGGGCAGGTGCCTTCGGCCAGGCACTACCTGCCGCCGTCACGCATCCTGTTCGTCGGCAGGCTTGTACCGGGAAAGGGGCTGGAGATTCTGCTCACGGCAATGCGCCAGCTCCGCCATGCCCGGCTCACCGTGGTGGGGGATGGCCCGCAGCGCACATTGCTGGCAGATCCCACGGATGGAGACGGGCTTCGAAGCCGCGTCACCCTGACCGGGTTCGTCCCCCGACCCGACCTGGACGTCATCTACCGGGCGCACGACATCCTCGTGATTCCGTCTCTGGCCGGACTGTTCGACCAGGTCCAGGGGAACGGTGCCTCTCCGAAATCGGACGTTCGAGGGGCCCCCAGGCCGCTGCAGGCGCAGGTCGGGGTGGACGTCCATGCTGGAAACGCACTGACTGCCGGCTCCCTGCCTCGAAGCACGGGCGAGGGACTCCCCCGCGTGCTCCTCGAGGGGATGGCTGCGGGCCTGGTCCCCGTGGTCTCCCGAGTCGGCGGCATGCCGGACTTGGTCCGCGACGGCGAGAACGGCCTCGTCTTTCCCCCCGGCGATGCCGAGGCGCTGGCCCGTTGCCTGCGCTCGCTTGCCAACAATCCCAAGCTCTGCGCCCGCTTGTCGGCTCGTGCCAGGAAAGCCGCTGCCCGCTACACGTTCCCGCAACTGGCCAGGCTCCTGGACATCCGCCTGCGGGCCGTGGGGATCGAGCATAGGCTTGAGAGGCCGAGGTTCCTGCGGCGGCACCGCTGAGTTGCTAGTCTCGTGCCTGGATGGCGGCTCCCGAAATACCTGTGCCCCCTCGGGGGAAATGCCGGGCAGGCACGGGCCTGCCCGGCAAAGGAGGGGTAGAGAGTTTCGCCAGGATCGTGGGGTTGACAAGGCACTCGGCGGCCGTTCTGCAGCGACGGCCGATGCTCCGGTACGCACAGTCAGGCCCACGATCCTGGGGAAGCCCGGAAAGCCCTTTCCGCCCTGCGGCCCCGGGGCCGCAGGGCACCTTCCCCCAGGGGAAGGAGTGATCTTCGAGGCCCGCGTTTCAGTCCCGAGACTATCAAGTTCAGCCGAGCCGACGGCATACGCCGCAACCTCTCAAGCCGTCAGGGAGGCTGCGCCTACGACAGGTGAACACTCCCCGCTATGTGCCATCTTTGTGACATCAGCCGGCGCAACTCGGACCTATCCCTGCCAACTCCAGCCGACAAGTCGGGGTTATGCGCAATGGCCTGATATGCGGCCCATCTGAGACTCCCAGGTGGGTTATGGCGCATGCCCGGGTTTGCATTGCAAGGCCGGTGTGTTGCTGATGGGCCGATGGTGCGGGCAACCTGACGGCCGATGCACCGCCTGAGCCGCAAGTGCGGGCAACCCAACGGCCGATGCGGTTCCCGGGCCGTGAGTGGCGGACCAGCCCCGGGTTGGCCGGCAGGCCTACCCGGGGTGGAGCAGATGTGCCGCTGGTGAAGGAGGTAGACGGACCGTGGGTGCGGGCAACCTGACGGCCGATGCGCTTCCCGAGCCGTTGGTGCGGGCAACTGACGGCCAACGAGGGTGTGGTGTCTTCGGTGGTACGCGTGACGCGCTAGTTTCGTGCCTGGAGCGCGGCCCGGATGCAGCCTCTCCTCCGGGGAGGAGTCCCCTGCGGCCCCGGGGCCGCAGGGGGAGGTGGCGAGCGGCGAGCTCTCCCCGGCTTGCAGGTCCGACTTCGCATACAGGTCCCGCGCGTTCCCCGCAGTGGCTCGGTGTGCACGGATCTCACCGGTGCCGTGGGCCGGATTGCGCAGGCTCTGGACACGGTTTCGTAGAGGCTAGTGGCTCTCCTCCTCCCCCCGCCGGCCCGTGCCGGCGGGGTACTCCTCCGCTGGAGGAGAGGCTGCACCCGGACCGCGCTCCAGGCACGAGATTGACATTGCACTCGTACCGCCGCAGGA
>VGRX01000560.1 GCA_016875215.1 Deltaproteobacteria bacterium
GGGGAGGGGGGCTGCCCTGGCTGCATCCAATCCCGTGAACTTCCAGCGGAACAGCAACTCGTCAAGCGCATTCTGCAACGCTGTAGTAGTGGGGACGGCCTTGCCCGACGACCGGACGTCCAGGTCATCCGTCCTCTGCTGCAGGAGCCTGCGGAAGGCGATCAGAGCCAGGCGGACCGACAGCGGCCCGGGCTGACGGCCGTCCATACCCGAAGCGAGGAAGTCGGCCACGACCTTCTGGATCTCCTCCGGGGCCAACTGGCCCTTCTTACTCACACTGTCCTGGTAGTCGCTGATGGTGCTCTGGAGCTTGCGTGACAGCGATTCGATGTGTTTCTCGAGCTCTCCCTTGTTGCCGGTTGCGGTGGACGGCAGCACCTCCTCAGTCAGCTCAAGCGTGTCCGGGAGTTGGTCCACCGCCCTGTCCACTCCCTTCTCCCTGGCCTGCAACAACTCCTGGAGCAGGTGGAACAGACCGCACCGGCTCGGGCCCCCCGCCTCCTGCCACCCCTTGGCAATGGTCTTCCTCTCCTCCCCCTCCGGGAAGCAGAGGTCCATGATGCCGGCTTCAAGCGCCATGCGCAGCGCAGCGATAGTGCGCACGCCGGTCGGGTCATCTTTGCATGCCTGGACCTGCCTCTGCACCAGCGCCTTGAACCGTTCGAAGAAGACAGTGTCGGACCCCTCGGTGTCCCCGCCGCACAGCTCTTCCAAAAGGCCCTTCATCATGCGACTTTCACAATAGTCGAGAATGTCCCGGTCCGGGAGCACGAGCATGGACAGCCCGTAGGTGCCGTAGTTGAGTGAGAACGCCCCGTTACTATCGAGGTGTTTAATCTTCTTATAGTAGTTGTCCTCTTCGCTCTCCCGCTGTCCGATGATGGGGCTGAAGAGCTGGACGTAGGCCGTCCCTGCGATCGCAGGGTAGATGTGCCTCGGCTCCGCGAAACTGAAGTCCCCTGGTTCGTCGATGATATTGACAAGGTGGAACGGGGGCACCGTGACCCGAGTGTTGCCCTTCTCCGGCTTGTTGTTCGGGTTGAAATTGAACTCGATGCCGTCTTCCTCGGGACGCTCGATGTCACCCCGCATCTGCCGCGGGTTGTTGTTGTACCCAAGCGTCATGAACCACTCGAGTTCCTTGAGTGTCGCGTATCCGTTCGACCTGATATCGCTATGCAGCCGAGAGCGCACCTTCCGGTAGAACAAGGTGGGTAGAAGCAGGTGCCCGACCATGACCGGGGAAAGCTTGTGGTTCTCCAGCAACTCCCGGAACAGGTAGGCCAGCGTCAGGATGCCGCCGCTGCCGGTTCCGCCGGCCACCGAACCGAAGATGTGGCAATAGGCCAGGGGAGGGCGCACTACGCGGTACGGGTTGTCGTGGTCCTTGCTGCGCACGATGGCATCGTTGAACTGCTCGATGAGCCCGCCCCGGTCGGCATCCAGTTGGTAGTAGAGCGAGAGGCGGGATTCGACCCGGATCTGCCCAGCACCCTTGGTAGAATCGGGCCGGCCAGCGTACCAGGTTGGCCACCACTGCATGAAGAACGGGTCCGGATCCTTGTATTCCTTCCCCGTCTTCACCTTGATGTATTCCCCTTTCGGGAAGTCCGAGATCAGGAACTTGTACTTAAGGGACAGCTGGTTCAGGTCGTCCATGTCTGTATCAATCGCAACGAATTGTATCAACTTCTCGTAGCGATCCTTGAAGTCTGAACGACTAGAGAGTAAATTATAGATTCTCTGTACGATCTCTGAACCACATCCCCCCACCCCGACGAAGAATGTCGGGTAGACGGCACCCACGGGGCGGGCGTAAGTCCTATCTTCCCTCTCCGAGATCTCCTGCTGTTGTCCGAATTCGAATTCGCCTGGCATTTTTCCTCTCCTCTTCTCTTATAATTAAGTCACGCCAAATCATGAAAACTATACATCACCACCATAGCGATCGTACAGTCTCCTGTGTTCATCATTCATCTTTGTGACTGTCAATTCCGGCTCCCTTGTCTGCTGGAACCGCAGCCGCAGAAGGTAATATCCCTGAAACTCTTTTGTCGCGCTGAATGCAGGCAGCCATATAAAACTCTCGGCTTCGTATGTAGAACAATCGTTTGGCAGGACGGGGTTCTTCTCTGCCCAGCTGGTCGTGTTCAACATGCCCTTTCCCAGCTCCAGGATCCTGCGTCCCGCCGGGGTGAGGCCTTCTACGAGGGGCACATTCGACCCCGAAGCCGGATCGGCCTGTCTCCACTGGTCCATGGTTGGGAGTTCTGCAGTGGCGTCGATGGCGTTCTGGAGCGAGCCGCGACGCCCGAAGCGGAAATTGGCACCAATCTTGGACCCCCCATGGACGGGAGTCACTCCGACGCTGAAGAGGGCCTGCCCCGTCCGTCCCCGTACCCAGAATGCGTGCATCTTTCGGAGAAAGCCGTCTTCGTAGTTGGCCGCCTTTGGCAAACCGTCCTGGTCTTCGCGCAGGTTGATGACGCCGGAAGTCGCCACACCGCCCGCGGGTGTCAGCTCGAAGCCGTTGGGGGCACCTGCATCGGTGAACGTGTACTCCCCCACCACGGAGTAGCCAACCCGGTGGTGAAGCCGGAAGCGATGACACACGCGGCTCTGGATCGCGATGAAGAGCTTGAACAGCAGCAGGAGTGCCAGCAGGAGCCCGAGCAACGTCAAGGCCAGTCTGATGCCCCACAGCTTGAGCCAGTCCATGAAAGTCCGTTCAACCTGGAACTGGAGGTCGGCCGCTGCCTTGACCCCCTCGACCGTCCTTCGGTCGGCTGCTTCGCCGACGGAGAGCCTGCGAATCGTGAACCTCAGTTTCTCGACTCCGCGGGTTCCGCCCGTGGTTTCGCAACCGAAGCTGAGCAACCCCCCCGTGCAGATGGCCACGTTCTCGATACGAGGGCAAAGCTCTCGACTCCAGATTGCCCCGCCTTCTTGCCCGGTCAGTCCAGGGGGTTCGGGCTTTTCCAACTCCACGACCCCCTCGATGGGGTTGGAATCGCCGCAGACGT
>VGRX01000561.1 GCA_016875215.1 Deltaproteobacteria bacterium
CCCCACCGAGCCGGACTGGTGTTTCGAAGGGGAATGCCAGGCGGGCCCCCTTCTGCCCGGCTGCCAGTAGACGACGACTTCGCGGTCCATCAACTCTGCCTCGGGCGACTCCGAACGTTGACACGAGGCGACGATCAGGGCATACCTGTATGCGGTGGCCGGGTCTTGCGGGCCGCGGCCGCCGGCGGGGGAATCCATGAAGGCGACCGGAATCCAGTTGGGCGCTGTGGCACTCGTTGTCATGGCCTGCGGAGGCAACACGACCGACAACTCGATGACCGTGGGCGATTCGCTGCCCGAGGCACGAATCCTGGAGGACGGTGCACGAGTACCTCCGGATGTGCCGCCTCGTATCGAGGACCTGGTGGAGCTCGTGGACATCGACATCCAGCCGCTTCCTGACGGCAGGATTCCGGAGATCCCGCCGCCCAAGGACGAGGAGGCGGCCGTGCCCGACCTGGACCTGGTCGAGCCGGATGTCCCGCCCGAGTGGCTCCCTGAGAAGCTCGAGATGGTGTGGACCAACCTGCAGCACATGGACATGGTGACCCCCCGCAAGAAGATTCTGCTCGAGTTCAAGCCGGAGACCCGCATGCCGGAGAACGCGGACGAGCAGGTGTGGTACGACGAGCGCTTCGAGGTCCACGTGAACCTGTGGGACCCCGACACGGAGGAGCTGGGGGCCGAGATCCCGATGAAGAAGCTGTGGCGGCACAAGAAGACCGGGTTGTTCCGATGGCCGGCCCTTGTCCTCTCGCCGGTCGAGTGCGACCCCAACGTCGGCGAATGCGGCGAAGGATACCTCAACCAGCAGTTCCTTCCGACGACCGCATACCGTGTCTCCGTCTGGCTCGGTGATCAGAGCTATGAGCGCGTGTTCCATACGATCCCCGGCTGGACCCCCGGCTACAAGATCGTCGATTTCATCGTCGAGCCCGAGGTCTGCGAGCGCTGTTTCCCCTATCCGGTGCACGTCAACGTGTTCGTCCCCCCGGAGTACCGGTCCGTGGACCCGGAGCTGGACAACACGAGCATGCCGTGGTGGACCAACAAGAAGCAGCGCTACTCGGCCCTGGTCGGGCTTCACACCTACAATGCGGACGGGCTGACGCTGGCCGGGACGTTCGGGTGGGGGACGCTCCCCCGGTTCTCCTCTCAGGGGATCCTCGAGCCGATCCTGCTGATTCTCCCGGATGGAACCGTGCCGGAGCCCTACTGCAAGGGCGGGTGGGGGTGGCCGGTCAACCCGCAGAAGACCTGCTACACCCAGTTCATGGGCATCCCCAACCCGGAGCAGATTCCGGATTTCAAGGCCTACACCAACTACTCGTATTTCCTGGCCAACACGATGCGCAAGGCGGTCGCACAGCGGTTCCGCATCCGGGGGATGGACGACGGCGGCAACAAGCTCGACAACGAGGGGAACCCCATTGACGAAGAGAACCCCGACGACAACGCAGGCCGCGACTTCTACCGCCGCGCCTGGGGAATCACCGGCTGCAGCGGCGGCGGCTTCGGTACTCCCATCAACACCTTCCTCTTCCCCCAGGACTACGGGGCCATGTTCTCCCTCATCGGCGCCTCGCCTTCCATCTTCAACCCGTATGCCTACTGGAACCCGGCGGGACCGATCACCAGCCAGCAGATCTGCAACACCAAGGACAACACGAACTACCCGTACGAGCCGGTCGGCGACGGCTATCGCGACCTGTCCATGATCGACCCCGCGACCATGAAGCCGTGCCCGGACGGGATGGCCTGCTCTCGCCCGAAGGGCTTCTGCGTGCCCGACGCCGAGTGCACGGGGACCTGCGACCACGAGCCCTGTCCCGCCATGGGAACCGTGCGCGACATCACCATCGACCAGCGCTCCATCCTGCCCGGTTCCAAGTCGTGCTTCTGGATGTCGCCGCCGGCGGTCTCGAACGCCATCGTCGTGGGTCTTCTCTGCGGCCTCGATACCACCTGCCGGGCGGACGCCGGTGCTCCGCCGGCCTGGAAGGCGGACTTCCAGAAGTACCCGTTCGACGGCAACCTGATGTTCACGACCGGCACGCTCGACTACGAAGGGCCGCCGGCCGCGTTCATGGACCTCGACCAGCAGCTCGACAAGCAGGGCGTCCTGCACAGCTTCCGCTACGAGGACCGCGGCGCCATCTACCACGACTGGAACGCGGTGCACGACTACGTCGAAGGGTACGCCCAGATCACGCGGGCCGACGGCACGACCGTGCCGGGCAACTTCCCGAACACCGGGCTCCTCTATCCCTTCCTGAACAACGCATTCGAAAACCTCGGCAACTACCCGTTCAATCACCCCACCGCTTCCGAGTATACTACCGGCGCGCTCGATCCCGACCGCGACTACGCCATCGACCTCACCTACGACCTGGACTCCAGCGTGAACTATGTCACCG
Source organism: Deltaproteobacteria bacterium (assembly GCA_016875215.1). Lineage (GTDB taxonomy): Bacteria > Myxococcota_A > UBA9042 > CAIXZC01 > CAIXZC01 > CAITUV01. The sequence goes on from VGRX01000561.1 coordinate 2,418, forward strand.
ACAACTGCCCCGGCATCCCGAATCCGGACCAGAAGGACTCGGACGGCGACGGGGTAGGGGATGCCTGCGACGAGGACTGATCGTCGCTGTCACCCGCACTGGCAGTCGTCACCCACGCAGCTTCCCGACGAGTAGCCCTGGGACTTGCAGGCGGACTGAGTCAGTGCCTCACCCGCACTGGCAGTCGTCACCCACGCAGCTTGCCGTTTCCCCCCGGGCAGAGTAGTATGAGCCAGGAACAGCCGGAGATCGACGTCATGACACGATGCGTTCCGTTCGTGGTTCTGGTTGTCGCGTGCGGATGCGGCAATGCCGGCGGCTCTTTGCCGGCGGATGCGGCGGCAGACTGGGGGACCGATGGGGGGGACTTGCGCTCGGACGAGCCGCAGGCGGAGGTGCCGCTGCCCGACGCGGCCGGCGACCTCGTGGTGCTGCCCGACCTTGTGGCCGCCGAAGCCGTCGAGCCTGAGACGTTGCGGATGCCTGACACGGAGGCAGCGGATGCACCGGCCGACGCACTCGACGGTGGCGAGCTCGTCGATTCCGGCGACGGCCAGGCCGAGGCATTGACCGACGTCGCACCGCCCGACACCCAGCCTTCC
>VGRX01000562.1 GCA_016875215.1 Deltaproteobacteria bacterium
CCGACTGCCCGGGCGACTGCCAGGGGCTTCGTAGGGCAAGCCCCCCCTGCCCCCAAACCGCCGGCCCCCAATTCCTGCTTCTTGCGGGCCCTGGCGGCCATCGACCCAAGGGCAAGTCCTCCGACCGCGAGCAGTGCCACCACGACAGCGGGTTCTTTCTCTCCCCCCAGCCACAGCCCGGCAGCCAGGACCCCCGCAAACAGGTACACCAGCCTCCGCATCGCCATGCTCCTTGCCCGGATGGTCCGCCGGCTGCCCGCCCTGCTGCTCCCGCCTCCTGAAGACAGTCCCGGCCGCACCCCCGTTATCGTCACGCGACCGCAATTCGCGCAGCTTCCCTTTCCCTTCCTCCTCTCTTTTCCCTAATATGGGGCTCCGGGAGGGCATGACCCATGGTCCTGGTGCGCTACTACCAGCACGATCGACTCCTCGATGACCTTTCCGTCCGCTTCCACCAGAGCGACCTGAAGGCCCGCATCCGCAGGATCGGCGTCGAGTTCGAGGCCGGCCGCACCGTGACCCACTGGTTCGATTCCCACGCCATCGCCGTCAGTGCGTCCCCTTCCCGTCTCGTCGCCCGGGTCGATGCCTGTCGCGTCACCTTCCTGTTGACGGCCGAGGCATCCGGCAGCGGCCCCCACCTTCCGCTCGACATCCACGCGTACAACGGCAACCCCGGACCGGTCCGGCTGCTCCGGCATCTCATCGAGGTCGAGGTCGAGCCTCCGTCGGGAGCAACCCTGCAGCCGGCCGAAGTGCGCTGGCTCCGCAATGGCTGGCAGTCGTGGAGCTTCGCAGGCGTGCTCACGCTCGAATCCTCCCGCATGGCCCAGCCCCGGTTCGAGTGGATTCGGGCCATCAAGGAGGATCCCCTGGTCCCCGCGGACGAGGCCCCCTTCGTCTCGGACATGGTCACTGCGCTTCGGCTCGGGGACAACGCGCTCGTGGTCGGTGCGGCCAACCAGACCTGCTTCCAGAGGATCCGCGTGGAGCCGGCCCGCTCCCCGCTGCAGCTCACGCTCGAGATCGATCTCGATCGGGAGCCGATGCATCCAGGGCAGTCGCTCCAGCTCGGGTCCTGGTGCATCGAGGGCGAGCACACCGCCACCTACCTGGTCCGCGAATGGGCCCGCAGGCGGGCCTCCACCGACTGCGGGGCTGGCACACTGCCGGGCGCTTTCGGTGCCGATACGACGCCAGCGCCCCACTCCGACGCGTCGGACTCGGCGAACCGGCCCGTGGGCCGCGCCCCGCCCCGCGGGTCGTCTCCCTCGGCTTCCCTCGTCGCCACGTCCGCCATTGCCCCGACGGACTCGAGCGTCCGATCGGGATCCGCCGGCCGGCTGGTGGGCTGGTGCTCGTGGTATGACCGCAAGAGGAACATCACCCACGACTACATCCGGCGCACCGTGGAGCGGATCCGGAGCACCCCGGAGCTTGCCCCCTTGAGCACGGTGATCATCGACGACGGGTACCAGGAACGGGTCGGCGACTGGCTCGTGCCGGCAGCGCGGTACGGCGCCAAGGTCGCGGAATCGGCCCGCCTGATCCGGGAGGCCGGGCTGACCGCGGGGATCTGGGTCGCACCGTTCGTGGCGCAGGGAGGCTCACGACTCATCGAGCAGCATCCCGAGTGGGTGGCAACCCGCAACGGACGTCCGTGCCGCCTCGGCTTCAATCCGCACTGGAGATCGACGTTCTACGCCCTGGACGTGCGGAACGAGGAGTTCCTCGAGCACCTGTCGCAGCTCTTCTCGCAGCTCTCTGAGGCCGGATTTCGCGTGTTCAAGCTGGACTATCTCTACCCGGCGGCGCTTCCGCTCGACCGCTCCCCGGCAGCCCCCGGCCGCTTCGCCGCATTTCGCAACGCCGTCACCCGGATCCGCCGGGCCGTCGCCGGGGATTCGTACCTGCTCGGATGCGGCTGCCCTCTCGCTCCGTCCATCGGCCTCTTTGATGCCGTGCGGGTCTCTACCGACATCGACTACTGCTGGAAATCCCCGGCGCTGCTCGAAGCCGCGACCGGTGACGAGGAGATGGTGGGGATCTTCCCGGCAGCCCGCAACACGCTCGTTCGCAGCACCTTTGGACAGGCGTTCTGGCATGTCGACCCGGATTGCGTCCTCCTTGCACAGGGCAGGGGATCGGCCACACAAGGGGAGAAGGCGCTGTTCGCTCGGCTGGCAGCCATGGCGGGGGATGTGGTCCTGGTGGGTGATGACCTCGCCCGATGGGGTTGCGCCGAGTTGTCGAGCTTCAGGGAATCGCTGGCCCGCCACGGCACCCGCTTCGTCCCACTCGATGCTGCGGACCGCCCGGATCCCACGTGGGCATTCGCGTCCGGCAGCGGATGGACCAGCGTGGCGGCCTTCAACCTGGGTGACCGCAAGGAAATGCTGTCGGTCCAGAGGGCGCACCTGCGCTCGCTGGCCGACGAGATCGCTGCGGTCTGCACCTTGCCGCCGACCGAGGCGACGCTGCATCCGGACCGCATCGCCGTGTCCCCGATTGAAAGCCGGACCGCGGTCGTGGTAGACGTTCGATTCCATGCCGTTCCGGCACCGCAGCCGGGCCTGGCAGGCGGCACGACGCGGGAGGATGCATGAAGGCGATCCGCTGGACCGGCCGTTCGGTCCGACTCGAAGACGTTCCGCTCCCCGAGCCCGCCGCCGGAGAAGTCGTGCTGCGGCTCAGGGCAGCGGCCATCGGCGCAACCGAGCAGGCCTTTCTCGACTGCCGCCTGGTTCCGGACGTTCCGGAAGGCACAGGGTTTACGCTCGGCAGCGAATTCACCGCGGACGTCGTGTCCGACCCGACCGGAACGCTGACCTCGGCCCGCGTCGTTCCGCTCCCCTCGATTCCGTGCGGCGCCTGCGGGTCCTGCATTGCGGGGATGCCCGGCCTCTGCTCCGTACGCATCGCCCCGGGCCGTTCCTCACGCCATGGCTGCCTCTCGGAGCTCTTCCCCTTCCCTGCCCGGGGGCTGTTCCCACTCCCCCCGCACGTGCGCGACTACCCC
>VGRX01000563.1 GCA_016875215.1 Deltaproteobacteria bacterium
TGGTGCCTACGTGTCGGCATCATCCTGCCTGATTCGCGGAAATGCTGCGATTGGCATACGCACGGGCGGCCCCGCACAGTCGGAGTTGTCCCTAGTTGGCACTGCCGTACGAGGCGGGGCTGCCGACGTGGGCGGTGACACAGGCGCAGGGCCTGGGGTGCTGGCCCAGGACTCCACCGTGGCGGTAGTCGGATCCCTGGTAGATGACAACACCGAAGCTGGAGTTGTCGCTTGGGTAGCGGTCGATCTGATCCTAGACTCGACGGTTGTTCGCAACACGGTGGCAGGAGCTGAACTTGGCGAAGGGCTTCCAAAAGGAGGGTTCGGGCTAGAGAACATCGGAGCTTCTGCCATCGTGCAGGAGAGTCTGTTTGAGGGGAATTCCACAGCGGGCGTCTGGGTTGGACTGGATGGCGCAAGTGTTGATCTCTTGTCGACGGTGGTTCGGGACACGGAGCCGGATGACAACGGCGAGGGCCTTGGGATGATGGTCTGCGCAGGCGGCTTCGTTTCGGCCGAATCGAGTCTGTTCGCGGGCAACTCCGCCGTCGGCGTAGCAGTTTACGGCCAGGGTACAGAAGCTGTGCTGTCTGGGACCGTGGTGCGTGACTCGAAGGCCAATAACCTGGAGTTCAGCGGCATCGGAGTTGAGGCCACGGATCAAGCTTCCCTGACGGCCTCAGGTTGCCTCTTTGGGGGCAGCGCCTACATGGAGGTGATAGCCGTCGGCGCGGGCACTCAAGTGCACTTGGGTAGTACGAAGTTGCACGACACAGCGGGTGCGTCTCAGGAGATAGCGATCCGTGCGGTCCAGGCAACCGAGGGGGCGTCATTCGACATCCGTGACAGCCTTCTGGAGGGGTTTGAGATGGGTGGCATCGGTGCATATCGCCAAGGCACGAGAGTCAACGTGGCAGCCTCAGTGGTGCGAGACTCCATGCTCCCCCCCGGCCTTGCCAACGCAACGGGGGTCGCACTCGAAGCACTTGGGGGGGCGGCCGTGGCCATTTCGGGCTGCCTGTTCGACGCAAGAACGACAGCGGGAGTCGCTGCAGGAGAAGCTGGGACGGCTGTGGTCCTACGCGGGACGATGATACGTGGCACGAAAGCCGAGGAAGAGGGGCGATATGGAATGGGTGTGGCCTTGACTGAAGGCGCAGCGATGACCTTGTTCAAGACTCTCCTCGACAAGAACGCTACTGCAGGAGCGTTGCTCCTGGACCCCGGCTCGATCATGCTCTTCGACACGAGTGCGGTCACGGGTACGCTGATCGGCGGCGCAACCGTGGACGGGCCAGGTAAGGGGGTATTCGGCGACGGCATTGTCGCTGCAGCCGGAGGGGAGTTGGAGGTGGCTTCCGTTCTCGTTGCACGGAACGCACGCAACGGGATCTTCTTCAGCCATGCTTCTGGCACCGTTGCGAACTCGACCATCGTCGGCAACGACTTCTACGGCCTGGCTATGGAGGAATGCGCAGACCAGGTGGAGTGGGAGGGGAAGGGAAACTACGTCGTGGGCAACGCGTCGGCGTTGCCACCCGACAAAGCCGTCCAGGTCACGACGTCGACCGGGGGGATGGCCGTACCGCCTGCTCCGGAGATGATTGAGATTCAGACCGAGTGAAGGGATGAAAAGATGGACTGCCGGGGATTGGTGGCCGGGCGGAGAGCCGTCTACTTGCTCACGTGCACACACCCGAAGAGCTGGTCGCAGTAGTCGACGGTGGAGGGGTCGTTGTCGTCGCAGTTGACTTTCTGGCCGCCGCACTTGCCCTGCGAGCACCAGTCGCCGATGGTGCAGGCATCGCCGTCGTCGCAGGCCTGGTCAAGGGCTTCGTGCACGCATCCCTTGGCCGGGTCGCAGTAGTCGGCGGTGCAGTCGTTCTTGTCGTCGACGCAGGAGGTCTTGCCGACGATCACGCACTGGCCCGCCTGACACTGGTTGACCGTGCACTGGTCGCCGTCGCAGCAGGGGGTGCCGTCGTCGACCGCCACGTGGAATGGTCCTTCGGAGGGATTGCAGAAGTCCTGGGTACAGGGGTTCCCCCCGGTGATGTTGACCACGTGGACGATGCCGGTCTCGGGGTAGCACGTGTCGTCCGTGCAGGGGTTGCCGTCGTCCACGGAGAGCTCGATGTGTATCTGGCCCACTCCCTCGGCGCAGAGGTCCTCGGTGCAGAGGTTGCCGTCGTCGGCTGCATCCGGTTTGCCCGCCACGCACTTCCCGTCGATGCAGCGGTCAAGCAGGGTGCACACCTTGCCATCCTCGCATGAGCCGGGGGCAAGAGTCAGCGGCACGTGCTGGATTCCCGAGGTCGGGTCACAGTAGTCCTTGGTGCACGGGTTGCCGTCGTCCGGATCCACCGGCTTGAACCCCTTGCACTTGCCGAACACGCACTGGTCGTCCGACGTGCAGGGGTTGCCGTCGTCGCACGAGACCGGGGGCAGAGTCAGCGGGTCGTTCACGCAGCCGATCATCGGGTCACACCAGTCCTTGGTGCACGGGTTCTTGTCGTCGCAGGCGACGGCCGAGCCGCCCTGGCAGACGCCGGCCTTACAGAAGTCGCCGGCGGTGCAGGCATTCGAGTCGCTGCACGAGCCCGCCCCCAGAGTCAGCGGCTGGTAGACGCATCCGGAAGTCGGGTCGCAGTAGTCCTTGGTGCAGACATTGCCGTCCGAGGGGCACGACTTGGGCTCTCCCACGCATGAACCCAGCTTGCAGGCATCGCCGACCGTGCAAGGGTTCTTGTCATCGCAGCTTCCGGCGCCGGGGCCGTGAGTGCAGCCAAGCTCCGGGTCGCACCAGTCCTTGGTGCAGGGGTTGCCGTCGTTGCAGTCGGCTGCAGTGACCACCTTGCCCTTGACGCACACGCCGGCCTGGCACTGGTCGTTGAGCGTGCAGGCATCGGAGTCGGAGCAGGGCGTCCCGTCGGGCAGCGGGATTGCCTGGAGCTTCCCTGAGTAAGCGTCGCACAGCCACTTCTCACAAAA
>VGRX01000564.1 GCA_016875215.1 Deltaproteobacteria bacterium
TTTTTCGGGTCCGCCGTGCGACCGACGAGGACCAGGCTCCCGGCCGCGACGGGGAACGACTGCTCCGGTGCCAGGATGCAGGCTTCCCCTCCGCCTCCCGACAGCACGTGCCCCGACAACTCCACCGGCGTACCGCCCGCGTTGAACAGCTCCACCCATTCACCGAGCGCATCGGGCACGCCGGCCGGGTCGACCATCAGCTCGTTGATCCGAAGCCCCCAGGCGGCCGGGTCGCACCATTCCGGGTTGAGCGCGTATGAACACTTGGGATACCCTGCCCCGGCGTCGTTGATGCACTTCCCCAGGAACTTGTCCGAGAGCGGGGGGCACTGGGAATCCGCGGAGCAGCAGCCGGGCTTGTTCGGATCCGGAGAGAGCTTGCACAGGCCGGTCTGGCTGCCCCCCTTGTCGCACACGCCCGCCTTGCAGGGATTGGAGGAGGCGCAGTCCTTGTCCGCAACGCAGCACGGTACTCCCGGCTGCTTGGGCCCGTGGCGGCATTCGTTTGCGATGCATGCGTCGAGCGTGCACGCGCTGTTGTCATCGCACTGAGCCGGCGCAGTGCAGCACTGCGGAATCTGCGCATGCGTGCACTGGCACGATTCCGCCTGGCAAACGTCCACCGTGCAGAGGTTGCCGTCATTGCACTGGGCATCCGTTGCACAGGAACCCGGGGCCGGGAGGTGGTTGCACGTCCCCTCGATGCAGTGGTCCACCGAGCACGGATTGCCGTCGTCGCATTCCCCGTCCTCGAGGCACTCGAGGCACTCGCCCTTGCCGTTGCCGTCCAGGTCCTTGCACCAGGACATGCCAAACGGGCAGTCGAAGAGCGAAAAGCAGCAGGAATAGACCGGGCCCCAGTGGCAGCGGTACTCGCCATTGCCGATCGAGACGCATGCCTCGATCGAGCAGGGGTTGCCCTCCTCGCAATCCGCCTTCTTCTTGCACGGGACCGTCACCTTGACCTTCCTCGATGCCGTCGCGGACGGAACCGGAAGGGGAATCCCCTGCTGGTAGAGCACGGCAGACAGCGTGTGCATCCCCATGGGGACGTCCGGGAACGTGAAAGCCGCCGCCTGCGTGTTGCTCCCCGCGTGCTTGCCGTCCAGGAAGAAGCGGATCTCCTTGCCTGCAGCGGGAAAGGGGGCCCAGCTCGAGACCGCACCGGTCACCGCCACCGGGGTCGCCGGCGGAGTCTGCTCGATGTACACGTTCTCCGCAGGCGACAGGAGCACGACCGTGGGATCCGTTGATTCCACGCACTGGAAGACGGTCTCGTCAGCTTCTTCCGGCCCGCATGCGGCGAGCAGCACGGACAGCACCATGGCCGGTGCGGACCACCGTCCCACCTCGAGAGCGAATCGCCGCACCGCTGCCGCCAGCAGGTACGACACGGATGAGCCGGGGAACCGCACGCCCATGGGTCTCCACGCAAAGCCACCCACCATGTTAGTGCGCGCGGGCGCATCGCGCAACTGCCCGGAAAATTCCCCGGACCACCATCTCGGGCCACTTGCGGTCGCCGTGCACCCCTGCGCGTCAGGATGAACGGATGCAGCGTTCCAACCAGGGGAAGGAGCGGTGCCAGGGCTCAGGGGGTGCGGACCGGAAGACGAGCGGAACGCGCCGGACCGGGTGGTCGAAGCGCAGGGCATGTGCGTGCAGCGCGAGCCAGTGCCCGAACCCTTCCGGGGCGCCGTACTTCAGATCTCCGAGGATCGGATGGCCGAGGAAGGAGGCCGCGGCGCGGAGCTGGTGCGAGCGTCCTGTGTGGGGCAGCATGGCCATCAGCGCCTGGTCCGGCCCCCGGCAGACGACCTGGACCGAGGTGAGCGCCTCTTTCGCTCCGTTGAACGGCTGTGGGCGGTACTCCACCCGGTTGTCCCCCTCGTCCTTCCGCAGGAAGAGGCGGACATCGACGAAGTCGAAAGACGGGTTGCCCTGCACTACGGCCAGGTAGGCTTTGTGCACGCTGCGTGTGCGGAACTGGGCGGCCAGCCGGTCGGCGGCCTTGGACGTTCGAGCCAGCACCAGCAGCCCGGAAACCGGGCGGTCGAGGCGGTGGACCGGTGCCACGAATGGGTTCCAGTCGGTGCGGTCGAGCTCGGTTCGGAGGAAGTCGGCGCACCACTCGACGGCGGAGAGGTCGCGAGTGACGTCGGGCTGCGCAGGCAGCCCTGCGGGCTTGTCCAGCACCAGGAGGTGGCGGTCGAGGAACACGACCTTGGGCTGTGCCCGCTGCGTATCCAATCGTCCCTCTGCGCTGCGGTCGGCACGACTTGGGGGGCCCGGCCCCCTTCATCCGTCCGACCTCGACTCACGAGCGGAGCATAGCACGGGCACATGGAGGCTTCCAATTCGCGGCGAGTGCTGGTATCTATGCCCGGTCTGAGCTGGGGGTCCGGGGCCTGGGGCCGGGGGGGGGAGTTGCTGTGTCGGCAGGGTGGGACTGGAAGTCGTGAACTGTTGGGGAAGGTCCATGTGGGCGGGTGCGAGCCTGTCCTGAGCAGCGTCGAAGGGCGCCTCACCGGAACCAGCGGTGCAACGGGCCAGTGGGTCCTGGCCGGTTGCCACATGCAGTGGGCGGGGGAATGAAGCTTGCGTTCAAGTGGCTGGCCAGCCTGGTGCTGGCAGCCCTGTTCATCTGGCTTTCGTCGCGGCAGTGGCCGATGGAGCAGCTCGTCTGCCGGGACCTGGTGTGGACGGACGGAGCGCTGGTGTGCCATGCTGCGGGCGGGATCTGGGGTCCGCCGCTCTGGTCGGTGCGCCTGTTCTGGCTGCTTCCCGCTTTCGGGGTGCTGGTGGTCGTGCATTTCCTCCGGGTGTGGCGGTGGGCGCCGCTCATGGCACCGCTCGGGAAGTTCGATTTCTGGACGCTCAACTGCGTCGGGGCCGTTTCGTTCCTTGCCCTGTTCGTGTTTCCGCTGCGGCTGGGGGAATTCGCCCGGCCGTACCTCATCGCCAGGACGGGGAAGGTGAGGAAGAGCGCGG
>VGRX01000565.1 GCA_016875215.1 Deltaproteobacteria bacterium
GGGGGGTCGTGGGTGGGGAAGGGGGTTCCCTGGGGGGTCCGCCTAGGGGCTTCGATGGAAGTGGACGCGATCGCGTCGACGCTCGGCCGTCCGGGGACCCGCGTGACGCTGGTCCGGCCGCTGGAGCCGGGAGAGAGCGGGGAGTCGTTGGTCGGTGCGGTGGAGGCGGGGGTCTCGCGGTATTGCAGGCACCTGAGGCGCAACGACCGGAAGGCGTCGGTTCTGCCGGTGCGCTGCAACGGGAAGTTGCTGACCGTTCCCATCGAGCCGGAGGGGCCTGTGGGGCTGGCATTCCGGCGCGGTTCGGTGGAAGGGGCTGCGGGGCTCGGGGAATCGGCGTCGGTGGACCTGCTTGCCCGTGGGCTGCCCGTCTGGAAGGGGACGCTGCTGGACGAGCTTGCATACGGCGGGACCGGACTGAGCTGGAAGTCGGAGGTTGCCCGCGGTCTGTCTCCGGTGTTCGTGCTCAATGGGAACGACCTGGCCGTCGTGATGGCCCGCAACGCGGTCATCGATGATGCGGCGCTCGCGAGAGTGCGCGACGAGGCCCGCGACGCGCTGGCACGCCTGGTGGAGATGCACGTCGGCGCCGTGGCGGGAGGGGGCATCCTGTGGAGGGTCGCAGGGTTCTTCCGCAGGCTGCCCAGGCTGCTGTTCCGCAGCAGCTCGCTGATTGCCGTGCCGGCCTTTCTCCTGGTCGCCGGGACGGTCTTGCTGCTGTCCGCCATGGGGCTTCACAACTTCGGGGTCGTGGACGTGTGGACGCGGGCGACCCCCGCAGGCGAGGAGGCACGGGTTGCCGGCACGGCCAGCGGCGGTGCGCAGCGGGTCGTTGGCGGTGAGCCGTCCGGAGCACAGGCACATGCGGAGGGGGCGGCCCGCAGCACCACACGGAGCGCAGGCGACGAGCCACGGGCAGCCGGCACGGCCGCCGGCGGTGCGCAGTGGGCAGGATCTGCGGGGCCGACTGCCCAGGCTCCTGAGTCGGCAGCGGCTGGCGAAGTTGCCGGCGGAATGGGGCTTCGCCCCCCCCCTGTCGAGCGGACCCTTGCCACCGTTCCGTCGGTCTACCGGGGGGCCACCGTCGACCCACCCTCGCAGCGTTCCGTTCTGCCTCTGGCCTACTCCCCCCCCATTCCACTCTGGTTCAAGTTCCTGACCGCGGACCGTTTCGACGCGGATCGGGGGTTTGTGGGGACCGGGGAAGATGCGCAGCAGCCCTACCCTCCCCGGCCGTGCGCGTCGGGGTGCATCCACGTGACGCTCGATCTCGACGGCCCTGGGGCCACGGTGCTCCCCTGCCCGACCGGGCATGCCGTAGACGGCACGACGGTTCGCGGGAACGGACTCCTGATCAGCGGAGAGGTGCGGGCGGATCGCCACGGGCAGGCTGTGGTCGTGCTGCCGCCGGGGCGGACGCGGCTGACGTACGCTCTGGGCCCCGCGACGGAGACGGCACTTGCACCCGAGTCGCTGGAGCGGCTGGTGAGCCTTCCGGCTGACCTGGCGCTTCCGGCCAGTGCGCTCGAGCCGCTGCGCAGCGCTTCGGAGCTCGGGATGCGGGCCCAGGTCGACGCGCTGGCCCGGGTGGCCGGGCGGCTGATGGCCTACGACGACTCGGCCGAGGCGGCAGCCACGTACCTCGCACAGCCTCCCGGCGTTCGCTGGCTGCCGTTCGTGCTCGGGTATGGCCGTGGCGACTGCGACGTCATCAACGCGGTGGCCGCTGTGCTGCTGCGGCGCGTCTCAATCCCTGCGAGGCTCGCCGTCGGGGCTGTGGGGCTGGAGGGACGGGTCTTGCCGGGTTCCCACGCCTGGACTGAGTACTGGGACGAGGGGTGGCATGCCGTGGACGTGAGCCGGGGGGAGGTGGTCCGCGGAGACCCCGGAGTCTATTCGGCCACGCTCGTGCGAGCGATGGAAGGAAGAGATGTCCCGGCCCGGGAGGCCGGGGCTTTCACGGGCGAAACATCGGCCGCAGGGGCCGGCCGTGACAGTGCGGAAGCCGTGGAGAAGAGGGCAGGTGCTGCCGACACGGATGGACCGGCCGGAGGGGAGGCAGCGGCCACGCCGGACCGGCCGGAGGGAACCGGCGGTGCACCGGCCGGCCCCGGCGACGCCGGCCGTACCGCAAGTGGCGAGGCGGGTGCGCGGGGGGCCACACCGGTTGCGGGCATCCCATCCGGGCATCGCCCGGGCCCGTCGGGTCTTGGCGGGGTCCTGCCGCTCTGCCTCGCAGCGCTGCTGGCCTTGGGCGGGGTCCTGTTCCTGGTGCATCGACGCCGTCGGGAGAGGTTCCGATTCCGCGCGGGCGGCGACGAGGGGGCGAGGGTTCTTGCGGACATGCTTCGCAGCGCGCAGGCACAGCCGTCTGCCTGGCGCCACGCACCGTCCCTGTGGAGTGCCCGGGTGCTTCCGCTGCTGGGAGGGGGGGAGATCTCCCTTGGCCGGGCATCGCGGCTGGCGGGGCGTGGGGCGCTGTACAGGGGGACGGCCGGGGCGGGTCTTGCGATGCAGGCCGTCCGTTGCGGGCAGGCCGTCCTGGATTCAGGCCATTCCCACTACGGCGTGGTATGCCGTGGCATCCCCGGAGTGGTGGATCTGGACCGGATCGAGGCGCTCTCCCCATCGGCCCCCGACTTCGAGGATTACCTGCTGGCCAGGGTTTCTGCCGCCCTTGGGTCCGCAGGCGTCCGGACACCGCTGCTCTGGTGTCGGGGCATGGCGGCCCGGGGAGCTGCCGCATTTCGCGTGGGCGCGGCCGGGAAGCGACAGGGCTTTCCTCTGCCCGTCAGTTTCCTCGGCCTGTCGCCGGACGCTGATTTCGTGCTGGAGGCGCGTCGACTGGCTGAGCGGGACGGTGCATTGGCTGTGCTGCACCTGGTCGAGGGGCTGGTCGACCGCGTGGATTCCATCGCGCCGTCGCGTGCCAGACTCCTGGCGAACGTGGCACGCTACCTGTTGACTGAAGGGGTGTCATGAGCGGCTCGG
>VGRX01000566.1 GCA_016875215.1 Deltaproteobacteria bacterium
CCCGCCCGCCCGAACTCGGCCAGGTAGCCGCCCGCCACGTTGAGCTGCACGTTTCGCGACAAGAGCTGCGACCAGACGACCCCGAGCTGGACATACCCGGGGGCATCACTCCGATCATCCTCCGCATCGGTCGTGCTATCAGCCGTCAGGAGGTCGAGCCAGCTCTGCTGGTACCCCGCCTCGAGCGCCAGCCCCGAGGTCCCTTCAAGAATCGCCAGCCGGGTCCACAGGGAGGGAGTAAGCAACAGCAGCAGGGCCGGGTGCGTGAACACGGTGACCCGCTCGTGGACGCCGTATCCGAGGGGACTGAGGACGCCGACCATGGTCTCGCCCTTCTCGAGCACTCGGGCGCTCCCGTGCACCACCTCTTCGGCCGATTCCCACGCCGACGCAGGCAGTGCACCGAGCAGCACCGCCCCTGCCAGCAGGATGGGGATGCCCGTCGCTGCCGCACGGCGCGTACGCCAGCCGGCCGTCGACGCGTCCACAGGGAGTCCGGGGTGAGTGCTCATGGCCATCCGCCACCGGCTAGTGAACCACGGGGTCCGTGGGCTTCCCTGCGGGCAGCTTGATCGGGCCGAATCGCTCCTCGTAGCGCCCCAGGTTCTCTGTCAGGGCCATCAGGAACCGCTTGGCGTGGATCGGGGACAGGATCACCCGAGCCTGCACCTTCCCGCGCGGCTGTTGCGGCTGCATGTACGCGAAGTCGAACACGAACTCCGTCGGATTGTGATTGACCAGGGCGAAGTTCACATACCGCCCCTGGGCCATCTCCTCGTCAAGCTGGAGCTGGAAGTTCGGCTGCCGCGGTCCCGGCTTCTTTTCTTCATCCGACATGGGTGCAGGTCCCTCCGTTGCGAACGTGTTGCACAAATCCCCGCTTAATGTAGCATCGTGCGGCGGATCTGACAAAGAAGGAGGCCCACCATGTCCGAGCTCATCATGGCCATCGACCAGGGGACTACAGGTACCACCGTGCTCCTCGTGGACCGCGACGGCAAGGTGGCAGCGAAAGGATACCGTGAGTTCCCGCAGGTGTTCCCGCTGGCCGGCTGGGTCGAGCATGACCCCGAGGCCATCTGGGAGAGCACCCTGGAATCCGTCCGCAGCGCGCTCCAGGCCGGAGGAGTCGCCCCCGGCGCCATTGCTGCCATCGGGATCACCAACCAACGGGAGACCACGCTCGTCTGGGACCGCACCACCGGCAGGCCGGTCCAGAATGCCATCGTCTGGCAGTGTCGGAGGACCGCGGACCTGTGCCGAGAGCTCAAGCGGCAGGGGGTGGAACCGCTCTACCGGAACCGCACCGGCCTCGTCCTCGACCCGTACTTCTCCGGGACGAAAAACGCCTGGATCCTCCGAAACAACGCAGAGGCCGCCCGCCTGGCCTCCGAAGGGCAGCTCGCATTCGGTACCGTCGACAGTTTCCTGGTCTGGCGCCTCACGGGCGGCGCGGTTCATGTCACCGATGTCTCGAACGCCTCCCGAACGCTGCTGCTCGACCTGGAGACGCTGCAGTTCTCGGACGATCTGCTCGCCCCGCTCGAGATCCCGCGCTCGGTCCTGCCGCAGGTGTGCGGGAACTCGACGGTCGTGGGGCGTACGAAAGGCATTGCAGGCCTCCCGGACGGCATCCCCATCTCCGGCTTGGCCGGGGACCAGCAGGCGGCGTTGTTCGGCCAGGCCTGCTTCGAGACCGGAGAGGGCAAGTGCACGTTCGGTACCGGGGCATTCATGCTGGTCAACATCGGGGACCGTCCGCTGCCTTCATCGCACGGTCTCCTCACCACCGTCGCCTGGTCCATCGGCGGCAGGCCGCGCTACGCGTTCGAGGGAAGCGCGTTCATCGCAGGTGCTGCGGTCCAGTGGCTGCGTGACGGGCTGCAGATCATCCGTGCGGCCTCGGACATCGAGCCGCTGGCTGCCTCGGTTTCCGACTCCGGGGGCGTGGTGTTCGTCCCTGCGCTCACCGGCCTGGGGGCACCGCACTGGCGCCCCGAAGCCCGAGGGGCCCTGCTCGGCATCACGCGGGGGACGTGCCGGGGCCACATCGCCCGGGCCGCGCTCGAAGGGATCGCGTTGCAGAACCGGGACATCATGAGAGCGATGGCCGATGACCTCGGCAGCCACCTCGCATCTCTCCGGGTCGACGGGGGGGCAGCTGCCAACGACCTCCTGATGCAGCTCCAGTCGGATCTGCTGGGCACTCGGGTGCTGCGCCCGTCGCAGGTCGAGACGACGGGGCTGGGGGCCGCATTCCTGGCCGGCCTCGGCATCGGATTCTGGTCATCCATCGAGGATGTCCGGAAGGTGTGGCATCTCGACCGGGAGTTCACGCCGAAGATGGCTCCCGAAGACGCTCAGGCGCTCATCGACCGCTGGACCGCTGCCGTCCCAAGGGCCTGAGTGCCCGCATCGCCGCCGGTCAAGAATGTGTGAACATCCCGGGAGCTGCCACCGTCTCCTCGGCCCCGATTGCGATGCCACTTTACACGGCTTGCGGCTCTGGTAACATGCAACGAGGAGGACCGAGATGAACACCATGAAACACCTGATTCTGGCGGCAGTGCTCCTGGCAGCGGCCCCGGGCTGCGTGGTGGTGGACAATCCCGGATACTCGACCACTGTGGGCTGTTGGGATGACTGGGATTGCCCCTATGGCTCCTATTGCGGCTACGACGGCTGGTGCTACTACGACGACGGCTGCTGCAGCGATGCCGATTGCGCCAACGGCTACTATTGCGCTGCGGACGGGTCCTGCATCCAGGTGGTCGGCTGCGGGTACGACTACGACTGCCAGCAGATCCTCGGGGCCGGGTTCGTGTGCGACGCAGGCGAGTGCATCAAGTTCGAAGGGTGCATCACCGACTGGGATTGCCCTGCCGGGTACTACTGCGACGCAGGCGGGACCTGCTTCCAGCAGATCGCTCCCGCTGGCTGCTCCGATGATGCCGATTGCATCCTGGGCGAAGGGTGCTTCTC
>VGRX01000567.1 GCA_016875215.1 Deltaproteobacteria bacterium
GTTTTGCAGGCATCGTCGGTGCACTTGTCGTTGTCGTTGCAGTCCGGAGCGGGGCCACCGGCGCACTGGCCGTTGGAGCACGTGTCCTTGGTCGTGCACGCGTTCTTGTCGTCGCACGGGTCGGTGTTGGGAGCATGCACGCACCCCTGCTTGGCCGCGCACGAGTCGGTCGTACACGGGTTCTTGTCGTTGCAGTCGGGTGAGCCCGTCCCCACGCAGACCCCGGCGTTGCAGGCATCGACGACGGTGCAGAAATCGCCGTCGGAGCAGGGCACGTCCTGGGGTGTGTGGGTGCAGACGGTTTGGGGGGCGCAGCCGTCCAGGGTGCACGGGTTCTTGTCATCGCAGGGGAGGATCGATGCCCCCTTGCACTGCCCGTTCACGCACGTGTCGGACAGGGTGCACAGGTTGCCGTCGTTGCAGGCACCAGCCTGCGGGGAATAGGTGCACCCCTTGGCGGGGTTGCACGCGTCCTTGGTGCAATCGTTGCCGTCGTTGCAGTCGAGTGCCACGCCCCCCTTGCACGCCCCGGCCTGGCAGACGTCTCCGGCCGTGCACAGGCTGCCGTCGTCGCACGGGATGCCGTTGGCCAGGGTGAACACGCACCCTGTGTCCGGCTTGCACGAGTCGGTGGTGCACGGATTCCCGTCGCTGCAGTCGGTCTCCAGGGAGGAGGTGCAGACTCCCTTGGCGCACGAGTCGATCAGCGTGCACTTGTCACCGTCGTCGCACAGGGTCCCGTCCGGTGCGTCCTTCTGCGCACACTGGCCCGTCGCCGGATCGCAGCTCGACACCTTGCACGGGCTGTTCGAGGGCGGGCACTGCACGGCCTGGGCCGGGTCGAGCTTGCACACCGTGGGCAGCGACTTCGTGTCGCAGTAGAGCTTGCCCAGACAGCCTCCGACAAAGCCCAGCCCGGCGCAGTCCGCGTCCTGCTTGCACGGGCAGATGTCGGCTCCCGCGGTGCACGTCCCGTTCTTGCACACGTCGCTGCTGGTGCACGGGTTCCCGTCGTCGCACGGGATGTCCTGGGGGACGTACTGGCACCCCTTGACCGGGTCGCAGACGTCCTTGGTGCAGGGGTTCGAGTCGGAGCAGGTCTCCTCGTCGGTCCACAGGTCGCAGTCGTTGTCCTTGCCGTCGCACACCTCGGCCGCGCCGGGGTAGCTGTTCTTGTCGAACGGCTGGCAGTCGTTCTCGTCCGCGACCTGGTCGTTGTCGTCGTCCGGGTCGCACGCGTCGCCGGCCATGTCGAGGTCGCTGTCCTTCTGGGGCGGATTCGACACGACGGGGCAGTTGTCGAGGGGGTCTGCGTGGCCGTCGTTGTCGTCATCCTCGTCGACGCAGTTGGCGAGCTTGTCCCCGTCGGTATCGAGGCTGCCCTCATCGGTCTCGCCGTCGCAGTCATTGTCCAGGCCGTCGCACAGGTCCTGGGCGGGCTTGGGGGCATCGCACACGGAGACGCCGCCGACGCACAGGTCCTTGCCCTTGCACGAGCCGAACTCGTTGCTCGTCGTGCAGTCCGCGCCGCTCACGTCCTCGTCGACGACCCCGTTGCAGTTGTCGTCGCCGCCGTTGCACAGCTCCTTGGCCGGCGTCAGGGCCGAGCACGGCGTCAGCCCGTCCTGTTTGCAGGTGCGCGTCCCGGTGCACTTGCCATGGTTGTTCTGGACGAAGCACGTCGTCTGAGCCCCCTGGGAAATGGCAAGCCCCGAGCATTCGCAGAAGCCCTTGTCCGGCACGCACTGGTAGGACTGGATCCCGCCGGCCACGTCCACGTGCTTGCACGAGTAGCCGTCCGGGCACTGGACCGCTCCGGAGCAGGCAGCGCCGCAGAAACGGCCGTCCGGACCGAGCTCCACGCACAGGTCTGAGGACGCGGTTTCCTTTCCCATGCAGTCGGAGTTGGTCATGCACGGGCGGCACAGGTTCACGAACAGGGGCATGCACAGGTACTGGCAGTCGGGACAGGTCCCCACGACCAGGGAGCACGAGAACCCCTCCGGGCACTCCTCCACGCACTGGCTCGTGCACACCTTGCCGTTCCACGCCTGCACGCAGTGGCCGTCAGAGCAGTCGGAGTCCTTGGTGCAGGGACAGCCGAAGCCGAGCGGCTGCTGGTAGCACGGGTCGTAGACCTCTGGCGGCAAGTCCGGCCCGACCGTGTCGGGCTCGATAAGCTCGGGGGTGACCTCGGGCTCGACCGTCTCGGGCAGAGGGGGAAGCTCGGAGACGGACGTTTCGGGGGGTACCGAGTCCGCATCCTGGAGCGATGGCAGCTCTTCGCCAACCTCGGGAAGACCGGTCATCGTGGAACCGCCGCCGCACCCTGCAAGGGAAGAGACCGCCAGGAGGGAACACGCAAGCAGGACGTTCAGAGGGGATTTCATCTGTCTACCTCGTTACTCGGTTTCTACGGCAGAGGAGGCTATCCGCGGCCCGTCGCTGACGCTCCGGGTGGTGTTGGGTGTGGGACTCACGGGCAGTTGGTCTTGTCGTGCTCGCACTGGTGCTGGACATTGCAGGTATCCACGGAGCAGGGGAGCGCATCGTCGCAGTCGGAGGCGTCGTTGCAGCAGTCCGGGATCGGCGTGTTGGCGCACGCGTTGTCCGCACACATGTCCGAGGTGCACGGGTTGTCGTCGCTGCACTCTCCGTCCGCCTTGCAGCAGGCGGGGACGGGCTTGTAGGCGCACTTGTTCGCGTCGCACGTCTCGGTGGTGCAGGGATCGCCGTCGTTGCAGTCCTCCTTGCCGTTGCAGCACCCCTCGATCCATTCCTGGACACACTGCCCGCCCGAGCACTTGTCCGCGGTGCACGCGTTCAGGTCGTCGCAATCGCCGTCCTTCAGGCACTCACCGAGGAAGCAGGCCCCGCCGATGCACTGTGCCTCGGGGAAGTCCTCGGTCTGGCAATCGGAGGCCCAGTCGCAGCAGAGTGCGGCCCCCTCCCGGTAGACCGTCACATCATTCC
>VGRX01000568.1 GCA_016875215.1 Deltaproteobacteria bacterium
CCCCGCACGTCACCGTTCGATTTCTACCAGTTCTGGCGCAACACCGACGATCGGGACGTGGAACGATTCCTCAAGCTGTTCACGTTCCTGCCGATCGAGGAGTGCGAACGTCTGGGCAGGCTCCAGCCCCCGCTGCTCAATCGGGCCAAGGAGATCCTCGCGTTCGAAATCACCCGCATCGTCCACGGTGACGACATCGCCCGGCAGACCTACCTGGCCGTCGCCAGCCAGTTCGGCACGGCAGACCCGGAAGGCACGATTCCCACGACCTCTCCCATTGCCGGGCTGTCGGCCAGCGCCCCCGAATCCCTGCCCGAGCTGGCCGTTCCCGCTGCCGACCTGGCCGACGGCATCCTGGTGGCCGATCTGCTGGTGCGGGCCGGCTTCTGCACCAGCAAGGGGGAGGCCCGCCGCCTCATCCGCCAGGGGGGAACGAAGCTCGGCGATGCCGCAGTCACGGACGAGACAGCGAAGGTGACCGCCGCAGACCTCGCGTCATCTCCGATTCTGAAGGCGGGGAAGAAGAGGATGGTCAGGGTCGTAGCGATGCGGTAGGCCATGCGCCAACTCCCTGCATGCCCATGACGGCGGAGCCGGGGCGGGGGGAAGGGTTGCAATGCCGAGGCCCATGCACCGTATCGGCCGTGGGGGGCAGGCAACCCGACGGCTGGAGTGGAGCACCGCCTCGGCCGTCGGTGCGGGCAACCTGACGGCCAACGAGGGTGCGGCGTCTTCGGTGGTATGCGTGACGCGCTAGTTTCGTGCCTGGAGTGCGGCCCGGGTGCAGCCTCTCCTCCCTCGGGAGGAGTGCCCTTGCGCCCCGGGGCGCAAGGGCGAGGTGGGGGTAGAGAGCTTCCCCTGGATCGCCGGACCGATCCTGCACTCGATGGCCTTTGTGCTTTGTGCGCTGCCGTGGTAGCGTGTTCTTATGCGGTGGAGACCTTGTGCTCTTCTTCTTGTGGTCCTCGCCATCGTCGGATGCGGAAGCCGGCAGGCAGCGCTAGAAGTCCGCACTGGCTGTGACGAAGCCGGTGCGGGGATGGACTCTTCGAGCAGGCCGATGCATGAAATCTCAGTGTGTACCGATGCTGGCATCCGAATCCACCACGACTGCTCGGAAGGGCTGCCCGAGACCGGCCTGCGGCGTGTCCGGGAAGACGTGAAGTCCGACTGCGTGCCCGACTGTGACGAGCGCAAGTGCGGTAGCGGATGCGGCGGGGAATGCGGTGAGTGCTTCGGTCGGCAGCTTTGCCTCGACGGGAGCTGCCACTGTGCCACGGAGAACCCCTGCCTTCCGGAACAGAGGCCCGAGGCCGTCTGCGGTGACGCTCCCGGACCCTGCATGGAGTGGGTTTGCCAGGACGGGTGCTGTGTTGCGTTGGACGTCCCACCTCCGACCTGCTGCATCAGCGCCGCCCAATGCCGTGACTGCTACAACCCGTCGACAACCGAGGAGACGACCTGTCCTGAAGAGATCCCGCATGGATTCATGGAGAACCTCTGCACAATTGACGCCTGCATCGACTTCCAATGCGTCAACCTGGACAAGGTCGAGGGAGGCTACTGCGGAGGTCCAGGTTGCGGTGACTGCGATGCCTGCGATCACCTGACCGGGGAATGCACGAGCATGTTCAAGTGCCCTTGCTGCCCCACGTACTGTTGGGGGGGGACTCCGGAAGAGGCAGATTCCATGTGTGACGACGGCGAGGTCTGCACGATCACGCACTGCGACTACCCTCCGGACGGCTTCGTCCCCAGGCACGAGTCCATGCCCCCACCGGAGTTTGTCAACTGTTGGATGGGACAGGGGCCCTGTCCTCCGCTGCCGGACAACATCTACGTGTGCCACTGCGAGGACGTGGTGGCGGCCGGGCTGTGCGATGACTCCGACCCGTGCACGTTCGAGACGTGCAAACTCGGTCAGGGCTGCCTGTCCGTACCCAACCCGGAATGCAATTGAAAGCCGATCGGCCTGGTGCAGAATCCTCTCCTGTCGGTACGAATCCGGAAGCTGGTCCTGGTACAAGAGCGGGCTGACGAATGATGTGACCGCCCCGCACCTACCACTTCTCCACGCGTATCCCGCTGAAAAACTCATAGTGACGTGCATTCCGCGTGACCACGATCAGGCCGTTGACTGCCGCGACAGCGGCGATCTGCCCGTCCGCAAACCCGGGGGTCTTGCCCGCAGCGGCCAGGCGAGCCCTCGCCGCAGCATGCCAGGCTGCTGCAACCTCGTCGTACGGGAAGATGGGGAGCGTCTTGTGCACCACTTCGTCCAGGTAGGCACGGAGTGCTGTTTTCCGGCGACCGGTCGGCAGCCTCGCGACGCCGAACAGAAGCTCGTGCCAGACCACGCTGCAAGTCGCCAACTCCCCGTCGTGCTTGAGGAGCTTCTTCATGGTTCGGGCATCCGGAGCGGGCCGACAAGGCTCAGAAAGGACGTTGGCATCCAGGAGGTATCGGGCACTCACAGGTCCACCTCCCGTCCCCCGCCCTCATCTCTGAGCCCCTCCAGGAAAGCATCGTCCACAACGGCGGCCCGGCCTTGCTTCCCTGCCCGGAATGCTGCCAGGGCGACCCCGAACCCCACCGATCGCTCCCGGAGCTGCTCAAACTCCCGAGCCGACAGCAACACCGCGATCTTCTTGCCCCGCCTCGTGATGTGAACGTGGTCCCCCGCCTCGATCACCCGCAGGAGTCGCGCCAGCTGGTCCCTCGCCTCCGCCACCGAGTATTCCGTCTTCATCTGCCGCCTCCGTTCGAGATGGCCATCTACATGGCTATGTTACTGCAGCGGCCCGAGGTAGGCAAGCAGGCACGGGGGCAGGCACGAGGGCAGGCACGGGGGCCTGCCCCTACGGGGCCGATTCGATTTCGGTGGTCCGGCAGGCACGGGGGCAGGCACGGGGGCCTGCCCCTACGGGGCCAATTCGACCTCGGTGGTCCGGAAGGCACGGGGGCAGGCGCGG
>VGRX01000569.1 GCA_016875215.1 Deltaproteobacteria bacterium
GGTACACCTCGTTCCCCCCTATCGTCGTCATCCACTGGCAGACGTAGCCTTTGGGGCATTCGGTCGGCCCGAGGCAGGCCGTGCCGCAGAACGCCCCCTCCTCTCCGTAGACCACGCAGTGATCGGAGAGAACTCCCGGGATGACGCGGCACTCAGCGTCCTCCACGCACGGCCGGCACAGCCGGGCCATCTCCGGGAGGCAGACCATGCTCTTCCCGGCATCTCCCTCGACGGGCCGGCACACCCAGCCCGGCGGACAGTCCTGGTCGCACAGGTCCGAGCAGCGCCCTCCCGCTTCCGTGGGGATGCACCATCCGGCAGCGCAGTCCGCGTCGCTCATGCACGGGTCCCCGAACTGCCTGGTCGTCCCGGCCTCGGCCTCTCGCCGAAGGCGCCCCTCCGGCTCCAGGTCACCCCCTCTGACCGCGTCGGAGTCCCTGTCGGACGAATCGTCACCGGCAGCAGGCCGACCGCTGCCCGAGCACCCCGCAACAAGAGCAGACCCCAGCGCAGCGGCCAACAGGCATCCAGCCGCAAGAACCCGACAGTGCACCATGGAATCCTCCATCGGCAACACCGGCAGAATAGCGCTCTCGTCCTTCTCTTTCAAGCAATCCCGCCGTTCGGAATACAGAAACGGAGGCCGAAAATTTGACGGCCGCCGGAACCGCTGTACACTCAATTGTTTCGAGTGCAGTCGCAAAGGACCGCGTACTCGCGGCAGGAGCACATAGTCATGCGTCGCCCACGGTCGCCAAACGAGCAGGGAGGCAAGAGGACAGGTCCCTCCCGGGGCAACGAGAGGGTCACTCCCCGTTCAACCCGGGGCACGGATCGTCCGCCGCATGACGACGGACGCCGGCGGATGGTCGGGCGGCGAGGCCGAGGCAAGGCATCTGCTGCGGCCGCCGAGTTCGCATCCCGGGTTGCCCGACTACCCGTCATCGACCGGGAGAAGGAACTGGAGCTCGCGCGTCGCCTCCACGAGGGGCGCCTCGCCCTGGCGTCCACACTCCTCGCCTCCGACCGGGGTGTCGAGTGGATGCTCGAAAGGAAGAGCTGCCTGTCCGGGGGCTCCACCCATCCCGACTTCGGCGACGCGGCCGTCTGCGGCAGCCGTGCACCGGACAGCAACGGCACCGACCTCGTCGCTCCGTCCGACCGAAAAGCCAGCCGGTCGCTCGTCGGTCGCGCCGAAGAGCTTTTCTCGCGTTACCGGTCGTTGCGACTGCGCTCCGCGTGCGAGCACCTCAAGCGCTCGAGCCGGGAGCGCTACGCCATGGATGCCGGCCGGTTCCGTCGCAGAGCGGTCGAGCTCCTCCTGCACCTGGTCTACCCCGTGCAGATGTTCGACGAGCTCCTCGACGAGTTGGAGACCCTGGCACGGAGGGCGGCGCCGCTCCTGGCCAGGCTCCGGACCCTCCCCGAATGCTCGGGGGTCCCCAACGAGCGCCTCGACTCGACACTTCGGAGCCTGGCGCGGCGGCGCTGCCGCCGCCCCGGCGAGCCCGACCTGCACAAGGTCAGGCAGGCCACGGCCGAGTACAGGGACATCCAGGCCCGCCTTGCGGCGATCCGAGAGGCGGCCGGACGGCCGTTGGAGACTCTGTCCGACGAGCTGGAGCGGGCACGCGAGGGACGGGCCAACGCCATGGAGGCCAGGGACCTCCTGACCGAAGCCAACCTCCGGCTGGTGCTGCGGGAGGTCCGCGCGCTCAACGACAGCCGCATGCCCGAGAGCGAGCTCCAGCAGGAGGGATTCATCGGGCTGGTCCACGGTGCGGAGAAATTCGACTTCCGCCGCGGGCTGCGCTTCTCCACCTGCGCAACCTGGTGGATCACCCAGCGCATGCGCCGGGCAGCCTCGACCTATGACCGGCTCCTTCACATCCCCCAGCGCGGACAGCAGCTCTTCCGCCGCGTTCTGGCGGAGCGCCGCGCCTGGCTCCTCGCGTGCGGTCGGGAACCCACCCAGGAGGAGCTCCAGCAGCGCCTCGGCTGCGAACCCCGCAAGCTCGTGGCAGCCATCGAGGCCATGAGGGACCCGGTCTCGCTCCAGGAATCCCCGGTCGGGGACGCTACGTCGCTGGCCGACATCGTCCCCGACGCCGACGCGGTCACCCCTGTCGCCGGAGCATCCCGTCGAGAGCTCCTGCGGAAAGCACGAAGCGCCATGGACACGCTCAGCGATCGCGAGCGAAAGGTCCTCCTGATGCGGTTCGGCCTCTTCCCGGACCAGGAAGCCCCGCTGGGCCAGGTCACCGTCTCCAGCGAGGTGACGGCCGAGCGGATCCGGCAGATCGAGGCACGCGCGGTCCTCCACATGACGCGTCGCCGGAAGAAAAACTGCCCCTCACGCGAGTGATCTTGATCTTGCAGACCGAATGGAGGCTCTGCTAGTATGTCCGCAGCGTCTGTGGCTTCGGGGGGGGTAGCGAATGAAGTTCCACTGTCCCAAGTGCCGCAAGCAGTTCCTGCTCTCGGCCAAGCTTGCCGGCAAGACCATCAAGGTCCGCTGCACATCCTGCGGGTCGGTCTTCCGAATGCGGGTGACCGCAGGCCAGGAAGAGGACCGTGAGACCGCGGAAGCACCGGCAACCGAGCCTGCGGGGACGGCAGCGCAGCCGGCCCCCGCCCCCCACGAACCGACTCGATCCGAATCCCCCGCTCAGGACGCAATTGAGCCGACCCCGTCTCCCGCTCCGGACGCGGATGCCCGGACACCGGCCCGGGGCGCTTCGAAGCTCGCCGGGCGCCCGATGGACGAACCGGCTGCCGAGGTCGCCAACGTCGCTGCCCAGGCCGCTGCCGCCGCTGCCCGGGCCGCAGTCGAGGTCCAATCCGCACCCGTTGAGGTCGGACATCGCTACTTTTCCGTCGTGGCGGGGAAACGGCTCGGCCCCATGCCCCATGCGGCCCTGAAACGACTCATCCAGGAGCAGAAGATCCACGGAGACACCCTCGTGTTTT
>VGRX01000570.1 GCA_016875215.1 Deltaproteobacteria bacterium
CGACGGTGAGGCCTGTTTCCGCCGGATGGAGCGGGCGGCGGAGGCTGGGGCCGACGGTGAGGCCTGTTTCCGCCGGATGGAGCGGGCGGCGGAGGCTGGGGCCGACGGTGAGGCGGGCCGGCCTGCCTCGGGCGGGGGGCATGCAGCGGAAAGGGAAGGCGGTCCGATGCTGGACGGACAGACCGATCCTGTGTAGTACGTCGGGCATTGCGCAACCAGGAGGAGCGGAATGAGACTTGAGGGTCTGGTAATGCTGGTGCTGGTCGTTGCAACCCTGGGGCTCTTCACCTGGAGCTGCTGGACCAAGATCAAGATTCTGCTTTCTGCCAGGCGGGACGGGAGTCGGTTCGACGCGATCTTCCGGCGGGTGGAGCTGATGCTCCGTTTCGCGATCGGGCAGAAGTCGATGTTCAAGGAGCCGGGTCCCGGGCTCATGCATGCGTTGATCTTCTGGGGCTTCCTGATCCTGTTGTTCCGGAGCATCTCGGTGGTGGGGGAGGCGTTCTCGCCGGGTTGGTCGATCTTCTGGTTCTACCGGCCGCTGGAGAACTTCTACACGGCGGCCAAGGACGTGACCGAGCTGGTGGTGCTGGTGATGGTTGGAGGGGCTTTCTTCCGGCGCTGGGTGCTGAGGCCCTGGCGGATCACGCAGTCCCGTGATGCGGAGCTCATCCTGACGCTCATCGGGACGCTGATGGTGACGGATTTCCTGTATGACGGTGCACGCTTTGCGGTGGCGCCGGAGCTGCCGGATGCGTCGTATGCGGTGGTCGGGGCTGCGGTGGGCAAGCTGCTGGCACTGGGCAAGCCGGGCGAGGGGTTTCTGGGGATCCTGGGGCACGCCAGCTACTGGGTCCACTGCGTGGTGCTCTTCTTCTTCCTGAACTACCTGCCCTACTCCAAGCACATGCACGTGCTGACGTCGCTGCCGAACGTGTTCTTCGGGAACCTGCAGAAGGGACGGCCTCTGACTCCCATCGTGGACATCGAGAACCAGGAGACCTTTGGCGCCAGCAAGGTGGAGGAGCTCACATGGAAGCAGCTCCTGGACATCTACACCTGCACGGAATGCGGGCGTTGCATGACCAACTGCCCGACGACGCTGACGGAGAAGGTGCTCAAGCCGAAGGAGCTGACGGAGCGTCAGAAGCACCACCTGTATGCCAAGATGCCGGTGCTGCTGGGGAAGAAGAAGCCGGAGGAGGTCCCCGAGACGCTGGTGGAGGCTTCGAAGTGGGAGGCGATCTGGGATTGCACGACGTGCCGATCGTGCGAGGAGAACTGTCCGCTGCTGATCGAGTACGTGGACCGCATCGTGGAGCTGCGCCGGTACCTGATGTTGATGGAAGCGGACATGCCCAAGGAGCTTGGGACGACGATGCGCGGGCTGGAGAACAAGTCGAACCCGTGGGGGCTGGCCAAGGGGGATCGGGCGAGGTGGGCAGTCGAGGCCGGCATTCCGACGTTCGCTCAGAAGCCTGATGCGGAGTACCTGTTCTACCTGGGGTGTGCGGGCAGCTACGACGATCGGTCGATCAAGGTGGCCCGTGCGATTGCCGAGCTGTTGCAGATGGCCGGCGTGAGCTTCGCTACGCTGGGGTCGGAGGAGGGGTGCTGCGGCGACTCGGCCCGGCGACTTGGCAACGAGTACCTGTTCCAGACGCAGGCTCAGGCGAACATCGAGGTGATGAACGGGTATGGCGTGAAGAAGGTGATCACGATGTGCCCGCACGGGTACCAGGTGTTCAAGAACGAGTATCCGCAGTTCGGCGGAAGATACGAGGTGTTCCATCACACGGAGCTGCTTGCGTCGCTGGTGAAGGAAGGGAAGCTGAAGCCGGTGCGCGAGATCTCGGAGACGGTGACGTTCCACGATTCCTGCTACCTCGGTCGGTACAACGACGTGTATGAAGAGCCGCGCGACGTCCTGGACGAGATCCCGGGGCTGAAGCGGGTCGAGATGGAGCGGTGCCGGGAAGGGGGTTTCTGCTGCGGCGCCGGCGGCGGGCGGGTCTGGATGGAGGAGAAGGAGCCTCGGATCAACCAGCTCCGCATATCGCAGGCGATGGAGGTCAAGCCGGACGCTATCGTGAGTGCGTGCCCGTTCTGCCTGATGATGTTCAAGGACGGCATTGCGGACAAGGGGTGCGAGGACACGATCAAGGCCGTGGATCTGGCCGAGCTGCTCGCACGGTCCTGCAGGAACGACTGATCCTGGGAAGCGAGGGAGGCGGCCTCAGGGCATGAGCGCCCGGGACGAGACAAGGCAGCGGGGATGACGCAGGCTAAACGGGACTACTACGAGGTGCTCGGGGTGAGCCGCGAGGCCTCACCGGACGAGATCAAGCGGGCGTATCGCAAGCTGGCCGTGCAGTACCACCCGGACCGCAACCAGGAGGATCCGGATGCGGCCGAGAAGTTCAAGGAGGCGACGGAGGCCTACAAGGCGCTGAGCGATCCGGAGCAACGCCGGATCTACGATGCCTACGGTCACCGGGGGCTCGAGGGGTCCGGGTTCACGGGCATTCACGACATGGAGGACATTTTTTCGTCCTTCGACATCTTCGGCTCGGTGCTGGGGGATCTGTTCGGGTTCGGAGGGAGGAGGGGGCGTGGAGGCGCTCGGCCGTCGCGTGGGAGCAACCTGAGGACGCGGGTTTCGCTGAGCTTCGAGGAGTCGTTCCGAGGGGTGGAGAAGAGCGTGGCCGTGTCCTGGCTCGACGATTGTCCGACGTGCGGGGGCACGGGGGCGGCCCCGGACGGGCTGGTGGTCTGTGAGGATTGCAAGGGGACGGGCCAGCAGGTTGCCCGGGCGGGTTTCTTCACGATGAGCGCGCCGTGCAGCCGGTGCGGGGGGGCCGGGCGAATGGTCACGCGTCGCTGCGGCGAGTGCGACGGAGGGGGCAAGACCCGGGTGAAGCGGGAGCTGAAGGTGAAGATCCCGGCCGGGGTGGATACCGGGGACAGGGG
>VGRX01000571.1 GCA_016875215.1 Deltaproteobacteria bacterium
TTTCGGGCAGCGCAACTAGTGAGACCAGACCCAGTGCCCTGCGATCGACGCCGGCATCCCGCCGCGCCCGGTCGACCGTCACGAGAGTACCCACCGGGCGGACCCCGAAGGCCTTTCCGATGGCATCCATGGCCGCGACCTTCGTGCCGCCGCTGCTCATCACGTCATCGACGATCACGATCCGGTCCCCGGGTTCCGGCTTGTACCCGATGAAGCTGCCCCCCTCGCCGTGGTCCTTGCTCTCCTTGCGGTCGAACGTGACCGCAAGATCGCGGCCGGTGCGATGCGCAGCCGCCACGGCCGCAGCGGTTGCCAGGGAGATCCCCTTGTACGCCGGACCGAACAGCACGTTGGCGTCGGGAAAGGACCGGTCCAGAGCCTCGGCCAGGTACCCGCCCAGACTCCAGAGCGCCCTCCCGGTGCGAATCGACCCGAGGTCGATGAAGAAGGGAGAGCGGTCGCCGGACTTCAGGGTGAAGTCACCAAAGCGAAGAGCGCCTTCGCTCACCAGGAAGCGGACGAACTCCAGCGGATCTCCTGTCATCTCGAAACCTCCTGCCCCGGCGGTCCGGGGAGAAATCGGCCTTCGTGGTAGCGCAGCTCACCCCCCACGACCGTGGCGACGACCTGGAGGCCGCCACGCTCCTGGCTGCCTGCCTGCCCGTAGGGGCAGTACCCGGCGCGTGTGATGACGGTACGTTCCGGGAAGGTGGTTCCGTGCCGGCGGACGAGCACGAAGTCGGCGTGATTGCCCGTTCTCAGGCCGTCTCGACGCACGAGCCCGTAGCAGCGTGCTGCCGCTCCGCTCGTGATCTCGGTGAGGCGTGGGAGCCCCAGAACACCCGAGTCGACGAGCCGCCATGCGTTCGGCAGATACCATTCGATGCCCGGCATGCCGGACGGCGGAGAAGCGGACGACTTCTCGTGCAGGAGGTGCGGGGCGAGGTGCGTAGAGAGGAAATCGAGCGTCCCGTCCCGCAAGGCCTCACGGAGAGCCAGTGCGTCGTCCGCGGTACGCAGCGGCGGATTGACCTTGAGCCGGGCCCCCTCCCGAAGGTAGTCATCCTGAGTCAGGTAGAGGTATTGAGCGCAGGTCTCGCCCCAGACATCGAAGCCGGCCCGCTTCATGCGTCCGAGCCAGTCGATCTCGACCGTGGACGAGGCATGGCAGATCACGACCCGCGGGCGGCAGGGGGCCGGCAAGCTCACGAGTACCTTTTCGACGAGCCCAAGGGCGGCAGCGATGGACTCAATGGGCCGCGCTTCGTGATGCGGCAGGCCTGCGTCGGCCCTGAAGAGGCGCTCGTCCTCCGCATGGACTGCGACCAGGGGAAACGAGGAGAACACCCGCACCAGGGCTGTCGGATCCGGCAGTGCGGGCAAGGCCGAGGACTTCGCCAGGTAGACCTTGGCCCCAACGCATCCCCATCCCGTCCCCGGTCCCCTCGCCCCCTCTTCCCTTTCGGCATCTCCTTTGTTGCCGGAGTCGCCCCGCCGTGCCATCCACGGGCTCGCCTGGACGAACAGCCCCCAGTTGACCGCACACTTCCTCGCGAAGAGGTCCCGCTTGCGTTCGAGCCTTGCCGCGGTCGTGCACGGCGGGCGGTTGTTGGGCATGTCCAGGACCGTGGTCACGCCACCCGCCAGCGCGGCCTCGCTGCCGTTGCGGATGCCTTCCTTGCGCGATTGCCCGGGCTCACGGAAATGCACGTGACCGTCGATGCAGCCGGGCAGCACGAGCAGTCCGCTCCCGTCGATGACATGACCGCTGCGTCGCACGGCCGGATGCGTCTGGCCGGGCAGGAGACGAAGCAATGGCCCGTCCGCGGCAACGACGCCGGAAACGACAACGCCACCGGGGCTGACCCAGTTGGCGTTGACGACCGTCAGCATGGCTTACTCCCACTCGATGGTTGCGGGCGGCTTGGAGGTGAGGTCGAGGAGGATTCCGGCGGCACCGGGAATGGTGCGGACCTCCCAGTCGAGCAGGCGCAACGCCTCCTGGTCAAGCGGGAAGCAATCCGCGGTCATGGCATCGGTGGAGCGCACAGGGCGGATGACGAAGTACTGGTCGCCCGCAGAGTCGAAGAGCGGAAGCGACACGACCGGGACCTGCCAGATGTCGTCGCAGCGGGCGAGGCGGTCGCGTACCAACGCATCGACCTCCTGGAGGAGGCTGACCCGAGCGCGTGTCAGGGTGACAGAGCCCAGGCGGAGGTCCCCCTCCGTCAGGTTGCGGGGAGAATACACGACCCGGTTCACGGAACCAAGCCGATTCGGCAGAAGCGTTGCCAGAGGCAGCAGTGATGCGGTCGTGGGGGGCTCACCGGAAGCAGGCCACAGGAGCGCGGGGTGCCGGTAGGTGCGAAAATCCCCCTGGACCCCCACGGACCGTACGGGCAGAACAGCGGCAGCAACGCCGAACAGCGCAGCCAGGGAAGCGGCGCAATCCTGCTCCGAGGCGGGCGGCGGCTCCGCCGCCAGCCCATCGCTGCACAGGATTCGGATGGCGAGCCCCGGGCCGGGAAACGGGTGGCGCAGCACCAGCGGGCGAGGCAGACCCAGCGCAAGCCCCAGCTCGCGAACCTCGTCCTTGTACAGCTCGTCCAGAGGCTCGAGAACCCGGCCCTGATCGATCAGCCGCCTGATCTCCTCCACACGGTTGTGGTGCGTCTTGATGAGGGCCGACCCATGGGTGCTGCCGCTCTCGATGGTATCCGGATAGATCGTACCCTGCACCAGGAGCCAATCCGCTCCAAGCTCGAGCCCGGCCAGCGACTCGTCGAGTACCTCCACGAACAGCCGGCCGATGATCCGCCGCTTCTCCTCCGGTTCCACGATGCCCGAGAGCGCATGGAAGAACCGCTCCGAAGCATCCTTCACGAGCAGGTTGGCGAAGCCGAGCTCCGCAAGATGCCGGGCAACGGCAGCCGACTCGTCCTTGCGCATGAACCCCGTG
>VGRX01000572.1 GCA_016875215.1 Deltaproteobacteria bacterium
GGGGCGACGGGAGCTGCGGGGACTGCCCGCCGGGCAAGGGGTGCGGGCCGGAGGGGAAGTGCACCCTGTGCGTGCCGCTGTGCGAGAACAAGGAGTGCGGCGACGACGGCTGCGGCGGAAGCTGCGGCGCGTGCAAGTTCGGGTACCAGTGCAAAGACTTTCAGTGCAAGGAACCGTGCAATCCGAGCTGTGCGGGCAAGAAGTGCGGCGATGACGGTTGCGGCGGAAGCTGCGGCAAGTGCCTTCCCGGGGAGAAGTGCATCGACGGCGCCTGCAAGATCGTGTGCGAGCCCACGTGCCAGGGCAAGGAGTGCGGCCCGGACGGGTGTGGCGGGAGTTGCGGCAAGTGCCCGCCCTGGGCCTGGTGCTCGGCGCAGGGGCTGTGCATCTCGGATTGCGACGCCCCGGATTGCGAGGGCAAGGAGTGCGGCTCGGACGGGTGCGGTGGGAGCTGCGGGACGTGCGCGGCCGGCAAGTACTGCGTCGAGGCGGGCAAGTGCGCCCCCGCGGGCGGCGACTGCGGCGGAATCGGCCCCAAGGGCTGGTGCGACGGGAACAACCTGCTTACCTGCAACAACGGGAAGCTGCTGGTCACCAACTGCAAGACCATGGGGAAGAACGTCGTGTGCGAGTGGCTGGACGCCACGCAGGCGTATGGGTGCAACCCGCACGGTGAGTGCGTCCCGGACTGCACCAACAAGGAATGCGGCGACGACGGCTGCGGCGGAAGCTGCGGCAAGTGCCTGGCGGGACAGACGTGCGATCCGAACGGGCTGTGCATCGGCCAGGGACCGTGCGGCGATGTGACCTACCACGGGTGCTGCTCCGGGACGTCGGTGCTGTGGTGCGACAACGGGGTGCTCTGGTACATGGATTGCTCGACGCTCCTCGACCCGGCCAAGCAGAAGTGCGGGTGGAACCCTGCGTTCCAGTTCTACGACTGCGTGGCGGAACCGACCAAGGGGCCGGAGGAGTTCCCGTACTACTGCGAAGGGCCGTGCATCCCGAGCTGCAGCGGCAAGCAGTGCGGCGACGACGGCTGCGGGGGCGACTGCGGCACGTGCCCCGCGGGCACGGAGTGCAAGGGGAACGTGTGCAAGGGGCAACAGGGCGATTGCGGGGGATACAGTGAGAAGCCGGCCTGCCAGGGGGACACGGTAGTCTGGTGCGAGGCGGGCAAAGTGTACTTCCAGGATTGCAAGGGGCTGGGCCAGTTCTGGCATTGCGGCTGGGTCCCCAACCTCTTCGTGTACGGCTGCTACGAGACCCCGTGCGTGCCGGACTGCGACGAGAAGGAATGCGGGGATGACGGTTGCGGCTACGTGTGCGGCTACTGCCCGTCGACCATGATGTGCAACGACAAGTTCCAGTGCGTGTACGGCCAGGGCTACTGCGGAGACATCGACTACGTGGGCAAGTGCGACGGGAACACGGTGAAGTGGTGCCAGAACGGGGTGCTCCAGGAGTTCCCCTGCTCCAACCTGGGACCGACGTGGCAATGCGGCTGGTATGCCGAAGGGGGGTACTACTGGTGCCTGAACAACTGAACGCCGAAAATGCGAAGCTGGCCATCCTGATCGTGGACGACGAGCCTGCGGTCCGATTCTCGTTCTCCCAGCTCCTTGGTCCGTACTACGATGTGCAGCTTGCCGGCTCGTTTTCCGAGGCTCGTTGCCACATCGACGCACGGCAGTTCGACATCGCGCTCGTGGATGATCGACTGCCGGAGCCGGGGGGAGTCGAGCTCATCGCGCTCCTTCGCGCCGTCTCTCCCAGAACCGTGCGTCTCCTGATGAGCGCCTGGGTGGACCACGAGCGGCTGGTCAAGGCCATCAACGAGGGGCAGGTGAACGGCTTCCTGGAAAAGCCGATATCGCCGGGCCGCCTCATGGCGCACCTGTCCCAGTTCTCGCAGATGTGCGGGCTCATCCGGCAGCGGGACCACGCCGTGCACCAGCTCGAGCTCCAGAACCTGGCGCTCGAGTCCTTGGTGGCGGAGCGGACGCGGCAGCTCGAATCCCAGAACAAGCAGCTCGAGCGGCTGGCCACGCGCGACCCGCTCACCGGGCTGTACAACCGCAGGTACATCGAGGAGAAGCTCGAGGAGGAGACCGCACGGTCCAGGCGCTACGGTCCGCCGCTGGCCGTGCTGCTGCTCGACCTCGACAACTTCAAGCAGGTCAATGATACGCTGGGACATCCTGTCGGGGACGAGGTGCTCGTGACCGTGGCCGAGAGCCTGCGCAAAGACGTGCGCCAGGTGGATGCCGTGGGCCGGATGGGCGGCGAGGAATTCATCGTCGTCCTGCCCAACACGAGCGCGGCTGCCGCCGGCGTCCTGGGCGACCGTGCCCGCGGGCGCGTGTCCCGGATCGATTCCGTGATCAAGCCGGACGGGACGCCGCTTTCCATCACCGTCTCGGGAGGGATTGCGCAGTTCGAGGCGCAGGACCAGAGCCCCAAGGAGATGCTGGAGCGGGCCGACAAGGCCCTCTACCAGGCCAAGCGCGAAGGCAAGGACCGCGTCGTCATCTCCCCTTGATCCTTCCCTTCTGCCGCCGAGCAGCGATCAAACGTGGTTGACCTGGCACTGGGGCGCCTAAAAATGAGACTCGATTCCGCCTGAAAGGACCGCGTTGCACGGCCCCTCATCTGCGGCCAGGACCTTCCAGTAGGAATAGGTGGTGAGCCCCTGGACGAAGATACCCAGGTAATCCGTGGGGAAGAAAGTGAGCCGGGAGCCGATCCCGCCGGTCAGGGTCCACATGGTCCCGCGGACCACCTCGCCCGTAAACTTGGTCTCCCCGGTCTCCGTGTAGGTCGCCTTGGCGTTTCGCAGGAACTGCTTGCCCACCATGGACGTGCCCGCGGCCACCAGCAGCGTCCACTCGATGCGCTCCCGGACGATCATCGGGATGTGCCCCACGGCAACGAAGTCGACGTGCCTCACCCA
>VGRX01000573.1 GCA_016875215.1 Deltaproteobacteria bacterium
GTGGTGTTGCGGGACGTGCCTGCAGCACGTGCCGATGCCTATGCCCCCGACAACCCCTACTTCCCGTCCAGCACCTCGATAGGGGGCATGGCCTTGCCTTCCAGGTAGGTCAGCGATGCCCCGCCGCCGGTGGAGACGTGTGATACAGCGTCCGCCAACCCCATCTGCTCCACCGCCGCAGCCGAATCACCGCCGCCGATCACCGTCACCGCCCCCTTCCGGGTTGCGTCGGCCGCTGCCTGCGCAATCGCCCGGGTCCCTGCCGCGAACTCGGCCCGCTCGAATACGCCCATCGGCCCGTTCCAGACGACCGTCCCGGCCCCACTCACAACCGCTCCGAACTCGGCCACGGTCGCGGGTCCGATGTCCATTCCCAGCAGAGTGTCGGGGATGTCGACTCCGGCAACCGGCATCGGACCGCCCGTCTTGAAATCATCGGTGGCAACGTGGTCGCATGGCAGCAGGATCTTGTCGCCGGCCCGCGCCAGCAGACCCTGCATCTCCGCGACCTGGTCCTCCTCGACGAGGCTTCGACCCACCTTCACGCCCCGGGCCTTCAGCAGCGTGTAGGCCATGGCCCCGCCCACCAGGATCCGGTCCACCTTGCCCAGCAGATTCGAGATCAGCTTGATCTTGTCCGACACCTTGGCCCCGCCCAGGACGGCCACGAAGGGCCTCTTCGGCTCGGCCACGGCCTCGTGCAGATACCGGATCTCCTTCTCCAGGAGGAACCCGGCGACGGCAGCCCCGCCCTTCTTCTGGATCGCCTTGGCCACGCCGTACATGCTGGCGTGCTTGCGATGGCAGGTGCCGAACGCGTCGTTCACATAGACATCCCCGAGCGCGGCCAGGCCGGCCACCAGGGCCTCGTTCTTCGCCTGCTGCTCCGCGGTCAGCTTGCCGTCGGGGTTCTTCTTGGCCTTGTCGGGCATCGTCTCGCCGGGATGGAAGCGCACGTTCTCGAGCAAGGCAATGCCCCCGTTCCCGAGTCCCGCAACCAGCTTCTCGGTCTCTTCCCCGACTACGCAAGCCGGCCCGAGCAGCACCGGCTTTGCCAGGAGCTCCGAGAGCCGGTCCGCCACGAGCTTCAGGCTCCCCTCCCCGTCGTACGCACCGTCCGGCCGCCCCAGGTGGCTCATCAGCACCAGCTTCCCCCCTCGCTCCAACACATCCTGGATCGTGGGCAGTGCCGCCCGAATCCGCCGGTCATCCGTGATCTTCCCCCCCTTGATCGGGACATTGAAGTCCACCCGCATCAACACCCGGTTGCCCGCCACTTCCACGTCGGCCAACGTCTTCTTTGCCATGTTCATCCTCCTCGAATGCCCGGGCGAATCCAGCCCGGAATCGCCCTTTCATCTACAACTTTGGGCGGCGCATGTCCAAACAGAAATGCTCACACCCGGGGGATTGCCCGAGGGCCGGGTCGCGTGTATTGTGTATGGCATGAAAGCGCGCATCATCACCGTGTCCGCTCTCGTTCTGCTGTCGTGCACCGACCACAAGGCGCCGCCCGATGCCCGTGGGGCGGGCACCCCAGCCGCGTCCAGTCCCCAAGCGCCGGTCTCTGCGCCCGGGATTCCTCAGCCGCACCATGGCATCGAGATCATCGACGCCCATGTGCACATCGTTCCGGAGATGACCGCGCTTGCACAGGCGCTCGAGGTCCTGGAGAAGTCCGGCGTGACCCGCTTCGTGGCGTTCAGCGGGGGCGAGGTGGGATCGTTGCGCTACGCTGCCACGGTTGCGATGAAGCGGGTTCTCGGCGAGCGCTTCCACTACCTCGTGAACATCGACTGGGACGATTTCGGCGCCCCCGGCTTCGTCGAGGAGACGGTCTTCAAGCTGCGCCAGGCCGCGGACGAGGGAGCGCGTGGCCTCAAGATCTTCAAGGCGCTCGGCCTGAAGGTCCGTTCGAAGGACGGGAAGCTGGTGGCCGTGGACGACCCCGTGCTCGACCCGATCTTCGAGGAATGCGGGAAGCTGGGCCTGGTGGTAGCCATTCACGTGGCGGACCCGGCGGCGTTCTTCAAGCCGGTGACGCCGGACAACGAGCGCTACGATGAGCTCAGCATCGCCTCGAGCTGGAGCTTCCATGGAAGCGACTACCCCTCCTTCGACGAGCTGATGGCGCAGCAGGAGCGTCGGGTTGCCCGCCATCCGAAGACGACGTTCATCCTGGTCCACATGGGCAACAACGCGGAAGACCTGGGCTACGTGGCGAGCCTTCTGGACAAGTACCCGAACGTGCTGGTCAATACTGCGGCCCGCGTGCCCGAGTTCGGCCGCCACCCGGCCGGGGAGGTGCGGGCGTTCTTCATCAAGTACCAGGACCGGATCATGTTCGGCAGCGACTTCGTCTCCACCCCTCACGGCATGCAGCTCGGCTCCGTGTCGAAGACCGAGCCCACGATCCCCGACGGGATCATCTTCTTCAACCGGCACTGGGAGTACTTCGAGACCGACCACCGGCAGATGGATCATCCGACCCCCATCCAGGGCAACTGGAAGGTCGATGCCATCCACCTGCCGCCCGAGGTGCTGCGCAAGCTCTACCACGACGTGGCGTGGAACCTCTTCTTTGCGTTTCAAAGCCACTCCCGCCCGGGCGGATCCAGGTGGGACGGTCAGACTTCCAATTGATCTCCGTTCGGATTTCGTGAGCGTGTGAATATCCCGCGGCAACGGCTGTCTCCGGCGCCCCGTCATTTTGGAAGGGGGTAGACCATGATCCGATCCATAGCCGCATCCGTGCTGTTCCTCGCAATTGCGGGAATGCTGCCGGCCACCGCCCTGGCCCGGCTGCCATCCATGAAGTGGGGCGGACCGATCACGTGCATCGACCGGGGGGACGGCAAACAGGTCCGACTCCAGTGCACCGAGGAGAAGGGCAAGTGCACCTGCCTGAGGTCGAGCAACCGGGCGCTCTCGGAGGAAGGAGAGGAAAAAA
>VGRX01000574.1 GCA_016875215.1 Deltaproteobacteria bacterium
TGGCCGGCGAGGACGCGACCGGTCGGATCGTGGAGCAGTATCCGCTCCAGTAGGATGCCCGGCCCCGTTTCATCCGACGCGGGCGGCGAGTCGGTTCCCGCCCCCGGACTTGCGACGACCCACATGGAATGAAGTCGGGCGATACTGCGCCGGAATCCCTGTCAGAATCCGGCGGACAGAGCGGCCGAGAGGACGTCGTAGCTCGTGGAGTATGTTCCCGCACCGACCTTGACCCAGTCGACGTCGGTGGAACCGGTCTGCACCGGGTACTGCTTGTAGACCGCGGTCTCCTCCGGGGAAACGGTGCGGTCCGCCTGGAAGATGTGGGAGTAGGCGACGCTCAGCCGGAACGTCCGCCAGTTGAACGACAGCCCGCCCGACGCACCGAGCCGGTCGAAGCTGGTGAAGTCGAGGTTCGTGTTCCGCTCGGGGACCGCCCCGGTCTCCACGTACGCTCCGGCATGCACGGTGAGCCACTCCAGCGGGGAGACCTGTCCGCCGAGACGAAGGCTCCAGGTGTCCTCGTACTCCTTGGGGAGGGAGACCTTGCGGTCGTCGTCCTTCTTGAACTCGAGCTTCTCGGGCGCCTGCATGCCGCTGCCGACCATCATCATGTATCCGTCCAGCGTCACGTCGTAGCTCTCCAGTGCGGACCACCCCTCCCACACCACGTCGAGCTCGACGTCGAACAGCTCGCGGCGGGATCCCTCCGGCCCCACCTCGTGGAAGTAGCGGGCGCCGAGCCGACCGGTCATGGGGTAGGAGAAGTCGAACCTGGTGGGGATCGAATCCGTCATCCTGCCGTTTGCATCGAACGCCTTGAGCCCTTCCTCTCCGCTGGAGATGTTGGCCATGGTCGGGCTCTGGAACGTGAGCCTGGTCGTTCCGTCGGCCTCGAAGTTGACGACGGGCCCGCGGAAGGAGGCCCCCACCTCCACGAACTCCAGCGGCCGCCACCAGCCGCCGAGGGTGAACGCGTAGCCGATGTGGTCGCTGACCTTGATGTCGGCCTCGACGTCGTAGCCCGGGTAGGTCTTGCCCGCATCGTTCTCGTCGAACGCATTCGGCTGGAACCAGCCGTTCACCATCATGGAGAACCGCGCTGAGAGCAGGTCCACCCAGGACATGGTGATGCCCACGCCCCACTTGTCCCGCCTGCCGTACGCCGCAGATACCGAGTAGTAGGCCAGGAGCACGTTCTTGTCGAGCAGCATGTAGTAGTGCGGCGGGCAGTGCTTCTGGTCCAGGTCCGCACAGTGCGGGTAGGACGTCTTGGTGGCCTCCTCCAGAGCAGCCGGGTCGATCGTTACCGGGTAGTGCGACAGCCCGTTTGCGCTCGGGCCGTAGACCGCGAGTCCGAAGCTGAAATTCTTGAGCCCGAAGTCGGAGGACAGTGCCACGAACGGTGCGACCCACATCGGCCCCGACTGGTCTGAAACGGCGGGGGCCTGGCTGCCATCCGTGTAGAAGCCGGAGAATTCCACGTGATTCATCGAGACGTTGTTGCCCAGGTACGCCTGGATCCCCTTGACTTTGAGCAGGCCCGCCGGGTTCAGCTCGATGCTGACCAGGTCGTCTGCCCGGGCCGTGTAGGCGCCGCCGCGGCCGAGCGCCACCGTCCCGTTGGTCGGGAATTCGAAACCGCCGGCAAGGGCCACCGCAGGCAGCGCGCACAAAATCCAGGACAACAGGAAAGGAAACGTGTGGCGCACGGTCACGATCCACCTCCACGGTGCACGGCCTGCAGCCGCGTATAGCACGGGGGGACTCTCCGGGCAACGGAGAAGGAAGCCCTCTGGGCTCTACCCATAGGGGGAGCGAACTGATGTGCCGATGGTGCGGGCAACCTGGCGCCCGATGCGGGGCGGCCGGCCGAATGAGTCGCTGTCGCTGCCGCGGCGCTTTACGCGTCGTACAGGCCCATGTAAGATACATCGGTCGGGTCTTCAGCAGGGGGGTACCATGGTCCGCATCACCGCTGTTCGTCCATTCGTTGCGGCGCTGGTTGCGTTGGTCGGATGCACCGGGGGAGGGGTGAGCGTCTCCGTCGATGTCCCGGTGGGGAACGATGCCGTGGAAGAGGCAGGCTCGCCCGCGGACCTTCCGGCTCCGGACGCACCGGGCATCGATGTCGTGCCCGATGCCCCGGGGGCCGAGGTGAGCGAGCCGGATGCCGTGCTGC
The DNA here is from genome assembly GCA_016875215.1 of Deltaproteobacteria bacterium. Lineage (GTDB taxonomy): Bacteria > Myxococcota_A > UBA9042 > CAIXZC01 > CAIXZC01 > CAITUV01. The sequence continues at coordinate 2,183 of VGRX01000574.1, forward strand.
CGTGCGACGGACCGGGCTGTTTCGGAGACCCGTGCCAGCAGAATGCGGACTGTCTGTCGGGGTTCTGCATCCTGCACCTGGGCAACCGGGTGTGCACGGCCGAATGCGTCGAGGAATGCCCCGAAGGGTTCTCGTGCGAGCAGTTCGGCGGTGCGGGCCGCGACCTGTCGTTCGTGTGCGTCAGCAGCTATCCGACGCTCTGTCTTCCGTGTGCAGCGGATTCCGAGTGCAAGGCATCCCCCGCGGATGCGTTCCAGTGTGCCGTGTACGCCGGGGAGGGGAGCTTCTGCGCTGCGCCGTGTGATGCGGGGAGTCCGTGTCCTGCGGGCTACCTGTGCCAGACGGTGACGTCGACATCGGGGGCGGCCTCTCAGCAGTGCGTCCGGGCCGGGGGTGTGTGCGATTGCACCGCCCATGCCGTGCAGGCAGGGCTGTCGACCCCGTGCTCGGAGAGCAACGAGTTCGGCCAGTGCGACGGCATCCGGCTCTGCTCGGACGACGGGCTGGGGGCATGCAGTGCGGGCGTACCCAAGGCCGAGGAGTGCAACGGGCTGGACGACGACTGCGACGAGGAGACGGACGAGGTGGTGTGCGACGACGGGAACGCCTGCACCCAGGATTCCTGTGTCCCGGGACAGGGATGTCAGCATGCCGCGCTCGACGGGATCGAGTGCTCGGACGGCGATCCCTGCACCGTGGCGGAGCTGTGCAAGCAGGGGATCTGCAGCGGAACGCCGGTGATCTGCGACGACAACAACGTCTGCCCC
>VGRX01000575.1 GCA_016875215.1 Deltaproteobacteria bacterium
CCCCACGGGTTCCTCTTCTCTGTTCGCGCCTGCGCGATACCCGTTACGGTGGTCCCGATTAGCCGCGAAACTGGCCCCCGTTTTTTTCCGCCGCCGACAGTTTGCGGGGCCAGCGTGCACAGCCTTGCCAACGCCGACACCATCCGAGTACGGCATTGCGGCGACTTTCAACGCCTTCCTGTGGGCACGCCATGTTCTACGACCTTCGCGGCAGCAGCACAGTAGCTTGCTTGTACAGACATATCGACCTCCCGCCTTTGCCGTCGGAATGAAGTTTACCACCCCCAGTTGAAGTAGCCTGACTGTCTTTTTCGCGGCAATCGTGGGCAATTCTGCCCTGGGATCAGTGACCTTGTGGCGCATCACCGCCAAGAGTGGTCAGCGATTAGATCAGTTGCCTTATTCAAGAAACAGCGGTTTTCCGGCAAAGAACGGTGTTCTTCCGGGGGTGCATACGGGCAATTGATTTTACACGGCAGCTGCTAGCGAATGTTGCTTCCGGGTGGAGACGCGGTAGAAGTAGGAGCCGGGGCGGTTCAGAATCCACTGGCTGAGCCGATCGTCGTCGCTTAAGGCGGCAGCTCGGACGTGCAGGATGCAGTCGGCACCCGCGGGATGGTTCCAGAATTTCTCGGTCCCCTTCACGCGATAGTTGATCTCCTTGATGAGCGACTCGATCATGGAGGTCGAGACGGGCAGGCCCTGCCGGCGATACGCGGGGTAGTCCATGCGCGATTGATTGTGCTCCAGATAGGTTACCGTGGCGCGAACGATCGACCGTGGGTCGTCGTCAGGTAACTTCTGGTCCGGCGGGCTAGGATGTGCGGCTTGCCACGCGCGCAGTTCACCCAAGAAGTCTGCCACGCGACCCTGCCAACACGCCTTGGTGGCGCGGAGGTAGCACGGCCACGGATCGTTGGGGGCGAGGATTTGGGCTGCGTCGTACATGTACCCCAGCGGATGCACGAAATCGGTGATGGGCACGAAGTCGGAGAAGTGCGCGGCGTGCAGCGTCCAATTCCACGCTTGACCATCGCCTAAGAACGCACGCCGTCCGGCTTGGTAGAAGCCGCGTCGCTGAGCTTCGCCAGCCACCAGCGGCCCGAACTCGTCGCTCGAAACCATGCTGCTCACACACGTGCGCACCAACCGTTCCGGACGCCATGCCTTCCGAGATTGGCCCTGTCCCTGGTTCCGGTCTGGCGGCAATTCCGACGTCGCGATGTCTTCCACTGGTTCGTCAGGAAACACGGGGTTTTCCGGGGTTTTCTGCGCGGGGCCCCCGGCGGACGAGTGCATCTCACGCACCAGTTGTTGGACATAGGTGCGGTCGCAGAAGCAGGCCGGCAACTCGGGGTGCGGATCTTCTTCTGAAGGCGAACTGCTCATCGTCATCAGACAGGCGTTCTTGGTCTCCTTCCAGGCTTGACCGTGCACGCCACGGCCGGACTCCTCGCGGGTCATGATCCGACCGCCATCCATCGACAAGGCCACCACACGTGGAGGTTCGGCGTGTTGCGGCTTCAGTGTTTGAGCGACATGGGCGGCTGCCTGTTGTTCCACCTGCGAGCGCAGTTCCGCTCCAATGGTATCGGTCAGTTCCATGATCACGGTAATGCTCACCGGCACCTCGGCCAGCTTCCGCAGCATTTTCTGCGCTTTGGCCGCCGACTTGTGCTCTGCGTTGGCCGAAACAATCTTGTCCACCACGGCCGGACTAAAGCTCCGCTGGTCGAGTCCCAACTCCGGACGCTGAGGGAAAAAAATCTCGGCGACAGGCCGAGCAGTGGCAGACCGGTTCGGAGAGGTTAATGGGTCCGTCAGTCGTCTCCAACTCCCGCTCTCGATAGCCCACGGGACACCGCTGCTCGCATGTGGGACAGGGCTGCGGTTCGGTGATTCGTTTCGCCCGTGCCAGCGCCAATCGCTCGGTCGTCTCCTGCGCGATGGCCCGGCCCAAGGCATGCCCCACCGACTCCAAAACACTAAACCGCACGTCCTCCCGCAACAGGCCTCGGACGTTGATTCCGAGTCGATCCGCCACCCCGACAAACGTATCCCACTCCTGTTCGCTGATGCTTGCACGCGTCATCGTCGTTCATCCTTGAACTCGGTAGTTTGTTGCCGGGCTTCTCCAACTCACCCAGCCATGCCCCCCAGCCTACAAAATTCCGCTCAATTCTCCTATTGACGTTTTTTCGCTCCGCTGCTCTCAGCGCAATTCCCCGTATGCACCCTTCTTTCGGAGGTGCGGCAAATTCTCGTCTGGCCCGGCGTGGCCGGCCGCATTATACTCCCGCCGCTCGTCGGACACCAGTTTTTCGCCCCGAGTGCAGCGTCACGACTAAGCGGTTGGGTGCCTGGGGTCGAGTGCAGCGAGCCCCTAGCAGCAAGACTGGGGGCTTGCCACTCGTACCTCGTGGCTCGACCCCAGGCACCCGATCCCAATTCTCAGCCTTGACGAAGCACGGGGGCCTGTCCCCCTTTTCATTGGAACTGTCGTCGCTGCCGTGCCAGATCGCCATTCCGCAATTCGGTTCTCCCTCACGGCCACCCGCTGCCTGACCGCCGCGCTGCTGCTGGTCGCCGTGCTGCCCGGCTGCGTCCGCCGCCGGATGACCGTCCGCAGCAACCCGCCCGGGGCCGTGGTCTACGTGGACGACCAGGAGATCGGGACCACCCCGGCCTCGACCAATTTCACCTATTACGGGACCCGCAAGATCCAACTGGTCAAGGACGGCTTCGAAACGCTGACTGTCAAGCAGACCTTCTACCCGCCCTGGTACGAAATCACGCCGCTGGACTTCGTCAGCGAGACCCTCTGGCCGCACGAGGTGCGGGACGAACAGTACCTGGATTTCCAGTTGCAGCCCCAGCAGATTGTCCCGGCGGAAAAGCTGGTCGAACGGGCGGAAGCGCTGCGTC
>VGRX01000576.1 GCA_016875215.1 Deltaproteobacteria bacterium
CACGACGGGTACCACATAGGCGATGAGGTGAAGATGGAGGAGGCGGTGCGCGCGCTCCTCGGTGAGCTAGAGGGTCAGGTCGCCGCCCCCGCCGCCCCCGCCGTCCCCGCCGCCCCCGCCGCCCCCAGCCCCCAGCCCCCAACCCCCGCCCCCCAGCCCTGCACCCCCGACGAGGGCTGCGGGGAGGGAACCGGCACATACTGCGGCAGCGAGGGGGTGTGCGTGCCATGCGACGATGCGCTGCACTGCGGGCCTGATTGCGGCGTGTGCACTTCTCCCACGCCGGTATGCGTGAACGGTGCGTGCGCCGAGTGCCCGGCCGACAACTATTGCCCGACCGGAAAGTGGTGCGATTCCGGAACGTGCGTGCCCTGCACGCAGGATGACCCGGAGCACTGCGGGGCCACCTGCGAGAAGTGCTGGGGCACAGCACCGGCCTGCGTCGAGGGCCATTGTCGGTGTGCGGGGGATTCCTGCGGCCCCTTCCAGATCTGCGATGCCGGCAAGTGCGCCCTGTGCAACGTTCCCGCACGGTGCGGCGAGGCCTGCCAGCCGTGTCCCGCTGGCCATCCGTTCTGCCGCTTCGACGCGCTCGGGTGCGTGCAGTGCCTGGCCGATTCCCACTGCGGCCCCGGCATGAAGTGCCAGGACGATGCCTGCATCCCGGACTGCAAGGCCGAGGGGTGTTTCGGACTGCCCGCTGTTCCGGGGAACGACTGCTCGAACGCTCCGGTGGTCGGCCGCGTCCCCGCGGGCAGGGGAGTTCGTTTGCCCGGGAATACGGCCACAGGGCAGAGCTCCGGTTCTCCGGGGCGCTCGGAAACCGTCTGCAAGGCCGACGGGCTGGAGCAGGTCGTCTCGGTCTACCTTGCTGCGGGGGATACCCTTTCCGTCCTGCTGACCCCCATGGACTCCTGGTTCGACGCCACGCTGCAGGTCCGCTCGGGCCGAGGTTGCCTCGAGGGCGAAGTCGTCCAGCTTCTCTCCTGCTCCTCGGCATCAGGAGACGGAAGTCCGGAGAGCCTCGACGTCTCGGCAAAGGCCGACGGCTGGATCACGGTCGTCGTGGACGGCGCCGAGGCCGGACGGGAAGCGCACGGGGTCGGGTTCTACCTGCTGGACCTCGTGCTGACCTGTGCTCACGACGGATGCTGCTGCCTGTAGAAGTGGGGCGCTACTCGGCCTTGACCGGCTCAATCTCGAGCATGATCCCGCGGGTCTCGATGCTGTCTCCCGCAGCGACAGCGACCTTGCGCACCTTCCCCGTGACCGGAGATTTGATCTCGTTCTGCATCTTCATCGCCTCGAGAACGAGCAGGAGGCTCCCCTTCTCGACGGCATCCCCTTCCTTCACCATCACCTTGACGATCATGCCGGGCATGGGGGCCGTGATGGTGCCGGCGCCGGCACCGCCGCCCGCCTGCCCCCGGGACTTGCGTTTCGCTCCCCCCTTGGGCTGGACCACGACCTCCATCCGCTCCTTCCCGTCCAGCAGCAGCGTGAGCCGCCTTCCGCCGCCGTCTCCGGCTGCCTGCTGCACCTGGACCTCGTGCGGCTTCCGGTCCACCGTCACATGGAACGTCCGCCCCCCTTCCTGCACGGCCTCGACCTGGGTCGCCCTGGGCTTGAGCTGCTCAGGCGGAAGCTCGGTGGTTGCAGGCTTCGTTCCCCCCTTGCGGGCCTTCAGGAAAGCGACCGCTACCTGCGGGAAGAGCGCGTACGAAAGCGCATCCTCCTGCGCACCGGACAGAGAGGCCGTGGCCTCCACCGCCTTTTGCAGCTCCGGCTCGAGCCGGTCCGCCGGCCGGCATTCGATGGGAACCTCGTCGCCGATGGCCTTCCTCCGGACCTCCGGGTCGACCGGAGCCGGAGACCGGCCGTACCGCCCGCGGCAGTACTCCTTGACCTCCTCGGAGACCATCTTGTAGCGCTCGCCTGCGATCACGTTGAACACGGCCTGCGTGCCGACGATCTGGCTGGTCGGAGTGACAAGCGGCGGGTAGCCGAGATCCCGGCGCACCGCGGCCGTCTCCTCGAGCACTCGCGGCAGCTTGTCCCTGGCTCCCTGCGCCGTGAGCTGAGACAGCAGGTTGGACAGCATCCCTCCCGGGATCTGGTGCTGGAGAATCCGGGTATCAACCCGCTCGGACCGGGTATCCAGGATGGGCATGTAGCGCTCGCGGACCTTTTGGAAATGCTCGGCGGCCTCGTACACGGCGTCGAGGTCGATCCCACACTCGAACTCGCCTTCGGAGAACATGGCGGCAATCGACTCGGTCGGCGGCTGGGACGTCCCCCACGAGAACGGCGACAGCGCGCAGTCCACGATGTCCAGGCCGGCCCGGGCTGCTGCCAGGAACGTGGCGGGAGCAAGGCCCGACGCACAGTGCGTGTGCAGGTGCACCGGCAGGCCCACCTCCTGCTTGAGCGCAGAGATCAGCTCAAACGCCGCGGCCGGTGAGATCATGCCGGCCATGTCCTTGATGCAGATAAGCTCCGCCCCTTCATCCTTGAGCTGACGCGAGAACGCCACGAACTGGGCGATTGTGTGCACCGGGCTGACGGTGTACGAGATCGTTCCCTCCACCATGCCCCCGAATCGCCGCACCGCGTGCATCGCCCGCACCAGGTTGCGGATGTCGTTGAGCGCATCGAAGATCCGGAACACGTCGATGCCGTTCTCCCGGGCCTTCTCCACGAACGCGTCCACCACGTCGTCCGCATAGTGCCGGTATCCGAAACGGTTCTGCCCCCGCAACAGCATCTGGAGCCGCGTGTTGGGAAGCGCCTTGCGCAGGGCTCTGAGCCGCTCCCACGGGCACTCGTTCAGGAACCTCAGGCACACGTCGAACGTGGCCCCGCCCCAGACCTCCAGCGAGAAGTAGCCGGCACGATCCAGCGCGGCCGCGGCC
>VGRX01000577.1 GCA_016875215.1 Deltaproteobacteria bacterium
CCCACCCTTCGCCCTCCCCGCGGACGGTCACCACCCCCCCGGTCTGTGCAACCACGACCCCAGCCATGCAGAGGTCGTCGGCCCCGGTCGTCCCACTGCTCACCTGTCCTCCCCCTTCAGGAACTTCTTCACCGCGCGCCGGTGCTCGTCGTAGTCGACCGAGAAATGGTGACCGCCCGTACCGTCGTTCCGGGAGACGAAATAGAGGAAATCGGTTCGGGCCGGCGCCGCAACGGCAGCCAGCGACTCCCGTCCCGGATTGCAGATCGGACCTGGCGGGAGCCCCTTGTTTGCGTACGTGCTGTACGGGTTGGTCTCGTCCTTGCGATCCGCCGCTGTCGGCCTGCCTCCCTGCTTCTCCTCGCTGTAGGTCAGCGTGGGATCGGACTGCAGCGGCATCTGCCTGCGCAGCCGGTTCAGGAAGACCGAGGCCACAAGCTTCTTCTCGTGGGGCAGCGCCGTCTCCCGCTCCACGATCGAGGCCAGCGTCACCAGCTCGTAGTCGTTCAGCCCCATCTGCTCCTTCATGATGCTGTAGCGCACCAGGTTGCTGCGCTTCGCCTTCTCGATCTCCTTCCGGCATTGCCTGACCATCCGCTCGATGATGCTCTCGAGCTTCTGGCCCGGAGCGACGAAGTAGGTCTCGGGGAAGACGAACCCCTCCAGGAGGGAGAGCGTCCGAGCCGCATCCGGTCCTACCGGTACCCCGGTCCGCCTGGCGAAGTCACCGTCCTTGAGCAGGACGAGCACCTCGTCGGCCGTCGCTATCCCGGCCTCCTCCATGGCATGGGCCACCTGCCAGATGTTGAAGCCCTCCTTGATCGTCAGCACCATGTACGCGGTCTGCGGACCGCGGGACAACAGGATGGCCACGTCCCGGGGTGACCGCTTGGTCGAAATCATGTAGACCCCTGCCTTCAGCCGCCCATCCAGCTCGTTCACCATCAGGAACACGCGGAAATACGCCGGGCGGAGGATGACCCCCTTGTCCTCCAGCAGCTCGAGCACCTGAGTCAACGTCGAGTCCTGCCTCACCACCACCCGGATGTTGCGTTCCTCGCGAAAAGAGATCGGATTGCCGATGTAGTCGGTGTAGTCCCAGAACAGCAATCCGCCGACCGACCCGAGCACCGTGATGATGATCATGGTCCACAGGACGCTTCGCTTCATGAATCTCCCCCTCTCTGCATCCTGTCGTGGTCCAGCCATGCCTGGAGCAGCAGCGCGGCCGCCACCTTGTCGAGCCGTCCCCTCTGCTTTCGGCTGGAGAGCCCGGCTTCCTGCATCGCCCGCTCGGCCTGAACCGAGGTCAGCCGCTCGTCCCAGCCCACGACCCTCACCCTGCCCTTGAGCTTGTCCTCGAGCTGGCGGATGAACGCCAGCACGACCGCGGCCTGCTCGCCCAGCCGCCCCTCCATGGTATACGGCACCCCCACGACGATGACGGACACGCCCAGGCGGAGGGCAACGGCCCCCACCTTGCCCGCTGCGTTCCTCTCCCTGGGCTCGAGCTCGAGCACGTCGTGAGGGAACGCCACGGTACGCGACTCGTCGCTGACCGCAAGCCCTACCCGGCGGTCGCCAAAATCAACTCCGAGTACCCGTCCGGCTTCCATTCTAGCCTCCGGAGAGCACCATGTCCTTTATCCGCAGTTGCAGGAACGTCTGCTGCTGGAAACTGCGGATTTCCGGGTGGAACGCAACGTCCACGTAGTCGCCCGGCGCCACCTTGATCGTGGAGCTTCTGAACCAGATGGCCTCCAGGACCCGGCCGTCCTGCTCGACCCGGAGCTTGAGGTGGTCCCCGCTGCCCCCGACGCGCTGTGCGGAAACGACCCTCACCTTCCGTACGCCGATAACCGGCTCGGGGTTGCCCGTTCCGAAGGGCATGAGCCGCTCCAGATCGACTACCATGGACGAGTCGACCTCCGCCAGGGGGACCACGGCATCCACGCAGAGCTTCGGAAGCAGGTCGCCTGCCGACAGACGGTCGGCAACGAACCGGTCGAGCTGCCTCCGCAGGTCGTCGATCCGCGAGGTATCCAGAGTGAGCCCTGCGGCCATGGAGTGCCCGCCGTGTCGCATCAGCAGGTCGGAGCACTCCTCCAGCGCCCCCCCGAGGTCGAACCCGGGAATCGAGCGGCCGGACCCCGTTGCCTCCCCCCCCTCCACGCACAGGAGGACCACGGGGCGATAGTAGCGCTCCACCAGCCTCGACGCGACGATCCCCAGGACACCCCGATGCCAGTCCGGGCTCGCAAGCACCGCCGCGTGGAACGGCTCACGCCTCCACATCTCCGCCAGCAGGCGATCCGCCTCCTCGAAGATGCTCTTCTCCAACCCCTTGCGCCGGTCGTTCTCCTGGTGGAGCTGCCGGGCCAGGATGATGGCCTGCGCAAACGCAGGGCTCATCAGCAGGTCCACGGCAGCGGTCGCCGATCCGAGCCGGCCCGCAGCGTTGAGCCGCGGTGCCATGTAGAATGCAACAGCCGCGGTATCCACCGGACGATCCTGGACCGCCACTTCCTTCAATGCCTGCAGCCCGGGCCGCAACGGCGCCTCGCTCATCCGCTTCAGGCCGTGGTGGACCAGCGTCCGACTCAAACCCCGCAACGGTACCATGTCCGCCACGGTCCCCAGGGTCACCAGGTCCAGGTAGTCCTTCAGCGACGGAAGCCGGCCCGAAAACTCCGGATTCGACTTGAGCCGGACCCAGATACCGGACACGAGCAGAAACGCCACCCCCACCCCTGCCAGCACGCGAAACCGGGGATCATTCCACGCATCCGGATTGACGAATGCCGTGGCCTCCGGCCCCCCTCCGTGAACCTGGTGATGGTCGGTGACCACCACATCCACCCCGTTCTGTCGCAGGTACCGGACTTCCTCGAGACTGGCGCTCCCGC
>VGRX01000578.1 GCA_016875215.1 Deltaproteobacteria bacterium
TGGAGCCGCCACGTTCCTCACCAAGCTTACGGCCGTGATGGCAGCGCTGTTCATGATCCTGTCGGTTGCCATCGCCATCCACTTGAGTCGGGACCGGGGGTCTGTGTCTCCGGAGACCAATCTCGAGCCGGCCGAGGAGGAGACCACCGATCTTTCCAAGGCTGCCGAGGAGAAGCCGGCTGCCGACGCACCGAAGGCTGAGGAGAAGCCGGCTGCCGACGCACCGAAGGCCGAGGAGAAGCCGGCTGCCGACGCACCGAAGGCCGAGGAGAAGCCGGCTGCCGACGCACCGGCTGCGGCCGCGCCTGCGCCGGAAGCTCCCGCTGCCGACGAGAAGCCGGCTGCCGACGCACCGGCTGCGGCCGCGCCTGCGCCGGAAGCTCCCCCTGCCGAGGAGAAGCCGGCTGCCGACGCACCGGCTGCCGCCGCGCCTGCGCCGGAAGCTCCCCCTGCCGAGGAGAAGCCGGCTGCCGACGCACCGGCTGCGGCCGCGCCTGCGCCGGAAGCTCCCGCTGCCGACGAGAAGCCGGCGGAGCCGGCCAGCTGAGGTTCCTACGCCCTCCCGGCAGGCCCGGGTTCCGCCAGCGCGGCTTGCCCGGCCTTTCGGGGTCCTGATACCGCAGGTGACGGACATGCCACTCTACGAATTCCGCTGCCGGAGCTGTGAGCGCCAGTTCGAGGTGCTGGTCTCGATGTCTGCAATCGACACGGTGCGTTGTCCGGGTTGTTCGAGCGCAGACGTGGGCAAGCTGATGTCGTCCTTCAGCTCCCGTGTCAAGAGCGATGCCGGCGGATACCGCCCGACCGCCTCTTCATCCGGCTGCTCGTCCTGCTCTTCCGGGAACTGCTCGTCCTGCGGACACCATTGAGGGGCCAGGAGCGCCGATCGGAGTTCCTATGAACAGTCCGGGATCGGTTCTTGCCAGCAACCTCCGACATCCGGGAAGTTGTCGAAAGCCTCACAGGAATCCAGCGTGCAGGCCTCCCCGTCGGAGCACTCCTCCGGGCTGCCGCAGTACGGGCAGATGACGTCGAGGCGGAAGTCGTCGAGGTAGATCCCGGGGTAGTCGTTGGCGATGGAGTCGACCGTGTCGAACTCGAGCTCGAACCGACCGGTCAGACCGGCAAGCGCGGACAGATCAAGATTGAGCAGCTTCATCTCGGAACCGCTCGAGTTGAGGTCCTCCTTGGTGGACCAGAGGTCGATCTCCTTTCCGCCGGGCTGTTCCACAAAGCGGAGGTAGAGGACATCGTAGTCGTACGGATAGAGGGGCGACGGAACGGGCTCGAGCTCGAAGAACAGGCGGATGGTGAGGCGCCAGGCAATCCCGGCGGCCAGTGAAACCTCGGGGGACAGCAGCTTCAAGTGGACTCCGGCGGCCGTGTCGTAGGTGAGCGTTTCCGGGTCGCCAAGGAACAGTGCGCATGGCGGAGAGTAGTTCTTGAGAGGCAGCGCCCACCAGGTCACGGAGTCATCGGGCTCGAAGTCGACGATGTCGAAGATGCCTTGAGTGCAGGCATCGAAGCTCTCGAGGAGCAGGGTCTGCTGTTGAGCGCAGGCCGGCGCCTTGCAGAACCCGCCGATACAGGCGAACTTGGAAGGGCACTTGCCGCACGTCCCGCCGCAGCCGTCGGGGCCGCATTCGAAGGCGCCGCAATCGGGCTTGCATGCCTTGCACTCTCCAAAGGTGCAGATCGGCTTGGACTGGGGGCAATAGCCGCAGACCCCTCCGCAGCCGTCGGAACCGCAGTTCTTCCCTTCGCAGTCGGGGGTGCACAGGTCGACGTCGATGTCCTCCGGTCCGGCATCGCCGACCTCGCCGCCGGCCGAGTCGAAAGCCGGAGCATTCGCGTCGAGGCCTGCCCGGTCCCCGGCGTCGAGGTGGCCGTCTGCGCGGCCCCCATTCGAGTCGAGGTCGGCAGCTCCCGGATTGCCGGCATCTTCGACCGGGCCGAGATCCCCCGATGCATCCGCGCTCTGCCGGTCCTGCGGTATCGAATTGCCGATTGCCCCGGTCTTCAGGTCGGAGCGCCGATCGACCGCGCCTTCGATGTCGACGCATGCGGCAAGAACAAGTGCAGCGGGCAGCAGGAGGAGCAGCACGCTTCTTTCCAGGCCGACGTGCCCGTCCCCAGTCCTCCCCGGATGTCCTGACCGCGTCTTCATCCAGCTCCCCCTACCCTGCCCCGGATGCCTGCCAGCTCGATGCACGCCTGCACCTCCCCGTCCGCGAGAATACCCGATCCAGCCTGACGGAGGCAAGGCGAGGAAAGCCCCTCAAGGCTATCACTCACAGACGTACTCCCAGCTCTTGATGCGGATGAGGGCGTGGGCGGGACATGCCGGGTCGAAAGAGGCGCCGGAGGCCTCGAGATGGACGACCCACTGGGAACCCAGGCCGGAGAGGTCGAAGGGGCTGCCGGGGACATCCACGCCGTCGTTGCGGACCGCTACCTCGAGGCCGGCGTGCGAGAAGGCCAGCTCGAACCGTCCGTCCCGCTGCGCCTCGGCGATGCGGCGTTCCGGGCCGCAGGCGCCCGGCTCCTGCTGGGTCTGGGCCTGGTAGAGAGTCAGGAGCGACTCGCCGTCGTCCAGGACGAGCCGGGCAGCGGGACCTCCCAGGGCGGCAGGTGCGACGGACTCCCACTCGTAGTCGATGCGAACGACGGTGCTTTCAGGGTACAGGTTGCGGGCAGCCGCGAGACGGACCGTGACGTTTCCGGGGGGACAGGCCGCGGCACGACCGGCATAAAGCTCGAGGATCGGGTCGCCGGCGGGGGTGGTCTTGGCCGAGAACCAGGCGGTCTCGTCCGGAGGGCACGCTCCGTCGGAGAGGGCGGTCCAGAGGTCGTTTTCCGGCGGGGTCTTCCCGTCGATTTCCTGTACCGGGCCGCAGGTCTCGCA